>NZ_JAPYKS010000002.1:0-383028 GCF_037179605.1 Mesorhizobium salmacidum (SeqCode)
TAGTGCTTCAGGCTGTGCATCAAGGCGGTCGGCGCGCTGAGCGGATCGCTGGTCAGGAACACCGCGGTGCCCGAGACGAGCTGCGGCTTCTTCTTCAGCAGATTGCCTGCAAGAAAATTGAGCGGGATCTCGTTGCGGCGCGTCTTGTCGAAGAGATAGCGGGTGCCGCGTATCCACGTCCACATGATCAGCCCCATCAGGCAGGCAACGGTGATCGAGACCCAGCCGCCTTCCACGATCTTCACGACGTTGGCCAGGAAGAAGCCGCTGTCGATGATGCCGAACAGCAAGGTTAGCGCCAGGGCGAGCGCCAGCTTCCATTTCCACATCTTGCGCATCACCACGAACAGCAGGATCGTCGTCATCAACATTTCGCCGGTCACCGAGATGCCATAGGCGGAAGCCAGCGAACTCGAACCGCCGAAACCGACCACCAGCAGCATCACCCCCAACGCAATAAGAAGGTTGACGCGCGGCATGTAGATCTGCCCGGACTGCATTTCCGACGTATGCTGCACCTCGATGCGTGGCAGAAGATTGAGCTGCACCGCCTGGCGGGTGAGCGAAAAAGCCCCTGAGATGACCGCCTGGCTGGCGATGACGGTAGCCGCCGTTGCAAGTCCCACCATCGGCATCAGCGCCCAGTCTGGCAGCATCTCGAAGAACGGATTGGTCGGTTTTCCGCCATGGGCGAGCACAAACGCGCCCTGCCCGAAATAGTTGAGCAGCAGGCAGGGAAACACCACGGAAAACCATGCCAGCACGATCGGCCTGCGTCCGAAATGGCCGAGATCCACGTAGAGCGCCTCGGCCCCGGTCACTGCCAGGAAGACAGCGCCGACTGTGACGAAGGCGGCGGTGGGCGTGCTGGCCAGATAGGCGACCGCGTAATAGGGATTGATGGCCAGCAGGATCGATGGGTCATCCATCAAGTGATAGATGCCCGCAACGCCGATGGCCAGGAACCACAGCGCCGTCACCGGCCCGAACACCGCCGCCACCTTTCCCGTGCCGAAGCGCTGCACGGAAAACAGGATGGCAAGGATGACCAGTGTGACCGGCACGACATAGGCGTCCAGCGTCGGGGTCACCACCGTCAGGCCTTCGACCGCCGACAGCACCGAGATGGCCGGCGTTATGATCGAATCGCCGAAAAACAGCGCCGCGCCGCAAAGGCCGATCACAAGGATCAGCCGGGCGCCTTTGGGATAGGCGCTGCGTGCCAACGACATCAGTGACAGCGTGCCGCCTTCGCCCTTGTTGTCGGCACGAAGCACGAAGGCGACGTATTTGATGGTCACGATGATCGTCAGCGCCCAGACGATCAGCGACAGCACGCCAAGCACGTGAACGCGCGTTGCGATGCCGGGCGAAGCGTGAAGCGCCTCTCGGAAGGCGTAGATCGGACTCGTGCCTATGTCGCCATAGACGACACCGAGCGCGCCCAGCATCAGAACCTTGGTGCTGTGCTGCTCGACCGCGGCATGGCTCGATTGCTCGACGGTTTCAGCCTCGCTCCCGCTATTGGCAAGGGCCATCGACCACTCTCCGACAAGCGCGCGGTGCTCTATGCATGCGGCGATAAACTATCAAATGCACGCGATGGCTGCCATACCAATACGAAGCATTACCCCTACCAGCCGCAAGCCCTGAGAAACCGCCCCACCGTGCCGGCCATGCCATACTCCAATGCGTCGGCTGTCAACCCATGTCCGATCGACACTTCGGCCAATGCCGGAATGCGCTTTGCCAGCGCGGGCAGATTGGCCACCGTCAGATCGTGCCCGGCATTGACCTGGAGGCCGGCGGCAAATGCCACGTCAGCGGTTTTTCCCAGCCTTTCCAATTCCTTGGCCGCCTTACCGGAATCGGAATGGTAGCTGCCATAAGGGCCAGTATAAAGTTCGATACGATCGGCGCCCGTATCGCGCGCAGCCCCTACGCCGGCGGGATCGGCGTCGGAAAACAGCGAGACCCTGAAACCGCCCTTCTTCAGACGCTTGACGATCGGCGCCAGGAACGCCGCATCGGCGATGAAGTTCCAGCCGTGGTCGGAGGTTGCCTGTGCCGGATCGTCGGGCACCAGCGTCACCTGCTCAGGCTGGTGCTTCTCCACAAGCGCCAGGAAATCCTCGTTTGGGTAGCCCTCGATGTTGAATTCCGCCTGCGGGAACTCGTCGTCGATCAGCGCCCTGATCTCGGGCAGGTCGGAATGCCGGGTGTGACGTTCGTCGGGGCGCGGATGCACCGTCAGCCCATGCGCTCCGGCGGCAAGGGCAAGGCGGCCGACGCCGATTACGCTGGGCCATGGCAGGTCGCGCCGGTTGCGCAGCATGGCGATGGCGTTGAGGTTGACGGAAAGCTTGGCGGGCATGGGCTGGCGTCCGTGAAACAGGCTATCGAGGCGCGCCACGCTCATTCGTTCCGGCACGGCGCATTTGAGACGGCGCATCTATAGCGTCTTTAACGGGAACAGATAGGGCCTTTCCGGTGTTCCAGAAGACCAACATACTCCACGACAAGGAGGCGCTACCTTGAATTTCCTCCAATCCGTGCCGGCGATCCGCCGCATCGAGACCAGCCGCGACGACCTCTTTGCCATCGATGTGGTCGGCCATGTCTCGGCCGCCGATGCCGAGAACCTGTTTGGCCTGCTCGAGGCGGCCTACTTGCTCCATCAGAGAATCGACGTGGCCGTGCGCATAGTCGATCACGAGGGCGTCGACTGGGCCGACATCTCCGATGAGACCATCAAGAAGGGTGCCGTCCACGCATTGGAACATATTGGCCGTTGCGCGGCGATCGGCGCCCCTGACTGGACGCCGAACGCACGGCGCGCCTTGCCCGCTTCGTCGCCCGTCGAATTCAGGCATTTCAAGATCGAGGACGAAGCTGCTGCCTGGGAATGGCTCGGGGCGCGACCGACGGGGCAGGAGGCCACGGCCGCTCCAGAAAGAGGATGAACGGTTTTCCACCTACCCGCCGACCCCCTTCTATCTGACGCCAATCCCTTCTATCTGACGATGGTCAGTCGTTCAGCAGCCCGGGTGATGGCTGTATAAAGCCAACGCTGGCGCGTTTCCTTGAAGGCCCAGCTTTCGTCGAACAGCACGATCTCGTTCCACTGCGAACCCTGCGCCTTGTGCACGGTCAGCGCATAGCCATAGTCGAAATCGTCGAAGCGCTTCTTCTGCTGCCAGGGGATTTCGGCGTCCGGATCCTCGAACGCCGACTTGAGCAGCTTGATCTTGGCGACACCGCGATCCGGATCGTCCTCTTCGGGCGACACCAGAAGGTTGATGCCGGGCTTCACCGTCTCGCGCGACGAGGTCATCACCTTCCACAGCGAGCCGTTGAGCAGGCCCTTGGCGGGGTCGTTGCGCAGGCACACCAGCTTGTCGCCCGCTTGTGGATAATCGGCATTGAAGCCCTTCAACTCGCGCAGGCGCTGGTTATAGCGCCGCCGCGTCCGGTTGGTGCCGACCAGCACCTGATCAGCCCTCAGCACCAGTTCCTGGTTGACGTCTTCCTTGCCGATCACCTGCGCGCTGCCATAGTCGCCGCGCATGAATTCGCGGCCCTCGCGCACATCGAGCGCCAGCCGCAGGATCGGATTGTCGCGCGCCTGCCGGTGGATCTCGGTCAGCAGAAAGTCGGGCTCGTGATCGGTGAAGAAGCCGCCGCCCGAGATCGGCGGCAACTGGCCGGGATCGCCCAGCACCAGGATCGGCGTGCCGAAACTCATCAGGTCGCGGCCGAGCTGTTCGTCGACCATCGAGCATTCGTCGATGACGACCAGTTTCGCGCGTGAGATCGGGCTCTGTCGGTTGAGCGAAAAGGTCGGCGACATCGACGTCTTGCCGGTCACCTCGTCAGCCACCGATTCCTCGCCCTTGGGCCGGTAGATCAGCGAATGGATGGTGCGGGCGTTGACCGCCCCCTTGGAGCGCAGCACTTGCGCCGCCTTGCCGGTGAAGGCGGCGAACTGCACCTGGCCGTCGACATGCTCGGCGAAATAGCGCGCCAGCGTCGTCTTGCCGGTACCGGCATAGCCGAACAGCCGGAACAACTGCGGCTTGCCGGTCTTCAGCCAGCGGGCGACCGCTTGCAGCGCCTCATCCTGTTGGGGTGAAAATTCCATCTGATCGTGTGACCGGATTCGCGAGGCAAACACAAGATAGCCGTCACCACCATCGACATAGCTGGTGGCGAACTCCCCCCTGGTTCCAGGCTATCAGCCGCAAGCAAGAACGTAAAGGGAACGAAACAGCCTGCATTCAGTTGGCAGCGCGCGGGTCGTTCTCCAGCAGGATCGGCTTGCCATGCGGCGTGGCGTGCGCGGCGCGCTCCCAGGCCCGCGCCATCGCATCGACGTCAGGCTTGGCGGCCAGCCCCTTGGAAGCAAGCAGGGTTTCAAGCGCCGCCAGCCAATGCTCGTAGTAATCATGGCCGTCCGCCGCGGCATCTGGCTTTTTCACCTCGGCGGACAGGGCATCCGCCCACTCGCTCCACGAAAACAGGCCCTTGTCGTGCAGCGCCACCGTCATGGCGAAGGCTTCGGCCTGCCATGGCTCGGCGAAAACCGGTGCGTCGAGGCCGGCGGGCAAACCGGCGGCAGGCCTTTTCGCCTCACGCCGGCTCAAGATAACTCTCCCAGGCGTCGATCGAGACGGTCAGTGTCGGGTCGGCGCCCTCGCCCCAGATTTCCGTGCCGTCGAAAACCACGGTATAGACCCACTGCGGATTCTCGCCCTGCCCATGCGCATTGCTGTCGGGGAAGACGAAGCCGTCGCGCACGGCCTCGATCGTCCCGTTCTTGTCGCGCGCATAGCGCGGCAGCCTGGTATGGCCGGTCGGATTGAAGTTTTTGGTCCGCACCGAATCACCAGCCTTGAAGCGCGGCACTGTCTCGACCGGCCGGTCACACGGACCGCCCTTGGCCAGCACGGCCGGAACGTTTTCCGCCTTCAGCACCCGTTTCGGAGTCGCCGCCGGATCGATCGCCTCGCCTACCCTGAGGTCCCGCTCGCTGACGAAACCATGCCGCTTAAGCAGGATCTCCAGTGCCTTGATCCAGATCTGATAGTAGCTGGAGCTGTAATAGTCGGCCGGATGCAGCGATTCCCGCGCGTGCCGGCTCTCGTCGATGTTCCAGGCGCCCATGCCGCCAGCGCAGAGCGTCACGCCGAGCGCCCGCCGCTCCCACGGAGCATGGAAATAGGGTTCATCCTTTTCGGGCGCTATCGGCCCGAACCCCATCTGTCCGCCGAGATCTTGCGGCCCGTTCATGCCCGTTGACTCGCCAGCGCGGTGCCGATCATGGCATCGCGGCTCACCAGTTCCGCCAGCCGCTCCTCGCTCCAGCCTTCGGTGCCCTCCGGCCGCATTGGCACGACGAGATAGCGCAGTTCCGCCGTCGAATCCCAGACGCGTATCTTCGTCCCGGCCGGCAGCACCAGCCCGAATTCCTCGAGCACGCCGCGCGGATCGATCACCGCGCGCGACCGATAGGGCGGCGCCTTGTACCACACCGGCGGCAAGCCAAGCACCGACCACGGATAACAGGAGCACAGCGTGCAGACGACGAGGTTGTGGGTGTCCACGGTGTTGAACACCGCCTGCATGTGCTCGCCTTGCCGGCCGGTATAGCTCAGCGATTCGATTGCCCGCGTCGCATCGCGCTTCAGCCACTCGGCAAAGGCGGGATCGCTCCAGGCCTTGGCCACCACCCTGGCACCGTTGCGCGGGCCGATCTTCGTCTCGTAGGTATCGACGATGACGTCGATCGCGGCCGGATCGATCAGCCCCTTGCGGGTCAGGATGGTTTCCAGCGCCCGCACCCGCGCGGCAAACGGATCGAGTTCGTTGTCGTGGTCATGATCGTGGGACATGGCCGCAAATTACGGTTCCGACCCGCCGGCCGCAAGCTCCATGGCTTGGGCCAACAGGGACCGGAGCTTTGTCCGCCCGCTACTCGGCGGCCGTCTTCTGTGGCTCGCCCGGGATGTCGTCATTGGTGCCGAACAGCGAAGGCTGATCGCCCTCTTCGACCAGATGCAACTCGGCTTTGCGCTTCGGCATGAGCCCGACCAGCCAGCCTGAGAAATTCTCCATGTAGACATAGATCACCGGCGTCACGAACAAAGTCAGCGCTTGCGAAGCGAGCAAGCCGCCCACGACGGCTACGCCCAGCGGCTGGCGAAGTTCCGCGCTGGCGCCGGTGCCGAGCGCGATCGGGAACGTGCCCATCAGTGCTGCCAGCGTCGTCATCATGATCGGCCTGAATCGCATCAGGCAGGCCTTGTGGATGGAGTCGGTGGCCGACATGCCTTCTCGTCGCAGTTCAAGCGCGACATCGACCATCATGATGCCGTTCTTCTTGACGATGCCGATCAGCATCAGGATGCCGATCACCGCGATGACGGACAGATCCATGCCGGCGAAGCGCAAGGCGACAACCGCCCCGAGCACAGCCGACGGCAGGCCCGTCAAGATGGTGAGCGGATGGATGAAGCTCTCATACAGAATGCCGAGCACGATATAGATGGTCAGGATAGCGCCGCCGACCAGCAGGCCCTGGTTGGCGAGCGAATCCTGGAAGGTCTTGGCCGTGCCGGCGAACGTAGTAGAGATTGCCGTCGGCATGCCGATCTGCTCTTTCAGCGCGTCGATGCGTTTCACACTGTCGCCCAGGGCCACGCCCTGCGGCAGGTTGTAGGAGATGGTCACGGCCGGAAGCTGGCCGAGCTGATTGACCGTCAAGGCGCCGGCCGTGCGGTCGACCCGGGCGAAGGCGCCGAGCGGCACCAGGCTGCCGCTCGCCGTCCGCATCTGGATGGCGAGCATCCGCTCCGGCGACCATTCGATCTTGGGATCGAGTTCGGTGATGACTTCGTAGCTGTCGGCCGAGCCGAAGATCGTTGAAACCTGGTCGGTGCCGAACCCGCCATAAAGGGCCGAGCGGAGCGTGTCGGTATCGATGCCGAGCTGCGCGGCCTTGTCGCGATCCACCACCAGCGACGCCTGCAGCGCATTGTTCTGCAGGTCGCTGGTGACATCGGCGAAGGTCGCATGGTCAGCCGCCATCGCGTCATTCATCTTCTGTGCCCAGATATCGGTCTGTCCGGTATCGAGGCCCTGAACCACGAGCTGGTAGGCACTGGCCGACGACCGCGAACCGAGCCGCAGATTCTGCACCGGCTGCATGTAGGTCTCGATGCCCGCCACGCCGGCCAGTTGCTTGCGCAGGTCCGAAAGCACCTTCTCGATATCGGGACGCTGGTCCTTGCCCTTGAGCTGGACGAAGAGCTGCCCCTGGTTGAGGGCATTGTTGCCACTGCCCGCCGACCACGCCACATGGTCGACATAGGGCGACTTCGAGAACACGCTGGCCACCTGCCCTTGCAGCTTGGCCATGGCGTCGAACGAAATGTCCTGGCGCGCGATCGTGGTCACCGAAATCTGGCCGATATCCTCCTGCGGGAAGAAGCCCTTCGGCGAGACCTCGATCAGCCACACCGAGGCTGCCGCGGTGCCGATGAAGACGAGGAACACCAGGAAGGTGTGCCGTAGGCAGAAGCTCAGGATCCAGTCATAGCCGCGCGTGATGAAATCGCGCTTGTGGCCGGCGCCGTGCGCCTCGCGGTCGGCCTTGGTCACCGACAGCAGCCGCGAGCATAGCATCGGCGTCAGCGTCAGCGACACGAACATCGAGGCCAGGATGGCGACGGTCACCACGACGGCGAACTCGTTGAAGATGCGCCCGATCACGCCGCCCATCAGGAGCACCGGGATGAACACCGCCACCAGCGAGATCGAGATCGAGATGATGGTGAAGCCGATCTCGCGCGCTCCCTTCAGCGACGCATCGAAGGCCGACAGCCCGTCCTCTTCCATGTGGCGGAAGATGTTTTCGAGCATCACGATGGCATCGTCGACGACGAGGCCGACGGCGAGCGTCAGGCCCATCAGCGAGATGTTGTCGATGGAAAAGCCGAACAGGAACATCGCGCCGAGCGTAGCGATCAGCGAGATCGGCACCGCCACGGCCGGGATGATGGTCGCCGTCACCCGGCGCAGGAACACGAAGATCACCAGGACCACCAGCGCGATGGTCAACAGCAGCGTGAACTGCACGTCGTCGACGGCCTGACGGATCGAGCTCGAGCGGTCGTTGAGCAGCTTGATCTGGGCAGCGGCCGGCATCTGGTCCTTGAAGGACGGCAGCATAGCCTTGACCTTGTCGACGACATCGACCGTATTGGCGTCGGGCTGGCGCTGCACGGCCATGATGATCGCGCGGGTACCGTCGTACCAGCTCGCGGTCGTGGTGGTCTGCACCGAATCGACGACACGGGTCACCTCGCCCAGCCGCACCGGATGACCGTTCTTGGTGGCGATGATGAGGTTGGAGAAGCCGGCCGCATCGGTAAGCTGCGTGTTGGCGGTGATGGTCAGTTGCTGCTTGTTGTTCTGCAGCACGCCGAGCGGCGTGTTGCTGTTGGCCGAAGCCACAGCCGCTTGCAGCTGATCGATAGAAATGCCCCGCGCGGCAAGCGCGGTCGGATCGATCTGGATGCGCACCGCGTATTTCTGCTGGCCGAAGATCGACACCTGCGCGACGCCGTCGATGGTCGACAGCGACGGCGAGATGACGTTTTCGGCGAAGGCATCGAGGTCGGTCAGCGGAACCGTATCGCTGACCAGCGACATCAGCAGGATAGGCGCATCGGCCGGATTGACCTTCCGATAGCTCGGCGGCGACGTCATCTGCGGCGGCAGTGATTTCTGGGTGCGCGCGATCGCGGCTTGCACGTCGGCCGCGGCCGCATCGATATTCCGGTTGAGGACGAATTGGATGGCGATCGAGGTCTGGCCGAGTGCGTTGGTGGTCGAGATGGAATCGATGCCGGCGATGGTGGCGAACTGCTTGATCAGCGGCGTCGCCACCGATGTGGCCATGGTTTCCGGCGACGCGCCAGGCAGCGAGGCCGAGACGTTGACCACCGGAAATTCGGCGCTCGGCAATGCGGCGACCGGCAGGAATTTGTACGCGAACAGCCCGCCCAGCACGAGGGCGAACGACATCAGAAGGGTGGCGACTGGCCTGCGGATGCAGAATTCGGAGATCATTGGCCTGCCTCGCCGGCGTTGTTCGCCTGGGCGACCTTGGGCGCGGCTTCCTTGCCTTCATGCACTGCGGCGCCGTCCTTCAGCTTTGTCTGGCCTTCGGTGACAACCTTCTCGCCGCTTTTCAGCCCCTGGCTGATGGCGCTGTTTTGGCCTTCGGTCAGCGCCACCTGCACTGGCCGCATCTCGACGGTGTTGTCCGGCTTGACCACATAGACGAACGGTCCCTTCTGGCTGGGCTGGACCGCGACGGTCGGAACCGAGGTCATCTGCGGCATGATGCCGGCGTCAAGGACGACATTCACATACTGGCCGGGCCACAAGGAAAGATCGGCATTGGGAATGCTTGCCCGTGTGGCGATCGTGCCCGACGCGGTGTCGACGCTGGAATCGACGAAATCGAGCGTACCCTTGCCGATCGGCGTCGGGTCGCCGCTTTGGGTCAACGTCACCGCGTTCTGCTGTGGATTGGCAAGCGCCTTGTGCAGCAGCGCAAGGTTGCTTTCCGGCAGATTGAAGTTGACCTGCAAGGGGTCCATCTGGGTAATGGTCACCAGTGGCGTCGCCGTGCTGCTGTTGCCGTTGCTGACAGTCACGAGGTCGCCGACGGCGACATTCACCGCTCCCAGCCTGCCGGCGATCGGCGCGGCGATGGCGGCAAAGCCAAGCTGGACATTGTCCGCGTCGATCGTTGCCTTGTCGGCATCGACGGTGGCCGCCGCCGCTTTCTGCGCGGCAACGGCCTGGTCGTAGGTCTGCTGCGTACCGGCCTGCTTGGCGACGAGGTCCTTGGCGCGCTGAAGGTCGGAATTCGAGCTGGCAAGCAGCGCCTGGTCCTTGGCAAGCGCTGCCTGGTCCTTGGCGAGTTGAGCCTTCAGCGCCCGGTCGTCGAGCGAGAACAGGAGGTCGCCTGCCTTCACCATCTGCCCGTCCTTGACGTCGATCGACACGATCTGGCTGGAGACACGCGCGTTGATGTTGACCACGGCCGGAGAGGAGACGAAGCCGATGGCATAGCGGCGGACCGGAAAGTCAGCCGTCGTTGCCGTCGCCGAAACGATAGAGGTCGAACGGGCACCATTGCCGCCACCGCCCTGTTTGCCGCCGCCCGCCTTGTCGGCCGCCGGCTTGTCTGTCGCGGCGACCTGCTTCGTGCCGATGATCTGCTGAGCCTTGTTCAGCGCGTCCGGCGACAGATAGAGCCAGGCCGCACCCGCACAGGCGACCGCCAGCAACGACAGAATGACTTTTCCACGCATCGACAAAAGACCTCTCCGTTCGACACGCCATAGCCAGGTGGTCGTATTCTAGCGCAATTCACGGCTCATTGCCGCGATTTCGCCGAATAGATAGGACGCGGGTTTGTCGGAAAAGGGCCAAAACACGGCATTACGAAGATTTAATGTGCACTGCACAATAGCTGTGCCGCCGGGCTAACAGGACACATTCAGCGTTGGGAGACGAGATCACGCACTTCGTCCGGCCGCCGTGAGTGACTGGGCAAGCCACCCCGTCGAAGCCAGCAGACGCCACGTGGTTGCATCGCCTTTGTGGCGAGTTAGCCTGCGAGGCGTGCCCCGGCAGGATTGTCCCTTGGTGCGGGCTCGGCCGTCAATCTGAGCCCGAGCGCCTTCATGACGCCGAGCAGGGTTGAAAGCTTGGGATCGCCCTTGTCGCTTAGAGCCTTGTACAGCGCCTCGCGCGTCACGCCAGCGTCTTTGGCAATGGATGTCATGCCCCGAGCCCTGGCCACGTTGCCGAGCGCATGGGTGATAAGGGCGGGATCGCCGTCTTCGAAGGCCGCTTCGATATAGGCTAAGATTGCCTCCTCGCCGTCGAGGAATTCTGAAGCGTCCCATTTGGTGGTTTCGATGGTCATTTGACCTCCTTCGTCATGCCAATGGCCTTCTTGATGTCGGCCTTTTGTGATGACTTGTCGCCGCCGCAGAGCAGGATGATGATCGTGTTGCTCGCTTTGACGAAATAGATGCGATAGCCCGGACCATAGTCGACCCGCAATTCGCCGATGCCATCGAAAAACTTGGCATCGCCAAGGTTGCCAAGCTCGACGCGATCGATCCGAATCTGAATGCGAGCCTTGGCGCGGACATCCTTGAGGGACTTGAACCAGCCGACGAATTCAGCTGTTTTCCGGACTTCAATCATGGATCGCTTGTAATCCATAGTTCACAAACAGTCAAAGCAGATGTGAACCAGAATTTACAGAACGCGCGTGCCGCGCTTTGAAGGCTTTAACTTACCGCAACATCGGCCAAAGCGTCGCCGCCAGCAGCGCGCCCATGGCGATGTTGAACCATTTCAGCCGCACCGGATCCGAAAGGAAACCGCGCAACGCCGTGCCGAATCCAGCCCAAACCGAGACGCTGGGAAGGTTGACCACGGTGAAAGCCATGCCAATCAGAATGACGGACAGGAATGGTCGCTCGGGATTGGTGTAGACGGCCATCGCGGTGATGGCCATCACCCAGGCCTTGGGATTGACCCATTGGAAAGCCGCTGCATCGATGAACCGCATCGGTCGCGCATCCGTCTCGCCTTTGCCGCTGAGCGAGCGCGACATGGCGATCTTCCAGGCAAGGTAGAGCAGATAGACGGCACCGGCGATCTTCAGCCCGGTGTGCAGCGCGGGAAACGCGGTCAGCACCGCCCCCAGGCCGAGCCCGACGGCCAGGAGCAGCACAAGAAACCCGATACTGATGCCCAGCATGTGCGGCACGCTTCTGACCAGTCCAAAATTCACGCCTGATGCCAGCAGCATAAGGTTGTTCGGCCCTGGCGTGATCGAGGTCACGAAGGCGTAGACAAGCAGTGCGAGGAATGCGTCGAGGGACATGATATCCTCCCAGATATGTCAGTACTATTGTCTCTTTCCGACGGCTGCACAAAAGCCAGTGCCGACCGTTGGTCACGCCAGTCCTGCACTCGTGGAAAATTCGGATGGATTAAGTCGGCTACATCCCCTGCGGGCCGCGGTTCATCGCCGCCACGCCGGTACGGCAGATCTCGACCAGGCCGAGCGGCTTCATGATGGCGATGAACTGGTCGAGCTTGGACCCCTTGCCGGTGATCTCGAAGATGAAATGCTCGGTGTTGGCGTCGATGACGCTGGCGCGGAAGGCGTCGGCGAGGCGCAGCGCCTCGACGCGGGCCTCGCCGGTACCGGCAACCTTGACCAGCGCCAGTTCCCGCTCCAGCGGCCGCTCCTGCCCGAACTCGTGCGAACGCACGGTGAGATCGACCACGCGGTGCACCGGCACGATGCGCTCGAGCTGATGCTTGATCTGCTCCAGCACATGCGGCGTGCCGCGCGTCACGATAGTGATGCGCGACAGGTGTTTTTCATGCTCGGTCTCCGAGACGGTCAGGCTCTCGATGTTGTAGCCACGCCCGGAAAACAGGCCGATGACCCGGGCAAGCACGCCCGGTTCGTTGTCGACCAGCACGGAAAGCGTGTGGTTTTCCGGCCGTTCCGTTTCCTTGGCGATGAAGTAGGCGGAACCGGTGGGTTGAAGGTGCTGTGCGTTCATGACATGAATCTCAAATTCTGGATCTAATTATCTGTTTTCGCACGGCTTTTTTTGACAAGCCCTGCCTTGGCTCGTCGTCTACACCAGTTCCCGGCCCTTGGCGTCGATGGCATTGGCCACGGCCTCGTCGGTCGCCTCGTCGGGCAAAAGCATCTCGTTGTGCGCCTTGCCCGAAGGGATCATCGGGAAGCAGTTGGCGAGTGTCGCCACGCGGCAGTCGAACAGCACCGGCTTCCTGACCGAGATCATCTCCTTGATCGCGTCGTCCAGTTCGTCGGGCTTGTCGCAGCGAATGCCGTGGCCGCCATAGGCCTCGGCCAGCTTGACGAAGTCCGGCATCGCCTCGGTGTAGGAATGCGACAGCCGGTTGCCGTGCAGCAGCTGCTGCCACTGCCGCACCATGCCCATATACTGGTTGTTGAGGATGAAGATCTTGATCGGTGCGTCGTGCTGCACGGCGGCACTCATCTCCTGCATGGTCATCTGCACCGAGGCGTCGCCGGCAATGTCGACGACCAGTGCATCGGGATGCGCGATCTGCACGCCGAGTGCCGCCGGCAAGCCGTAACCCATCGTGCCCAGCCCGCCCGACGTCATCCAGCGGTTCGGCTTCTCGAAATGATAGTGCTGCGCCGCCCACATCTGATGCTGGCCGACCTCGGTGGTGATGTAGGTGTCCATGTTCTTGGTCAGTTCATAGAGCCGCTGGATGGCGTATTGCGGCATGATCACGTCGTTGTTCATCTTGAAGGCGAGTGAATCGCGCGCGCGCCATTTGGCGATCTGCTCCCACCAGGGATAGAGCGCCTTCTTGTCGGTCTTGGCGGTTGCCCGCCACAGCCGCACCATGTCTTCCAGCACCCGGCCGACATCGCCGATGATAGGCACTTCGGTGTGGACGTTCTTGTTGATCGAGGACGGATCGATATCGATATGGATTTTTCGCGAATTCGGCGAGAAGGCATTCAGCCTGCCGGTGATACGGTCGTCGAAACGCGCGCCGATGCAGAGCATCACGTCGCAATCATGCATGGCCATGTTGGCTTCGTAGGTGCCGTGCATGCCCAGCATGCCCAGCCAGTTCTTGCCCGAAGCCGGATAGGCGCCGAGACCCATCAGCGTCGAGGTGATCGGGAAACCTGTCAGGTCCACCAGTTCGCGCAGGAGATGGCTCGCTTCCGCGCCGGAATTGACGACGCCGCCACCCGAATAGATGACCGGCTTCCTGGCGGTGGCCATCAGTTCGACCGCGGCCTTGATCTTCTCCAGGTCGCCCTTGACCTTCGGCTGGTAGCTGGTGCGCGGCGCGATCTGCGGCGGGACATAAAAGCCCTTGGCGAACTGCACATCCTTCGGGATGTCGACCACCACCGGGCCGGGACGGCCGGTCGTCGCGACATGGAAGGCCTCGTGGATGGTCGCGGCGAGTTCGTTGACGTCCTTCACCAGCCAGTTGTGCTTGGTGCAGGGCCGCGTGATGCCGACCGTGTCGCATTCCTGGAACGCGTCGGAGCCGATCAGCGAAGTCGGCACCTGGCCGGTCAGGCAGACCAGCGGGATCGAGTCCATCAGCGCGTCCTGCAGCGGCGTCACCGCATTGGTGGCGCCGGGGCCTGATGTCACCAGCATGACGCCGGCCTTGCCGGTCGACCGCGCATAGCCCTCGGCGGCGTGGCCGGCGCCCTGTTCGTGCCGCACGAGAATGTGCTCGACCTCGTCCTGCTGGAAAATCTCGTCGTAGATCGGGAGAACGGCGCCGCCCGGATAGCCGAAGACATGCTTGACGCCATTGTCCTTCAGCGCCTGCACCACCATTTCGGCGCCAGTCATTTCCCTACTTGCCATTTCGCGCCGCTCGTTCTGTCCATTGCTCATCGGTCTGATCCCGTACTGTCGCCATTTGGGCGTTGCTGGTCGTTTAGTCGTGTTTCAGGCAATAAAAAAGGCCCCCGAGGGAGCCTGTGTGGTGCGCATGGGAGGTCTTCGCCCGGCGGTTACACCGCCTTGCCCACGCGCCTTCCTACGAGAATGAGTGCCGTTTTCATGGTGGCGGACCATAAAGGCGAACTCGCGGGGTCGTCAATGGGGGATGATGCGAATTCACTCGCCTGTGAGATGGGGCTTCGCTACGCGCTACCTAGTACAGTTGAGCCCATCCCATCGACCCACCATGCGACGCCGCCTGCCCCGGCCGCCCGACTGGCAGCGCCGCGTGCTCCATCCCCCCGAGGATGAGCGCGCGTCGCCGATGGATACTCTCGTAGCCGCCGGCTGGGACATCTCCGAGGCGGCGCGGCGCCTCGGCGGCGACTGCACGACGGTGCATCGCCGCATGAAGCGGCTGCGGGTCGATGCTCCCAACTAGGCTGTAGACCCGCTCGTAAACGGTCCTTGGCGCCGTTCTGCGACCTGTGACAAAACCGCAAGATCGGTCGAGCGCTTCAGGTCTGCCTGCCCATATTTGGTGCTGCCACGGAGAACGGAACGATGAAGGCGTCGCTTCAAAACTACCATGCCCGGATGCAACGCGTGCTGGATCACATCGACCAGCATTTGGACGGCAATCTGGACCTGGACGCGTTGAGCGGCATCGCGGCATTTTCCAAATACCATTTCCACCGGCAGTTCACGGCGACCTTCGGGTTGTCGGTGCATCGCTATGTCCAGCTTGCCCGTATGAAGCGTGCTTCGCACCGGCTGGCCTCGAACGAGGCCCAGAGCGTCACGGAGATAGCGATGGATGCCGGTTACGATGCACCGGACGCCTTCGCCCGCGCCTTTCGGCAACGGTTCGGGCAATCGCCTTCATCATTCCGGAAGTCGCCGGACTGGGCACCGTGGCTTGCGGCCTTCGGGCCCTTGGACAACGCAAGGAGCAAGCTCATGCAGATTACCTATGAACAAGACGACGTCACGATCCGCGATAGGCCTCCAACGCCGGTGGCGATCATGGAGCATCGAGGTGACCGCGCGACACTCGGCGACACTATCCAGCGGTTCATCACCTGGCGCAAGGCTGCTGGCCTGTCGCCCGAGACGAGCCCGACCTTCAACATCTTCCGTTCCGAGAGAATTCCCGCGGTTCCAGCCGATTACAGCATGGACCTGTGCGTCGGGACCGACCAGCCGATCGATGCCGATGACGAGCAGATGAAGGCTGGTGTGATCCCTGGCGGACGCTGCGCGGTGTTGCGCGTCGTCCACAATACCCACAATCTGGAACCCGCCGCGCTCTACCTCTATCGCGACTGGCTCCCTGCCAGCGGCGAGGAAGCGCGTGACTTCCCGATCTATTGCCGACGACACTTTTCATTCTTCCCGAACGTGCCGGTGCATGACGTCGTCGTGGAATTGTTTCTGCCGCTAAAATAGCGCTCTGACGGGCCTGCCCCCCGATCGCAAGAAGTGGACAGGCCGCGATTCATCCGAATCTCGGTCTTTATGGGCTCACGGTCTGGTGTTGCATCGACTGTGGCGTACCATGGCGCACGCAACACCGCCGCAACGGCCCGCAATACCGGAATTCGTTGGGCCGGACTGATTTCACTACGATTTCTACCGTGCAGCGTGGTTGGCATGCCCTTTGCGATGGCCTGAGGCACCATCTGGCGCCTGGAGGAGGCGCCATGAACCTGACAACTGGAGGAGAAACCATGCTCGAGAGAACACCCACAACGAAGGCGCAAGCGCTGCTCGACAAGTTTGGCAAGGCGCTGGATACCGGCGACATCGACGCGGCGGTCAACTGTTTCCAGGCGGATTGCTACTGGCGCGACCTCGTCACCTTCACCTGGAACCTGAGGACGATGGAGGGCCAGGACCAGGTCCGCGACATGCTGAAGGCAACGCTGGCTGAGACCCGGCCGGGCAACTGGAAAGTGGCCGAAGGCGAGGAGGCGACCGAGGCGGGCGGCGTCATCACCGCCTGGATCACCTTCGAGACCGAGGTGGCGCGCGGTTTCGGCCTGGTGCGGTTCAAGGGCGAGCTGATCTGGACCTTGCTCACCAGCATGGCCGAACTCAAGGGCCATGAGGAGAAGGCGGGCTTCACCCGGCCGCTCGGCGCCAAGCACGGCCACGGCAAGGACAGGAAATCCTGGCGCGAGGAGCGTGACGATGAACTCGCCGAACTCGGCCGCAGCAAGCAGCCCTATGTCGTGATCATCGGCGGCGGCCAGGGCGGCATCGCGCTCGGCGCGCGCCTGCGCCAGCTCGGCGTTTCAGCCATCATCATCGAGAAGAACGAGCGCCCCGGCGATTCCTGGCGCAAGCGCTACAAGTCGCTCTGCCTGCACGATCCGGTCTGGTACGACCATCTGCCCTATATCGACTTCCCAAAGAACTGGCCGGTCTTCGCGCCCAAGGACAAGATCGGCGACTGGCTCGAGATGTACACGAAGGTGATGGAGCTGAACTACTGGTCCTCCACCTCGGCGAAATCCGCGAAATACGACGAGAAGGCCAAGGAATGGACCGTCGTGGTCGAACGCGACGGCGAAGAGATCGTCCTCAAGCCCAAGCAGTTGGTGCTGGCCACCGGCATGTCCGGCAAGGCGAACTGGCCGAAATACAAGGGCCAGGACATCTTCAAGGGCGAGCAGCAGCATTCCTCGACCCATCCCGGCCCGGACAAATACCGCGGCAAGAAGGTCGTGGTCATCGGCTCCAACAACTCCGCCCACGACATCTGCGCGGCTCTCTGGGAGGGTGGCGCCGACGTCACCATGGTGCAGCGTTCCTCCACGCACATCGTCAAGTCCGACACGCTGATGGATATCGGGCTCGGCGCGCTCTATTCGGAGCGAGCGGTCGAGAGCGGCATGACGACGCGCAAGGCCGACCTGATCTTCGCCTCCCTGCCCTACCGCATCCTGCACGAATTCCAGATTCCGCTTTACCAGCAGATGAAGGAACGCGACGCCAACTTCTACGCGGATCTGGAAAAGGCTGGCTTCCTGCTCGACTGGGGCGATGACGGCTCGGGTCTGTTCATGAAATATCTGCGCCGCGGTTCAGGCTACTATATCGATGTCGGCGCCTGCGATCTCGTCATCGACGGCTCGATCAAGCTCAAGAGCGGACCAGGCGCGGCGGTGGAGGAGCTGACGCAAACCGGGGTCAAATTCGGCGATGGAACCGAATTGCCGGCCGATCTCGTGATCTACGCCACAGGCTACGGCTCGATGAACGGCTGGGCCGCGGACCTCATTTCCCAGGAGGTGGCGGACAAGGTCGGCAAGGTCTGGGGTCTTGGCTCCGACACCGCCAAGGATCCCGGCCCCTGGGAAGGCGAGCAGCGCAACATGTGGAAGCCGACCCAGCAGGAGGCGCTGTGGTTCCATGGCGGCAACCTCCATCAGTCGCGCCACTATTCGCAATATCTGGCGCTGCAACTGAAGGCCAGACAGGTTGGCTTGCCCACACCGGTCTACGGATTGCAGGAGGTCCATCACAAGGGATAGCCCGTATTCCCCGCATCACGATGGTGAGCCTTCGGCGACACCGAACGAAACGGCAGCAGTGAGCCCGCCGGGCTCACCGCTGGTCGGCGATGGCACACTCGTCTGCCGAACACTCGCGGCAGGTCTCCGGGCTACCGCGCTTCCGCCATCGAAGCAGAGGCACATGGCTGTCTCCTCCCGGTGATTGGTCAGGCGCGATTGGCGAAGTCGTGCACGACGCGCTGCAGCAACGGCACATAGTCGCGAAACGCCCGTGTCCGCATATTGGCGACCTTGCCGCCCTCGTCCCAGATGCGAACCCGCACCGCTTCCTCATGGAACGGGTTCTCGCGGAACTCGGCCACCTCGTCGGCACTCATCGGTCCGCCCTGCAGCGACAGGGTGTGAACCGAAGCCGGCGACAGCTTGGAGAAATAGGTCGGGTCCGTGGCGCAGAGATAGCGCTTGGCGGCGACATGCAGCCGGACGCATTCGACGATGACCGGCGGGAAGAACGGCGCCAACACCTCGCCGCCGGCCTCGTCATGGTGCTTGTCTTCGACATCGTCGGGCGAATAGGTGCCGAACTCGCTGGTGTAGTGGCCGATGTCGTGCAGCAGCGCGGCGGCCACCAGCACCTCGGGCGCTCGATCCTGTTCCGCCAGCCAAGCTCCCTGCAGCATGTGCTCGGACATCGTCACCGGCTCGCCGAGATAGGATTCGGCACCCCGGCGCTCGAAAATGTCGGCGATGAACTCGACGATGGTGTCCGCGTTCAGATCCTGGCTGCTCATTCCGCGGCCTCCTTGAAGCCGTGTTCGATCGCCGCGAGCGTCGACAACAGGCCGTCCTTGTCTGCGTAGCATCCCTGCAGCCAGCGCTTGCCGGTGCCCGAAAACGCCTTGCGGGCATGCATGACGCGAGTGTTGTCGACGATGAAGGCCTGGCCCGGTTCCAGCTTGAAGGTCACTTCGAAGGACGGATCCTCGATCAGCTCGGCAAAGCGGCGGTAGGCGGCGTAGTAACGATCCATGTCGGCGAACGGCACATCGACGGTCGGCGCCAGCGAGCGGTTGTTGAAACGAATGCAGATCAGTTCGCCGTCGGGTCCAAGCTCGATCATCGGCCGTTTGGACTGCAGCCGCACGCCGGACGAACCTGCGTATTCGAACCGCGCCGCATGGGAGCTCAACAGCCGAAAACCTTCGGGGTTTTCCGCCTGCAAGGCAGCGGCAACGGCAAAACCGTCGACGACGCTGGATTCGCCACCCTCCACCGTGTTCTCGATGCAGGACAGAATCTGCAGTGTCGGCACCGGATCGCGATAGGGATTGTCGGTGTGCGCCTGCAGGCCGAGATTGGTGTAGGCGAGGTTGTTCGGGTTGACCTCGGCGCGCACCTCGAACCAGCGTCCGTAATTGGTTTCCCTGATGTAGCCGAACAGGTCGGAAACCTTGCACAGCGCCCCGGATTCGGCCGGCAGCCCGTCCATCACCGCAAAGCCGTAGGTCCTCACCGCCGAAAGCCATTCGCGCAGGACACCGCGGCCATGGAAGGCCGCCGGATAGCTGGCGCGCGGCACCGAGTTCTGCATCGTCGCCCTGGTCCAGCGCTGGATGACATCGCCTGTCCAACCGGGCTGGCGTGTCTCGTCGCGATCATAGGCATTTGCACGCAGCCATTGGGCGGGAAAGCTGACCGTCTTTCCCTCCGGTTCGAAGCTGATCTCCAGTGCTCCGGCCTTGACCGAAGCAGCGCCAATTCTCGTGCCGGCCGGAATGTCGAGGATGGTGACGAGCCGCTGGCCATTGCCGGCGCTGCGCGTCTTGTCGTCGAGCGCATTGTCGCGCAGCCAAATGGCGTGAAAGCGAGTGCGCCTTCCGTCCTGCCAGCCAAGTTCGATTGTTCTGCCTTCGTCGCCGATCAGCGCGTGGGTCAACATGGAGATCAGGCCCTGTGTCTATCCGCCCACGGCCAGATCCGGGGGCTTCGATTGCATGTTGAGCGTACCCAAGGCATAACTCAAATTATCATTTTTTAGCCAAAGGCCGAAATTTCGTGATGGCTCGGAGACTTATCCCCACGCTGCCTCCCCTCGACTGGCTGCGCAGTTTCGAGGCTGCGGCACGGCTGTCGAATTTCACCGCGGCGGCTGCCGAACTCGGCCTGACCCAGGCGGCCGTCAGCCAGCATATCCGGCTGCTCGAGGAACGGCTGAAGACGCGGCTGTTCTCGCGGCTGGCGCGTGGGGTCGCGCTGTCGCCCGAGGGCGCCGCCTACCTGCCGCACATCCAATCTGCCTTCGCCACCATTGGCAGCAGCACCACGGAATTGTTCGAACCGCGCGCCGTCCGGACCGTCTCGATCCGGGTGCCGATCTCGTTTGCCTTGCTGGCATTGGTCCGGGCGCTGCCCGATCTCGCCGAGGCGCTGCCGCGCGTCCAGCTCGATCTGGTGACGATCCACCGCCCGACCGACTACGATCTGCCGGGCTCGGCGCTCGACATCCGTTTTGGCAACGGATCCTTTCCTGGTCGCGAGGCCGAGAGGCTGACCGCCGAGCGGCTTGTGCCGGTGGCAAGTCCGGCCCTCGCCAGTGCCGCCGACTGGACATCGCTGCCGCTGCTTCTCGTGGCCGGCGCGCGCGAGATGTGGGCGGAATGGTTCGCGGCGGCCGGATTGGCTGGCCATCCCCAGCGGTCGCACCGCTTCGACAGTTTCGTCGCCGCCATGGAGGCGGCGAGCGCCGGCGCCGGCGTGCTGCTGGGGTCCCGCCCCTTGATCGACGCGGCGCTCGACGGCGGGGCGCTGGTCCCGCTTTCCGATTTTGAGCTTCCCAGCACGTCGGGGCATTTTCTGACCAGGCCGTCAACCGCGCACCTGACCAGTGCCGAGCAGGATTTCCGCCACTGGCTGCTAAAGCGCCTTGCCGGAAAGGCGCGGACCT
Source organism: Mesorhizobium salmacidum (SeqCode) (assembly GCF_037179605.1). NCBI lineage: Bacteria > Pseudomonadati > Pseudomonadota > Alphaproteobacteria > Hyphomicrobiales > Phyllobacteriaceae > Mesorhizobium > Mesorhizobium salmacidum (SeqCode). The sequence continues at coordinate 21,066 of NZ_JAPYKS010000002.1, forward strand.
GACTGGCGCTACCGCGTCGCTGTGCCGATACGCTTCCAATAGATCAGCGTGCCCGTCAGCCCGCCATGCGGCTTCAGCGCATAATCCGGTACCTCGCCGGCCAGGGTGAAGCCGAGCTTCTCATAAAGTCCTGAAGCACCCTCCTCCGTCGCCGTATCCAGAACCAGCAGCGTGCGCCCCTTCTCCGCCGCGAGGCGTTCGGCGGCCCGCATCAGGCGGGTCCCGACACCCCTGCCCCGCTGCTCGGCTGATGTCATCAGCTTGGCGATCTCGGCCCGATGCGGCTGGTTGGGAGGACAGTCGAGCAGCAGCGTGACAGTGCCGACCAGAGCCCCGCCGTCCCATGCCCCAAGCACCACTCTTTGCCCTCGTGCCGCCGCGGCCAGCGACGTCTCCCAGAATGCCCTTGCCGCCTCCGGCGCCAGCGGATGCATGAAACTGACCGATCCGCCGGCGGCAACCGTTTCGACCAGCAGATCCGTCAGCAGTGCGAGTGTTTCCTGGCTGGCGGTCAACGGTCCGATTTCCATGGCATTCATATCTGGTCCTCTGGAAACGATTTGCTGGGATCGATCAGTAGCGCTGGGGTCAGTCGAGATGGCGGGCACGCCGCCGCTTGCGCGCGGCCTTGATGGCGCTGATGCGTTCGGTGTCCTCTTCCCTGAGATGCCGACCGCGCTCGAGGATTTCGAGCGTGTATTCCTCATAGGTCAGGCCCAGCCGTTCAGCCTTGTCCATGCGCATTAGCATCACTTCGCGGCTCGGCGCCTTCCATGCCTTGGCGTGCGCCGTCTGCCAGGCCAGGAAGATGTAAGGATCGCCCTTACCCCATGGCGGTCCCTTGTAGTCGTCGAGAGGCGGCCCCCCATTGTGGGAGCGCTTTGGCCGTCTTGCCATGATGTCAGCCCTTGACCAGCGCGACGAGATAGTCGGCGCCCGGCCCCAGCGCATGGAAGGTGCAGTCCGACGGGGCCCCGAGCGCCAGGCAGTCGCCCGGTTCGAGCTTGTGCACCTGATCGCCTTCGGTGAATTCGAGTTGTCCCGAGATCAGCCAGATCTGCTGCTTGATGAAGGCGTAGGAAGCCGCGGGCAAGCTGACTTTCGCGCCCGCCGGCAGATGGACCTTGATCAGTTCAAGCGGCATGTCGCAGGCCGGCGACAGATGCCGCCTGACATAGCCTGTATCGGGGTCGCGCCACACCGGCTGGTCGGCCGCGCGCAGCAGCCCGCCGCCTTGCAATTCCGCGCGCGCTATAAGTGTCGAAAGCGTCATGCCGAAGGCCGCCGCAATGCGCACCAGAAGCGCGGCCGTCGGGCTGGTCATGCCGCGCTCGATCGTGCTCAGCATCGCCTTGGAAACGCCCGATCGTTCGGCGAGTTCGGCCAGCGACCAATCCCGCATGATCCTCTCGGCGTGAATGCGCCTGCCGATGGTCGAGGAAATGTCGTTCGCTATATCATCCATTCGTCCATTATAACGAAACAAGAACGCGAGTGAAGAGCCATCTCACGATAATTTTCATCGCGTCCTTAATCCTCTCTACACCATCCGACCTCATCCGACCTTAACCCCGTTCCTGTAGCGTCCGGTCTCCAGGGAAATGGGGATTGGCCTGTCCATGTATGTCGAACGCGAGGCTTCCGTCGGAGAACCGACATCGCAAGAGCGCCGCAACGCAGAGCAGAACGATCGGCGCATCCTGGGCAATGTCGTGCAATGCGACGGCGCGCGCGCCACCATCAGCGCCTATGCCGACGACGTCGACGGCGCTATCACCGGCCTGTGGACGGTCGGCAAGATGATCTCCATCAATCTGGGCACGACGCGCACCGTTGGCCTGGTCTATGCGATCGGCAAGTCGGATCGCGCCTGGAGCAATGAGGGCCAGAACGCCATCGAGGTCAGCATCGAGCTGATCGGCGAAGTGCGCGACGGCGCCGAACCCGGCGCCAAGCCGATCTTCGACCGCGGCATCACCAGCTATCCGCATATCGGCGCCGTCGCGCACCGCATCCGCACCCGCGACCTGCAGGCGGTCTATGACCTGGCCGGCCGCCATTCCATCACCATCGGCTCGCTGGCGCAGGACGAGGCCATCGCCGCCAACATCGCCATCGACGACACGCTGGCGCGCCATTTCGCCATTGTCGGCACGACCGGCGTCGGCAAGTCGACCGCCGTGTCGCTGCTGCTTCGCAAGTCGATCGCGGCGCGACCGGACCTGCGCATCCTGATCCTCGATCCGCACAATGAGTTCGCGGCCTCGCTGCCCGAATATTGCGTAAGGGTCGATTCCAAGACGCTCGACCTGCCGTTCTGGATGTTCACGCTGGAGGAATTCGCCGAAGTGCTGTTTCGCGGACGCGAAACGGTGCCGGAAGAGATCGACGCCCTTCGCGACCTCGTTCCGCTCGCCAAGAACCTCTATCGCAACCCCGGTTCAGGCGCCTACCTGAGGCGCGGCAGCGATGCGCTGACCGCCGATACGCCGGTACCCTACCGCATCGCCGACCTGCTCAAGCAGATCGACGAGCGCATGGGCATGCTCGAAAGCAAGACCGATCGCCCGACCCTCAAATCGCTGAAGACGCGCATCGAATCGGCGGCTGCCGATCCGCGCTACCGCTTCATGTTCAATTCGCGCCTGATCGAGGACACCATCCACGAGACGATCGGCAACATCTTCCGCGTGCCGCATCATGGCCGCCCGGTAACCTGCTTCGAGATGGCCGGCATGCCCTCGGAAGTGGTCAATTCCGTCTGTTCGGTGCTGGCGCGCCTGGCCTTCGACCTCGCTCTGTGGAGCGAAGGCAAGCTGCAGCTCCTGTTTTTATGCGAGGAAGCGCATCGCTATATGCCAGCCGATCCGCGCCTCGGCTTCGCACCGACCAGGCATGCGCTGTCGCGCATCGCCAAGGAAGGCCGCAAATATGGCTGCTATCTCGGCGTCGTCACCCAGCGCCCAGGCGAGCTGGACCCGACCATTCTGTCGCAATGCTCGACCTTCTTCGCCATGCGGCTCGCCAACGAGCAGGACCAGGCGATCATTCGCTCGGCAATCGCCGACTCGTCCGCCTCCACGCTCGCGTTCCTGTCTTCCATGGGCCAGCGCGAAGCGATCGCCTTCGGCGAAGGCGTGGCGACGACCATGCGGCTGAAATTCGAGAGATTGCCCGCTCACCTGCTTCCCGGCACGGCCAAGCGCGAGGAAGAAGTGACGTCGAAGGCCGGTGAGGTCGATCTGGTGGCGATCGTCGAGCGGCTGCGCAACGTGCCGAAACCGCAGAGCCAGGCAATGGCCTTCGCCGAGGTGGTCGATTCCGGCCGGCAGGCCGGCGACCCCGATTACCGAAAACCGCCAGCGGCGGCGCGCGTGCAGTCGGACGAGGATTTCGACACGCGCTACGGCCTCAAGCCAGCCACCTTCGGCCTGCGTCCGCAGAACGATTGAGGCTGAGCGCCCCGCCCCCCGTCTACGAAAAGTCCTGAGAATCCGCGCAAGCGGACGATCCGTCTTCGTTGGATAGCTTGGGTAAATCCCGTCAGGAAATTCGTCAGGCTGAGTCGATTGGTGTCGACTTCGAGAACCGTAGCGGAGCGGACTCTTGGTCCGTGAGCAACGGAAGCGCAGAGGTCGGCATCAAACGGCCAGCATCACGAATTTAGTGACGGGATTTTAGGCGCAGACGCGATTACGGCCTTGCCTCTTGGCTTCGTAGAGCTGGCGGTCGGCGCGGCGGTAGAATTCCTCGGCGGTTTCCTTGCGGTCCCAGACGGCGAGGCCGACGCTGGTCGTGATCTTGAGCCGGACATTGTTGCCGGAGAGGATCGACATGTTGGCGATCGCCTTGCGGATGCGCTCGGCGAATTTGGCCAGGAGGTCCGCCTCCATGTTGGGCGTGACAACGGCGAATTCCTCACCGCCCAGGCGCGCCACCACATCGTGGAAACGTGTCATGTCCTTGAGGCATCTGGCGACAGCCTTGAGCACCTCGTCGCCGACGTCGTGGCCGTGGGTATCGTTGACCTGCTTGAAATGGTCGAGATCGAGGATCATCAGCCCGACCGGCTTTTCGATGCGCCGGAACTCCTCGAGATATTCCTTCAGCGCGTCGTCGAAATAGCGGCGATTCTGCATGCCCGTCAGACCGTCCGTCAGGGCGGCATGCTCGAACGTCTCCGAGCGGGCACTGAGCGAAACCGTCATGGCGCGCAGCTTGCCTTCTTCCGTCGCCTGTTTGCGGATCAGCGGGTAGATGAAGAAGATGCCGAAAAACAGCGCGGTCGCGAGCAGAACGCCCGTCGCGAACAACAGCTTGTTGAGGTAGATGACCTTGTCCAGGCCCGAAGGCGTATGGAGCTCGGTGGCGAAGGATTGCAAGAGCCCATAGGCGTGCAGCGTCACCAGGCCAGCAGCGAGGATCACGAAAATAAAGACGAAAAAAGCGGATTCCGCCTTATGGAAACGCATCTGCTCCCCGATGGAAAAGTGCCCGCCGACCTTATGGCACCGACCGCCTTACGGAGCGTTAATTCCGGCAACTTCAGCGGGAACCTTGCCCTCAAGGTCAGCTTTTTAAGTTGCATTAGCAACAAGTGTTTGGATCGTGGTTTCGCAATCGTCACCGGGGCGCAGTCTCTGCCATTCCGGCCCCAGCTGATGGCGAAACCAGGTCCCCTGCCGCTTGGCATATTGCCTTGTCGCGATTTTGGCGCGCTCGATCGCCTCGGGAAAGCTCGATTGCCCTGCCATTGCAGCCTGCAGTTCGCGAACCCCGATCGCCTTCATCGCCGGCAGGTCCGGATCCAGATGAAGGGCCGCAAGCTGCTTGACTTCCTCCAGCGCGCCCTTGTCCAGCATCCGGTCGAAACGTCTTTCGATGCGGTCGACCAACGCCGCCCGATCCGGCTCGATGACCAGGAAATGCGCGCTCTGCCTGTCGATCAGCGGCCGGCCGCGCTCGGCCTGCCATTCCAGGATCGATCGGCCGGACGCGTCGAGCACCTCGAGCGCCCGCACGATGCGCTGGCTGTCGGTTGGCTTCAGCTGCATGGCGGCTCTCGAATCCTCACGCAACAACAGGGCGTGCAGCTTGACCGCGCCTTGCTCTTTCAACTCATAGCGCCAGCGATCGCGGATCCGCTGCGGAATGTCGGGCATTTCCGAAATACCCTCGGTCAGCGCGCGAAAATAAAGGCCGGTGCCGCCGACAAAGATTGGCCGCCGCGAGAGGGTTCCGTCAGGCCGTTCGGAGAACGTGCCGTCGTCGATCAGTTTCATCACGTCGCGCAGCCAGGCGCCGGTCGAGTAGGCGGAGCCGGGATGGACATGCCCATAGAGAAAATGCGGCGCTCTTGCGAGCTCGGCCGCCTCCGGCCGGGCGGTCAGGACGTCGAGAACCGAATAGACCTGCATGGAATCGGTGTTGACGATGACGCCACCTGTGCGTTCGGCCAGTTCGAGCGCCAGCGCCGACTTGCCGCTGGCGGTCGGCCCAGCTATCAGGATCGCGTTCTTCACGCGGCCTTCGCCCGCATCCGCGCCGGAATCCTCGATGCCGCTCATTGCCACGCTTGTTTCCCATCCCGCTGACCGCGCTCTGTCGCCGTCGCTTGCGAATATGGCCTCACGGTCGGTGGGCGCAAGCGCTGTCGTCTGGCTGGCCGAAGGCATTGCCTGTGATCTTGCCCTGCCGCCAGCGGCGCAGGCTGATGAAACGACTGCAGGGCTTCGTGCCGCATTGGCCGTTGAGCCCATCGATGTGATCGTCCAGCAGGCTGAAACACGCCGCAAGAAAATCCTTATCGCCGATATGGATTCGACCATGATCGACCAGGAGTGCATTGACGAACTGGCCGACGAGATCGGCGTCAAGGATCACGTGGCGGCCATCACCGCGCGGTCGATGAATGGCGAGATCGCCTTCGAGCCGGCGCTGCGCGAGCGCGTGGCACTGCTCAAGGGTCTCGATGCCGCCGTGGTCGAGCATATCGTCGCCAATCGGCTGACGCTGGCCTCGGGCGGCCGCGCGCTGGTCCAGACCATGCGCGCCAACGGCGCCTGGACGGCACTCGTCTCGGGCGGTTTCGAGGTCTTCACCACGCGCATCGCTGCGATGCTTGGCTTTCAGGAAAACCGCGCCAACAGCCTGCTCGACCAGGATGGACGCTTCACCGGGCTGGTCGGCGAGCCGATCCTCGGCCGCGCCGCCAAGGCCGAGGCGCTGCTCGAAATCTGTGCGCGCCTTGGCTTGACGCCGGCCGATGCCATCGCCGTTGGCGACGGCGCCAACGATCTCGACATGATCCGCCTGGCCGGCACCGGTGTCGCGCTCCATGCCAAGCCCAGCGTCGCGGCGCAGGCAAAAGTCCGGATCGACCATGCCGACCTAACCGCGCTGCTCTATCTGCAGGGCTACCGGCGGGAAGAATTCGTGCAATGAAACCAATCCGTACCAAACGACTGATCCTGCGCAATTGGGAGGATCGCGACCGCCAACTGTTCCATCGCATCAATTCCGATGAACGCGTGATGGAGTTCTTCCCGTTTCGCCGCGACCGTGCCGCCGCCGACGCCAAGATGAATGAGTTCCGCGCCGCCATCGATCGCGACGGCATTGGCTTCGCCGCCGCTGAGATCCCTGCCACGGGCGAATGCATCGGCTTTGTCGGCATAACCGGAACCGATCACCTGCCGTTCCTGCCGGCCAGCATGATCGAGATCGGTTGGCGGCTGGCGCCCGAATTTTGGGGCAAGGGCTATGTCACCGAGGCCGCCGAGGCATGGCTGGCCTACGGTTTCGAGACATTGGCCCTCGACGAAATCGTTTCCTTCGCCGTCGCCGACAACCGCCGCTCGACTGCCGTCATGGAACGTCTCGGCATGACAGCCGATCCCTCCGCCGATTTCGATCATCCCAGCATTCCCGACAGCCATCCCGCGCTCAAGCGGAATGTGTTCTACCGGCTGTCTCGCCAAGACTGGCAGGCGAACCGCGGCTGATCAATGCCTGTCCGAAGGGAGTTCGTCGCCAGGTTGTGGCGATGCGGCGGCGACGCGGTCGAGCATTTTTGCGAAGTCGTCGCCCGATGCACCACCTGCCCTGCGACGCAGGAAATCGGTCGCCGTTTCCATTGCTCCGACCTTCTGCGCCACGGCAGAAGCGATCCACTGATTGAGCGATACACCGTCGGCCTTTGCCAAGCGCGCGGCTGCTTCCTTGACCGACTGTGGAAGCTTCAAAGGATAGGTTGCCTTGCTCATATTCGAAATCCTTCCAGCAGTTCGGCAGGACTGATAACTGGGACGTCAAAACGACCTGCCGCAGCCACAAAATCCCGGCGATTATGGGTGACTAAGGCATCCGCACGGCCATTTATTGCAGCCTCGAGCACCATTTCATCCTTCGGATCATTCAGTTGCGGGCGCCAGAGGAAATGCAACTCTACTGGTTCTGCCAACGCGGCAAAGCCAGCCAGCAGGCGGTCCAGGTCGGCAGCGGACAATCCATGAATCGCGCATTGTTCGGGACGAGATAGAACCGTTTCGTATTCAAGAAACAGTGCCGTCGTCACCAACGGACAAAGCCGCCGATCAGCAACCAACCGGAGGACGGCGAACGAAGCACCATTCCTGCTTCGCACGCCTGCCGTCAGAACGTTTGTGTCCAGGACAATCCGCTTCACAACTCAAAATAATACATCCCATGGGATGTTTCAACACGAGACCTGCCGGACGTCAATCCATCCGGATCGTCACGAACCTGAGCTCACCGGTCTTCGAAGCCAGCATCAGCAGCGCGTTCTTGCGCCCCTGCTCCTTCAGCGCGCCGATCCTGTCCATGACGTCCTTGGGCGTGGCGACCGATTCCTGCGCGATTTCGGTGATCACTTCGCCCGGCTGGATACCGCGTTCGGCGGCGGCGGAGTCCTTTGCCACGTCGGTGATGACGACGCCGGAGACATCTCCGGCGATGCTGAACTTCTTGCGCGTCTCGTCATTGAGTTCGCCGACCGTCATGCCAAGCACTGCGGCGGTCGAGACAGCCGGAGCCTTGTCGCCGCCCTTGTTCTGGTCGGTGTTGCCATTCTCGCCGCTGGCGAGCTTCTCGCCATCCTCGAGCCGGCCGAGCGTCACCTTCACCGTCTGCTCGACGCCCTTGCGCACGATCAGCACGTCGACGGCCTTGCCCACTGGGCTTTCGGCCACGACGCGCGGCAGGTCGCGCATTTCATGGATGTCCTTGCCGTCGAACTTGATGACGACGTCGCCGGCCTGGATGGTGCCGTTGTCGACTGGTCCGCCCTTGATGACGCCGGCCACCAGCGCGCCCTTGGCGGTCGCCATGCCCAGGCTTTCCGCGATGTCGTCCGTCACCGGCTGGATGCGCACGCCGAGCCAGCCGCGCCGCGTCTCGCCATATTGGCGCAACTGCTCGACGACGCCCGAGGCGAGCTGCGAGGGAATGGAGAAGCCGATGCCGATCGAGCCGCCGGAGGGCGAAATGATCGCGGTGTTCATGCCGATGACCTCGCCGGCGCTGTTGAACAGCGGTCCGCCCGAATTGCCGCGGTTGATCGCCGCATCGGTCTGGATGAAATCGTCATAAGGGCCCGAATTGATGTCTCGGTTGCGTGCCGAGACGATGCCAACGGTGACGGTGCCGCCGAGGCCAAACGGATTGCCGACCGCCATCACCCAGTCGCCGACGCGCATCTTGGTGGAATCGCCGAATTTCACCGCCGTCAGCTTGTGGCCTTTCGGATCGACCTTCAGCACCGCGACGTCGGTCTTGGTATCGGTGCCGACCAGCGTCGCCTTCAAGGTCACGCCATCGGAAAAATTGACCTCGATGTCGTCGGCATCGGCGATCACGTGGTTGTTGGTGACGACGATGCCTTGCTCGGCGTCGATGACGAAACCCGAACCGAGCGATTGCACCTTCTGGGACCCATTGTCCTTGTCGCCACCGCGGTTCTTGAAGAAGTCGTCGAAGAAGTCCTGGAACGGCGAGCCTTCGGGCAGCTGCGGCATCGGCACGGCGCCCGGCCCTTCGGTGCCCTTCACCGTCTGCGAGGTCGAGATGTTGACCACCGCGCCGAGCACGCCTTGCGCCAGGTCGGCGACCGAGGCAGGCCCGTCGGCGGCGAATGTCGGCGTCACGAAGGACGGGATGGCGGCAGTGCCCAGGACAAGCGCTGCCGTACCGGCGACCAACGTCCGTCGAGCGGCGCGCAAAAGGGTGTTGGATGTCATCGAGAAGCCTCCCGGCATTTCTGAAAGAGAAAAGCGCTTCGACGAAAACGCCGTGTCGCGCCATGATGGCAAGAAATACGGCACGTTTGCGGCTATGGCTATCGGCGGAGTGTAAATCGAGTGTTATTCCGCAAACCGGACGCCTTTACCCGCCCCGCACCAGCCAGACGATGCCGACACCGATGGCGATGGCGGCCAGCCCGCAATGCATTCTCCGGCATCGACAGCACTTCGCCCGCGAGCTTCCTCGCAAAGCGGGGGAAGCCGCCATAGACCAGGCCCTCTATGACAAGGACCAGGCCTATCGCCGCGAAGAAGTCCTGCACCGGCCGTTACTGGCCGGTGCTGGGCTGTGTCGTCGGCGCGGCAGGTGCCGCCGCCGGTGCGGCGGGTGCCGGCGATGTCGGCTTCGCCGGCCCTTCCTTGCCGTCGGGATCGCGGAAGTAGCGGAAGAACTCCGAGCTTGGCGACAGCACCATGGTGGTCCCGGTGCTGTCCAGCGCGGTGCCATAGGCATTCATCGACCGGTAGAAGTCGAAGAAGGCCGGATCACGTTGATAGGCTCCCGCGAAGGTGGCACTGCGCTGAGCTTCGCCCTCGCCGCGCAGGATCTCGGACTCCTTCCGCGCTTCGGCAACGATCTCGACCACTTCACGATCGGCGCGTGCCGTAATGCGCTGTGCCGCTTCGTTGCCGCGTGCCCTCAGCCGCGCGGCCTCCGCCAGGCGTTCCGCCTTCATGCGGTCATAGGTCTGCTGTGAAACTTCGGCGGTCAGATCGGTGCGGCGGATGCGGACATCCTCGATCTGCAAGCCGAGCGACGTGGCGTCGGGCCTGAGCTGATCGCGAACTTCGCGCATCATCACGGCACGCTCTTCGGAGAGCGCGGCCTCGAAATCGCGCAGGCCGTAGACGCGGCGCAACGCAGCGTCGAGACGTGTCCTGAGCCGCGCTTCGGCCAGTTCGATCTGACCCGACACCGCCGCACGGAAGACGCGCGGATCCGAGATGCGGTAGGCGATGAAGGCATCGACCTCATAGAACTTGCCGCCCGACACCTGGACGCGAATGTTGTCGAGATCGAAGCGCAGCACCCTGTTCTCGATCAGCTGCACCGTGTCGGCGTCGAAGAACGAGAACGGCGCCTTGAAGTAGATGCCTGGCTCGCTCTTAACGTCAACGATCTCGCCGAAACGGAGCACCAGCGCCTGCTGGCGCGCATTGACCACGAAGACCGAGGAATAGATCAGGAACAGGATGACCGCCGCTACGACGACGAAGATAGGAAGACGGTTGGCCATCATCACTGGGTACCTCCCGTGCTCGCGGCGGGGGCAGCCGGCGCCGGCGGTTTCGGTTGCAATGCGGGCAGCGGCAGATAGGGCAGGACACCTTGCCCGTTGCCCTGCTCGACGATGACCTTGCTCGAGTCCTTCAGAACCCTCTCCATGGTTTCCAGATAAAGGCGTTTGCGCGTGACATCGGGGGCCTTGGCATATTCGTCGTAGACCGAGATGAAGCGCTGGGCCTCACCTTCGGCTTCCTGCACCACACGGTTCTTGTAGGCGGCCGCGTCTTCGCGGACCTGGGCTGCCTCGCCGCGTGCCTGGCCGAGCTTCTGGTTGGAATACTGATTGGCCTGCTCGACGAACTTGTCCTCGTCCTGCTCGGCACGCTGCACCTCGTCGAACGCATCTGCCACCTCGCGTGGCGGCGCTGCATCCTCGATGGAGACGGCGTTGACGTTGAGGCCGGCCTTGTAGCCGTCCAGCGTCGTCTGGATGATCTCGCGCACCGAGGCCGCAATGCCCTGGCGGTCGTCGCGGAAAATGTCCTGTGCCGGCCGGCGGCCGACGGCTTCGCGCATGGCGCTCTCGGCAACCTGCCGCAGCATGCCGTCCGGGTCGGAAACGTCGAACAGGTAAGCGCGGGGGTCGGAGACCTGGTAGGCCACCGAAAACTGTACATTGACGATGTTCTGGTCGCCCGAGAGCATCAGGCCGTTGCCGCTGGTGTTGCCACCGCCAATGTCGACGAGCTGCTCTGAAATCTTGGCCGTCTCGACGGTTTCAAGCGGCCACCAATGGAAGTGCAGGCCAGGCTGGGAAAGCTCGGCCTTCGGCTTGCCGAAGCGAAGTTCGACCGCGACCTCGTCGGGCTGCACGGTATAGACCGCCTGGAAGGCCCACAAAACGACCAGCACCGCGGCGATCAGCCCGAACACGGCCGGACTGGCGCCACCGCCGCCGGGCAGCGCGCGCCTCAGCCGATCCTGGCCACGGCGAATGATGTCCTCGAGGTCGGGAGGCGACCCCTGCGGGCCGCTCGGCCCCTTGGGTCCCTGCCCCCAGGGTCCCTGATTGTTGCCGCCGCCACCCCACGGGCCGCCGCCTCCGCCACCTTTGTCGTTCCAGGGCATGAATGTCCTTTCGCTTGGAATTCCCTCAAGCGCCGCAGGTACGGCGCAAATCCAGTGTCGTTCTTCTATAGGGACGCCACGGCACGCTTTCAACGCGATGCCCGTCGACTTCATCCGTTTTGGGCCGGTAGCGACCCTTTGTCGTCCTTAAATGCCGTTTTTGTCTTCAAACCATCCCGCGGCGGCGCTCGTAAACTGTATAGCGCGTCGCATGGCTGTCCTTTTCTCCTGACGGAACCTCCTGCGAACTGACCACGCGCCATGTATCAGGGTCGATCGGCGGGAAATACGCGTCGCCGTCGACGGCGGCCAGCACATGGGTGACGTGCAGGCGGTCCGCCAGCGGCAGCGCCTGGGCATAGATCTCGCCGCCGCCGATGATGCAGACCTCGTCGACGCCTGTCATGCAGCGTCCGCGCACCGTTGCCAGCTGGATCGCGGCTTCCAGCGTATGCGCCACCTCGACGCCCTCGGCGCGCCACGCCTTGTCGCGGGTGACGACGATGTTCAGCCTGCCCGGCAGCGGCCGGCCGATGCCTTCATAGGTCTTGCGGCCCATGATGATGGGCTTGCCCATCGTGTCGGCCTTGAAGCGCTTGAGGTCGGTGGAGAGCCGCCAGGGCAACCCACCATCCCGCCCGATTACGCCGTTCTCGGCAATGGCGACGTAGATCGCGACATGCATCAATTTGCGTCCCCGCCATTGCTGTCCGACGGTTCGAGCAGGAGGATATCGATATCGTGCTCGGGATAGAAATCGTGCGCCGTCATCTCGAAACTCGTCGGCCCGACCTTTTTGACGTTGTCGCCGCAGAACGAGACCAGGGCTTTCGGGTTGCCCTTGTCGACGGTCAGCTTGAACTTGCCGATGGTGCCCGCCGCCCAGTTGCCGCCGGTGGTCAGGATATAGGCGATGCGGCTTTCGTAGAATTTGGGATAACCGTCCGCATTGTCCTTCGCCGCCTTGCGCACCGCATTCTCGAATGCGCCGTCCATGCAGTAGCGGGTCTTGTAGGCTGCGTATGAACCCTGGAACTGGCCCTCATTGAAAAAACTGACAGACGACGTGCCGCCGACGCTCGGCTTGTAGCGGTGCGAGACGTGAACGTCCTTGTTAGCCGGGAAGGCCGAGCGCCACCAATAGGTCGAGCGCAATTGCCAGAACGGCGAATAGCCGGGTTTTTGGCCACTGTCGGCGTCCGCATCCTCGATGATGATGCCGCGGTTGACCCAGTCGTCAGCCACCGCTTGAGGCAGCTTCGCCAGCGCCGCCTTGGCGGCATCGCCGAACGGATTGAAGGGCACGTTTTGCGCCTTCAAATCGGCGCTGATGTCGATGCCAAGCGCGAGCACCTTCTGCTCGAGTTGCGGCTTTGCCGGCGCGCCGTCGATCGTCACCTCGAAGCCGAGGAAGTTGTCGCTCTGGTTTTCAGGGATCGCCGGCATCTCTTCGGGATCGCCCGAAATGTCGGGCATCGGGAAGGCCACGATCGCGTCGACATCCTTGTCGGTGTTGTTGTGGAACACGTAATCCACCGTCACCTTTTCGGGCGAGATGAAAAGATCCTCACTTTGCATCGCCACGGCGTCGTTGCGCGACAGGATCAGGCCGCCGGTGCCAAGCTCGGCAATCGAATCATTGGCCAATGCAGGCGCCGCCGACAGGGCCAGTACGGTGGTCAAAACATATCGCAGCATGAAAGCCCCCTCGGCGAGAATGCCCGCGGGACCCTAGCCCTTTCAATGCGGCGTTTCAAAGCCCTTCCGCGTCAGTGCTCACGCATGCGGTCCGGACACGCATGCGGTCTGGACACGCACGCGGTCTGGACATGCATGCGGTCTGGACACGCACGCGGTCTGGACTAACAGGTCACGATCGGGCAGGAGTTCGCCGCATGCGCAAGCTTCTCGTCATCGGCATCGGCGCCGGCAATCCCGACCACATGACGGTTCAGGCCATATCGGGCCTGAACCGGGCGGACGTCCTGTTTATTCCCGACAAGGGCGCCGACAAGACAGACCTTGCCGACCTGCGGCGCGGGATCTGCGACCGCTTCGTCACCAACCCGACCTCACGCCGGGTCGAGTTCGACGTGCCGGTGCGCGCCGAACCAACGTCTTCCTATCGCTCGACGGTCGACGACTGGCATGAGGCGATCGCCGCCATCTACGAGGGGCTGATCCGCGACGAGATCGCCGGGGACGGTTGCGGCGCCTTCCTGATCTGGGGTGACCCCTCGCTCTACGACAGCGCCCTGCGCATCCTGCAGCGCGTGCGCCTGAGGGGCAGTGTCGCCTTCGAGCTGGAAGTCATCCCCGGCATAACTGCCATCCAGGCGCTGGCCGCCAGCCACAAAACGGCGCTGAACCGCATCGGCGATCCCGTGCTGATCACCACCGGCCGCCGCCTGACCGAGGAAGGCATGCCGGACAATGCCGGCAGCGCCGTCGTCATGCTCGACGGCAAATGCGCCTTCAACACGCTGGCCGACCAGAACCTTTTCATCCAATGGGGCGCCTATCTCGGCACGCCGGACGAGATCATCATCTCCGGCCGCCTGGGCGATGTCGGCGCCGAAATCGAAAAGCGCCGCGACGAAGCCCGCCGGGAAAAAGGCTGGATCATGGACACGTATTTGCTGCGGAAGCAGGAGTAGTAGTGAGTAGTGAGTAGTGAGGCCAACCAACTACTGAATACTGAATACTGACTACTGACTACTGACTACTGACTACTGACTACTGACTACTGACTACTGACTGTTCCCTACCCCGCTTCAATCTCGGCCTGCAGCGCATCCATATGCGTCGCCGCCGCGGCGGACGCCGCGCGCTCGATGGCGCGAAAGCGGCTGACCACCGCCAGGCCGACCGTCGTCAGCTGCGCCCCGCCGCCCTTGCGGCCGCCGGTCTGCGCCGAAACCAGCGGCTTACCAAACACCCGGTTCATGTCCTCGACCAGATCCCAGGCGTGCTTGTAGGACATCTCCATGCCGCGCGCGGCGGCCGAGATCGAACCGAACGTGGCGATGTGCTCCAGAAGCTCGATCTTGCCAGGGCCTATCCGTCCGTCCGGATCGAGATTTATCCGCAAGCTCAGCGACGGCATTTTTGCTCCTCCGCGATCGCTTCAGCTTCGGCGACCGTTATTCCAAAACAATATAGCGGCGATCACCACCCCTGTCAGCCGTCGACCTCGAGCGGCAAGCCGGCGCCGGTGTTCGCCCGGTCGAAGCTCACGGTCTTGACCACCGCGAAGACCTTGCCGCCAAGCCGCAGCTTCAGCGCCTGCCGCGACTGTTCCGTGATGCGAGCCAGCACGGTTGCGCCATCGCAGTCGATGCCGATCTCGACCGTCGGCCCCTCGCCTGGGCGGATCGCGACGATCGTGCCCGGCAGGATGTTGAGCGCGCTGAGGCCGGTCGGTTTCTCCGTGGCGATCATTACGTCGCGAGCGCGAATGCGGATGCGCACGGGAGCCCCGGGCTTCATCTCAAGGCGCGGAACGCGGATCTCGCCGGCGGCCGAACCGAGCACGGTCATGCCGAAAGTCTCGTCGTGACGCAGCACCTTCGTATCCAGCACGGCGCCACCCTCGCCGCGCTCTTCGGCCGGCAACAGGTCGAGCCTTTGGATGACTGCCTCGGTCGGCCCGCTGGCGATGACCTTGCCCTGCGCCAGCATCACCACATCGCTGGCCAGCCGCGCCACCTCGCCAACCGAATGGCTGACATAGACGATCGGGATTTTCGTTTCGTCGCGCAGTCGCTCGATATAGGGCAGGATCTCGGCCTTTCGGGCTTCGTCGAGCGAGGCCAGCGGCTCGTCCATGAGCAGCAGCCTGGGGCTGGCAAGCAGCGCCCTGCCGATCGCCACGCGTTGTTTCTCGCCGCCCGAGAGCCTTGCCGGCCGTCGCCCCAGCAGCGGGCCGATGCCGAGCAGTTCGACGACACTGTCCATATCCGCGTAGCGTTCCGCCGCCGGCGTGAACCAACGGCCGTAGCGCAGATTGCTCAGTACGCTCATATGCGGAAACAGGCGCGCATCCTGGAACACCATGCCGATGCGGCGCTTGTGCCTTGGCACGAAAATGCCGGCACCGGTATCGACCAGCACCCGGCCGTCGACCTCGATGCGCCCCTTGTCGGGCCGGATCAGCCCGGCAATCATGTTGATCAGCGTCGTCTTGCCCGAACCGGATGGCCCGAACAGCGCCGTCAGCCGTCCGGCGCTCTCGAAGCGGGCATCGATGGCGAAATCGCCAAGCCGATGTCCGATGTCGACAAGGACGCTCATTCGATGTCCATCCGCCGGCCGACGCGCCGCGCCAGCACTTCCGAGGCGACCAGTGCCGCCATCGAAATGATGATGGAAATCAGCGTCAGCCGCAGCGCCCCTTCGTCGCCGCCCGGCACCTGGGTAAAGGTGTAGATTGCCGTCGGCAGCGTCTGCGTCTCGTTGGGGATGTTGGAGACAAAAGTGATCGTGGCGCCGAACTCGCCCATCGCCTTGGCGAAGGACAGAATGGCGCCGGCGATCAGCCCGGGCAGGATCAGCGGCAGCGTGATGGTGCCGAACACCCACAGAGGGTTGGCGCCGAGCGTGCCCGCGGCCGCCTCCATGTTACGGTCCACCGCCTCGATCGACAGCCGAATCGCGCGCACCATCAGGGGAAAGCCCATGACGCCGCAGGCAAGGGCGGCACCCGTCCAGCGAAACGAGAAGACGATGCCGAAATGTTCGGCGAGGAATGCACCGGCCGGGCCGCGCCTGCCGAAAGTCAAAAGCAAGAGATAACCGGTCACCACGGGGGGCAGGATCAACGGCAGATGCACCAGCCCGTTGAGCAGTGTCTTGCCCCAGAATTTCCCCCGGGCAAGCAGCAGCGCGATCGCTATGCCCGGCGGCAGACTGGCCAGCATCGCAGCCGTCGCCACCTTGATGGACAGCCGGACCGCATTCCATTCGTCGGGAGTGAGGTCCAGCAGCCAGGTCATATTGCGGTATCGGGGCCTTTTCGAACTCAGTTGCTCGGCGTGAGCACGGTAAAACCCTGTTCCCTGAAGAGTGCGCCGGCCTTGGCGGATTGCAGGCACTTCAGGAAGGCCGGTGTATCCTTGTCCTTCGAATCGGCGGTCTGGGCAACCGGATAGATGATCGGCGGGTGTGAATCCTCTGGGAAGGTGCCGACCACCTTGACGCCCTTTTCGGCGTGCGCGTCGGTGGCATAGACGATACCGAGGGCCGCTTCGCCGGTCGAAACCAGCTTCAGGGCCGCACGGACATTCTCGGCCTGCGCCACCTTGCCCTCGACCGAGGACCAGACGCCGAGCGATTCGAGTGCCGCCTTGCCGTATTTGCCGGCCGGCACGGCCTTGAAGTCGCCCATGGCGAGTTTGCCGTCGCCGACGAGCTTGGCGAGATCGAAGCCCTTCTCGATCTCGGCTTCGACAGTCGAATCCTTCGGCGCCACCAGCACGATCTTGTTGCCGAGCAACTTCACTTCCGTATTGGGCTTGGTCAGCTTTTTGTCGGAGAGATATTTCATCCAATCGAGATCGGCCGAGATGAAGACATCGGCCGGTGCCCCGCCCTCGATCTGCTTGGCCAGCGCCGAACTCGCGGCATAGGAGACGGTCGCGGCCTCGCCGACATCGGCTTCGCAGGCCTTGTTCACCGCGTCGAGCGCGTCCTTGAGGCTGGCCGCCGCGAACACCACGACCTTGTCTTCCGCGTGCGCTGCCGGCATTGCCGCCATCAACGCCGCTGCAAAACCGCCAATGGCGATCGTCCTCAACCCGAAACCTTTGCGCGTCATCGAAAACTCTCCCTGGGTTTGAAATCCGGTCCGCTCAAGCCTGCCAACCGATATATCCGCATGGATATAACAAGGGAAGGCCTGCACTGCTGGAAAGCACCGTCTTGGCGCGCCTTGGGCCTCCCGCCTAGTCACGCCGCGCTAGGTCATGAGGGATTGCCGTGGCCGTCGGATCGAAACGGGGCGGCAGGCTCTGGAAGACGTGAAGAATTCGAGCGGCTGGAGGCGCTCTATTGGCTGCATCTGCCAGACGCGACCTCGTCAAGCAGAGCTCGGACAACGACGGAACCTTGCGGTGCATTTACGTTGCGCTCGCTGACGTCGAGGGATCGACGCCGGTGTCCGACATGGATAGCGTTGAGGGCACGCCGCTGCTCGATCTCAAGCCTGACCGCGCCTTTTCCAAGCCGATCGCGCCGCAGCAGGCGCGGACTTCGAGGTGGATAGAAGATCTCAGCCCCTATCGAAGTTTGTCAGGCAGCAAGTCTATGAATCAAAGCATCTTCGACATAGATGCCATTGATGGTGTTATGAGAAAATCGCACCTCACCCAGTCCATCAACCCGCATGGCGATACCTAGGCCGGCGATCAGCCGGTCGTCAGCCGATGTGATCTTGACCTTGCTAAGATCTAGAATGGGTTCTTGCGGACGTGCCTTACGCCAGTCGGCGGCGATGGTTGCCGCATCGAGATATTTTTTCTCAAGATCCTTTCTGGGGCCGCGATAGGCGATGATCATGCGCCAATTGTCGACGTCCCCGTTGTACAACCAAAGCGCGGCCGCGACTCCGAATCCCTTGTCATCAAGTGCGCGAATTAAGTTGATGCCGGCATCAATGTCGGTCCTTACCAACGCTCCTGAAGCCATCTGAATATTCCCTGTTCTTCATCGACCATAGCGTTCCGCATAGCCGTCGCCTCAAACACATCTATCATATCGTAACGCGAAGCTTCATTCCAATCTGAGACCGCTGACCAATGGCCATCGAACACAGGCGATGCCGTCCGGCTTTCTGTAAGGTCTGCAGAAAGACCCGCCAACGCTATGAGCCTGTTGAGGTCATGGCTGTAAATGTCTTGAACGAATTTTTTGTCAGGAATGGCATCTGATCGAAAAAGCCTCGAAATTCTTGACTTGATCGCAATTTCTGCAGCGTAACCAAAGAGATAGTACGCATTCGAATAGCGCTCATTCTGAAACAAAAATTCTGCGTCGTACAGCTTCGCGTTGGCTATGGCCTGCAGCACGCTCCTTTCGAGTGTCATACCGCTATCGGCGCCTTGATCGAGGCATCGGCGATATAGTTTTCCAGCCGGAAATCCTCGAAGCGGAAGGCGAACAGGTCCTTCACCTCCGGATTGATCCACATCGTCGGCAGCGCCCGCGGCGTGCGCTGCAACTGTTCGCGCGCCTGCTCGAAATGGTTGGAGTAGAGATGCGCGTCGCCGAGCGTGTGGACGAAATCGCCTGGCTTCAGCCCCGTCACCTGCGCCACCATCAGCGTCAGCAGCGCATAGGACGCGATGTTGAACGGCACGCCGAGGAAGATGTCGGCGGAGCGCTGGTAGAGCTGGCAGGAAAGCCGGCCCTCGGACACGTAGAACTGGAACAGGCAGTGGCAAGGCGGCAACGCCATGGCTTCCACCTCGGCGGGATTCCAGGCCGAGACGATCAGTCGCCGCGATTGAGGATTGCGGCGGATCTCCTTGAGAAGATTGGCAATCTGGTCGATCGAACCGCCGTGGCCGTCAGGCCAGGACCGCCACTGCTTGCCGTAGACCGGACCAAGGTCGCCATTCTCGTCGGCCCATTCGTCCCAGATCGAAACGCCATGGTCCGTCAGGTATTTGATGTTGGTGTCGCCGGCCAGGAACCACAGCAGTTCATGGATGATCGACTTCAGGTGCAGCTTCTTGGTGGTGGTGACCGGAAAGCCGCGCGCCAGATCGAAGCGCATCTGGTAGCCGAAGACGGAGCGCGTGCCGGTGCCGGTACGGTCGCCGCGATCGGCGCCGTTGTCCAGCACGTGCTGCAAGAGGTCGAGATACTGGCGCATCGGTTCCGGGCTCGATTCGAGATTTGCCGATCATAGCGCATGTGGGCGCTGACGCCACGCTTGTCTGAAGTTTCCCAATCCAGGGGAGAAACTGTCTCAGCGCTCGCTCTGGCGAACCGGAAACGCGGAAAATCGCCAGCCGGCCGCCAGAAGGGAGTGACCAAAAAAGGTCCTAGAGGGAGCCGAGCTTGCCCAGATCCTTGGCCACCAGATAGTAAAAGGTCACACGGTTCTTGGTGTTGTCGGCGTGCATCGCCTTGCAGGTCTTTTCGATCGCAGCGTCGGCTTTCGCCCCGTCGCTGACGCCGAGCTTCTTGGCCACCCAACTCTCCTTGACCCGCGCCAATTCTTTCGGGTCCGTGCAGGACACCAGGGAGGAGTCGCGGTTCCTCAGCGCAATGCCCAGATGCTTGACGATCTTTTCGACCGCATCGGCGTTTGCCGCGGCGTCATACTTCTTCACATCCGCAAGATAGTCGGCCATCAAAATTCCCCCTCGTCGGCGCCACGGATCCGATCGATGAGGGCTGTGGCGCTTGGCAACTTGTGCGCTAGGTCGGTAACTCCTCACCGCTCGCAAAGCTTCGGTTGAGACCGCGCCCAAGTCAACCCTCGGCGTCGCGATTTGACACAGGGACAAACCACCATTGCGGCCTTTCATTTCCACGCAACGCCCCCTATATTCGTTTTGTCGGCTTGACCGACTATGGCGATAAATGGGCGATGAAATAAGCCGTTCGGACCCGGGGGCGGTACCCGGCGCCTCCACCAAAAGCCGCTGTCGACGATAGAGCGGTTTTTGCTGGGGGCGAAATAGGATCGACGAAGGTGTAAAGATCGTACTTTTGCCCGGCATTGTACCACCGTTATCGGGCTAAACTTATAGTTGCCAACGACAACTATGCGGAAGCACGTCTCGCTGCTTAATGCAGTGCGATAGCTTCAAATCAAGCCCTAGGGGTTCGCACTTTTAGGCGGGGTTCGGAGGTACCTGGCAACAGAAACCTCCACTTCTCCCCCTCCAATTTCCGTCACGCACAACGGCTCGTGCCGACGAAACTTCGCGCCTCTTCACCCAGGACGAAGAGCGCAGGCAAACGCTCGACGAGGCCGAGCGCACTTGCCAATCAGTGGCCGGCGTTTGTGCCGAACTTGGCTACGAATTGGTGGCCTTGCCGCTGGCGCCAGTCGAGGAGCGCGTGCGCTTCCTCCTCGACGCGGCTGGATTGTCGCTGACATCGCGAGCATAAAGCGGCCGGACCACCGGCCCGGCCTTTCATGCGCGTTGTTGGAACCCGGCGAAATATTGTGGATTGAACCGACATCTTGGAGATCGGAAACATGGCGCTCAAGCGGATGGACAATGTAGGAATCGTCGTCGAAGACCTCGGAGTGACGATCGATTTCTTTCGCGAACTCGGCCTCGAGCTCGAAGGGCGGGCCACGATCGAAGGAGAATGGGCCGGGCGTGTCACCGGACTGGGCGATCAGCATGTCGAGATTGCCATGATGCGCACGCCGGACGGCCACAGCCGGCTGGAGCTCTCCCGCTTCCTCACGCCGCCTGTCGTCGCGGATCACCGGAATGCCCCGGTCAACGCCCTGGGCTACCTCCGCGTCATGTTCACCGTGGACGACATCGACGATACGCTTGAACGGCTCCGCACGAGCGGCGCGCAGCTCGTGGGTGAAGTGGTCCGGTATAAGGATGTGTATCGGCTCTGCTACATCCGTGGGCCCGAAGGGCTTCTCATCGGACTCGCCCAGGAACTCAGCTGAGCGCCAGAGAGCAGTCGTGGACCCGGGCCAAACGCCGGTTTTGCGCCGGGATAAACGACTGCAGTTTGTGTGGTCCGCTATGCCTCCGGCACAAAAAAGGCCGGGATCGACCCGGCCTTTCCTCATTCATCGAGGGTTGCCTATTCCGCCGGCGCTTCGACGGCTTCCCGCGAGCGGCCAAGCGTGACCTTCGCCAGCGCGAACGATATCACCGCGCAGAGCGTGATGCCGGCGACCATCGGAAACGGCGTGCCGTCGAAGAACACGCCGGCAACGCCCATGGCAAGCGCGCCGATGGCAAAGTGCAGCGTGCCCATCAGTGCCGACGCCGTGCCAGCAATCTCGCCATGCTCTTCCATCGCCAGCACCGATGTGGTCGGGATAACCAGGCCGAGGAAGCCGTAGCCGACGAACAGCAGGGCCGCCATCACATCGAGCCGGTCGACGCCCGTCGCCATGATGGCGAACAGCACAACCATCGTCGTGGCGTAGCCGGTCACCGCCACCCACACCACGCGCTTCAGCCCGAACCGTTCGGAAAGCAGGCCGGTCAGTTGCGACATGCCGATGAAGGCAACCGCATTGATCGAGAAGAACACGCTATAGACCGAAGGCGACAGCCCATAATGGTCGATCAGGATGAAGGACGAGCTCGACAGGTAGACGAAGAAGCTCGCAATGCCGAAGCCGGCGATCGCCACCAGGCCGAGGAAATTACGGTCGCCCATCAGGAAGCGGTAGCCGGCAAGCGCGGTTCCGAAGGAGGAACCGACCCGTTCTTCCGCCGGCCGCGTCTCTTTCAGCGAGGTGGCCAGGAGAATGGTGGCGAGCACGGCCGCGCCGGTCACCGTCCAGAATACGGCGCGCCAGCCGAAATTCTCGATGATCTGGCTGCCGGTCAGCGGCGCCAGGATCGGCGACACCGAAAACACCAGCATCAGCAGCGACATCAGCTTGGCGGCCTCATTGCCGGTGTGCAGGTCGCGCACGATGGCGCGCGGAATGGCCATGCCGGCGCTGGCCCCAAGACCTTGCAGGAAGCGGAAGGCGATCAGCCACTCGATGGTCGGCGCCATTGCCGAGCCGATGCCGCCGACCATGAACAGCCCCAGGCCGCCATAGAGCGGCAGCTTGCGGCCGACCATGTCGGAGATCGGCCCAACGACGATCTGGCCGAAGCCCATCGATAGGAAGAAGATCAAAAGGCTCATCTGCACGGCGGCGGTGCCGGCATGCAGATCTGTGCCGATCGACGGCAGTGCGGGCAGATACATGTCGATGGCGAACGGGCCGATGGCGGACAACAGGCCGAGTACGACCGCGATGCGGAGGAATTTGGGACTCATGATATTGGCTTCTTTCGAATCTGGTTATCGCCGCCAGGCGACGTCTACCCCAGGACGTTCCATCCCGTGGGATTCCGACTCCTGGAGAGAATTTATTCGTCCCTCTGGAGTGAAATCCCCTTATGTCGTGTCCACAAATTTAGACAGCCTTGTCTAAATCGTCAATCACCTCTATATAGATTTTCATGAGACCGGGCGTTTCTCCTGACACTTTCCCGCCACGCGGCCACGAGGCCAAGCGCCTGTCGATCGTCGACGCCGCCGCCGGAGTGTTCTGCCGAGAAGGCTTCGCCGGTGCCAACATCGACCTGATCGCGATTGAGGCGGGCGTGTCACGCCAGACCGTCTACAACCACCATGGCGACAAGGAAAAGCTGTTCATCGCCGTCGTGCGCGACCTGACCGAGCGCTGCAACGCCGGCATCTTCGCCACCATTGCCACCTTCCCCGATCAGCCTGGGGATATCGAAGCGGACCTGATCGGTTTTGCCGTGCGCCTGAACCAGAATTGCATCTGCAACCGCGACGGAAAATTCCTGCGCAAGCTTATCCAGACCGAAGGCGAGCGCTATCCCGAGCTCTTTGCCGAGTGGCGTAAACAGGGCCCGGGCCGGACATGGCCGGCAATCGCCGCCCGTTTCGCCCGCCTCGCCTATGGCGGCCACCTCACGATCGACGATCCCGACGTCGCGGCACGCCAGTTCCTCGGCCTCGTCAATGCCGAATTGCAGACCACCTTCATGCTTGGCGGCACGCCGCGCGAGGACGAGGTGGTGCAATCGGCAACGAACGGCGTGCGCACCTTCCTGCGCGCTTTCGGCAAGCGCCCTTCCCCGGCCGGCGCGAAAAAGCACACTGCGCTGGCTAACGCATAACATTTGCGGTTGCGGCGAAGCCGCCTTGCCGATCAAATCGTTGGCAATAGTCTTCGCTTCGGCGCGGCGGCGGTCTATATCAGGTTTACGCCGCGCCCAAGCTTGATTACAGCTATGCGGACGATTCAACGGAACCCGACCCAACTCATGGCCGACGACCACATCCGCTACGACATACTGGCCCAGGAGGCGTTGCGCGGCGTCATGCGCAAGGTCCTGGCCGAGGTCGCGCGCACCGGCCTCCCCGGCAATCATCATTTCTTCATCACCTTCCTGACCGGCGCGCCCGGCGTGCGCGTGTCGTCGCGCCTGCGCGAGCGCTATCCCGAGCAGATGACCATCGTCATCCAGTTCCAGTATTGGGACCTGAAGGTGACCGACACCGGCTTCGAGGTCGGTCTCTCTTTCTCCGACGTGCCGGAGAAACTCGAGATCCCGTTCTCGGCCGTCCGTGGGTTCTACGATCCCTCGGTCAATTTCGAACTCGAATTCGACGTCAAGACCGACGCGCAGCCCGAAGAGGAACCGGCAGCACCGGCCCCCGAGCCGCTGACCATCGTCTCCGAGAAGAAGCCGAAGGCCGAGAAGAAGGCCGCCGCCGAAGCGGAGAAGAAGCCCGCGGCCGCCGATGCCGGCACCAAGGGCGCAGAAGTGGTCTCACTCGACGCCTTCCGCAAAAAATAGGCTCGCGGTCCATGGCCGATATCGTCAACCTTCGTCAGCTCCGCAAACAGAAGGCGCGGGCCGACAAGGAACAAATGGCCAGCCAGAATTGCGCCTTGCACGGCCGCACCAAGGCCGAAAAGCAACGCGACCGCCTGATCGCCGACAAGAGCGAAAGGTTCGTTGCCGACCATCGCCGCGAGAAGCCCAGCCAATCCGACGGTCAATGAGCGCCGTCGAAAAGCGCTCGGTGACCATTCGCGGCCATCGCACCAGCTATTCCCTCGAAAAACCGTTCTATGACGACCTCCTCGCCATCGCGGCGGCGAGAAAGCTGACACTCGCCGCCCTTGTCGCCGAAATTGACGCGACCCGGCCGCGCGATGCCAACCTGTCCTCGGCGCTGAGGCTCTATGTCCTGGAGTGGGCGAAGCACGGGACGAACGCCTGAACTAGGCACTGTCAGCCACGTCTGCCTTTTTCCTGCGTCTGGTACCGAAGCCGAGCAAGGTCGAGCGCTCACGCTCCTCGGCCTGCTTGCGAGAGCGCACGCGCATCAGATCCTTCCAGCCGACATAGCCGACCAGCCTTCCGTCCTCACGCGCCACGACCGGCAGATGCGAGACATTGGCCGTCAACAGTTTGTCCGAAAGACCTTCCAGATATTCGTCGGGATAGGCCAGCGTCACCTTGCTTCCGGCCAACAACTCCTCCAGCGTCGTCGTCCGGTGCTTGCCGGCGCGGCGCCAGCGCAGGATCGCCGGCGGATCGATGAGCCCGAGCACCTGCCTGTTTTCATCGACCACGGGAAAACTCGGATGCCGGGTTTCCGGCGCGGTCAGGAAGGCGGCCGCGCCATGCAGCGTCATCGTCGCCGGCACGCTCTCGACTTCCGATGTCATCACCTCACGCACCCTGGTGAGCGCGAATGGATCGACGCGATATTCGCGCACGAGGTGGTGCCCTCGCCTGGCGATCTTCTCGGTCAGGATCGAACGCTTCATCAGGAGCACGGTGACGGCATGCGCCGCCGCACAGGCCGCGATCAGCGGCACCAGCACATGCGTGTTGCCGGTCAGCTCGACGGCGAAGAAAGTGGCTGTCAGCGGCGCGCGCATTGTGCCGCCCATGGTGGCGGCCATGGCCAACAGCGCCCAGAAGCCCGGGTCCGCCGCCGGCAGGATCCCGGCAAGCACCGCGCCCATTGCGCCACCCATGATCAACAGCGGCGCCAGCACGCCGCCCGAGGTTCCCGAGCCGAGCGCCACCGACCAGATCACGGCCTTAACCACCAGCAGCAGGAGCGCCGCGGTCGCGATCGTGCGGCCGTCCAGCATGTCGGCGATGTTGTCATACCCCACGCCGAGCGCCCGTGGGTCGATCAATCCGCCTATGCCGACCACCAGGCCGCCGAGCATCGGCCACCACATCCAGTGGATGGGCAGCTTCTGGAAGCCGTCCTCGCACGCATAGACCATCTGCGTCAGCAGTCCGGACAACAGACCGGCGCAGATGCCGACCAGCACCCAGCCGCCAAGGCCGACGAGGGAAACCGCCATGCTGCCCTGGAACGGAAAGATCGGCCCCGGCATATGCAGGATCGTGCGCTCCACCTCCGCCACGATGGCCGCCACCGCCACGGGAATGAAGCTGCGCGGCGTCCATTCGAACAAAAGCAGTTCCACCGCCAGCATGATGGCCGCGATCGGTGTGCCGAACACGGTGGTCATGCCGGCCGCCGCTCCCGCGACCAGCAGCGTCTTGCGCTCATTGTCTGAGACCGGCAGCATCTGCGCGATCAGCGAGCCGATGGCGCCGCCGGTCATGATGATCGGCCCCTCGGCGCCGAACGGCCCGCCGGAGCCGATCGAGATCGCCGACGACAGCGGCTTCAGGATAGCCACCTTCGCATCCAGTCTGGAGCGCCCGAGCAGGATCGCCTCGATCGCCTCGGGAATGCCGTGACCGCGGATCTTCTCGCTGCCATAGCGCGCCATCAGGCCGATGATCAGCGCGCCGATGACCGGAACGATGACGGCGGCAAGCCCGAGCGGCGTATCCTGCAGCTTCAGCTCGGCAAGCGAGAACTGACCGAAATAGGCGAGGTTGGTGGCCAGCCGGATCAGCTTCAGAAGCACGATGCCGGCAAACAGCCCGGCGGTCGCCACCACCACCGCTATCGCGGCGACGAGCAGCACTCTGGCATCCGTGGTGAAATCTCTGAGATGACCGGGATTAGTGTTGTGGGTCTTCATGGTGGCTTTGCTTCCCGGCGGCGGCCGTGTCTGATTTTTTGCGGCACGGTCGAAGTGGCCAGCCGGTTATCGGTCGGATATGTATCGTAACACGATATATCTGTTCAAGCTCATTCCGCCCGAAATTTCGTTTGAGCTTTCACCGGAAAACGAAGACATCTCCGATATGACGCAGCCACCCAAGACACCACGCCCCGCCATCAGGCAATCCGACTACGAGCGGCTGTCCGAATTCCGCTACCTGATCCGCCGCTTCCTCGAATTCAGCCAGGTGCAGGCCGAGGAGGCCGGCCTGACCCCGCGCCAGCACCAGGCGCTGCTGGCGATCAAGGGATATCCGGGCGGCGGGCCGGTGACGGTGGGCGACCTGGCGGAACGCCTGCGCATCCGCCACCACAGTGCCGTCGAACTGGTCAACCGCCTCGGCGAGGCAGGACTGGTCGCACGAGATCAGGACAAGGACGATCATCGCCGCGTACTGCTGCGGCTGACCGAGCGCGCCGACGATTGCCTGGCCGAGTTGTCTGCCGCGCATCTCGACGAGCTCTCGCGCATAGAACCCATGCTGCGGCGCCTGCTCGATGGGGGCCAAGACTGACGCCCGGCGTCCGTGCGGGCCGATACCGAGCTATTTTTTTCGAATGCGAATCCTTTGGCCTGGCCGCGGCGTCTTGGACAGGTGAGAGCCAAGGAGCCGATGCTATGAAACACCATTTGATACGCTACAAGACGAAGCCGGACCGGGCCGACGAGAACGAGCGCCTAGTCAAGGCCGTGTTCGAGGAACTGCGCGGCAAATCGCCGGAAGGCGTTCGCTACATGACCTGGCGCTCCGGCGACGGCACTTTCGTCCATCTCGTCGAGATCGAAACCGACGAGCATGCCGACGTCATCCCCGGGCTTGCCGCTTTCGAGGCCTTCCAAAATGGCATCAGGGATCGCTGCATCGAACCGCCGCATCGTGACGTGATGACAGTGGTGGGCCATTATCGGATGCTGGACGAGCAGCCTGAATAAACCACGTCAAGAACGGCCGGTGCATGAACAGTCAAGGCGAAGTCCGCGAGCCTTTCGACCGCTTGTTCGGCGAATTGCGCCCCAAGCTGCACCGCTATTGCGCCCGCATGACAGGCTCGGTCGTCGATGGCGAGGACGTCTTGCAGGAGGCGCTGGCCAAGGCATTCGAGGCCTTGCTCAATGCCGGCCCGATCGCCAATCCCGAAGGCTGGCTGTTCCGCATCGCCCACAATGCGGCGCTCGATTTCCTGCGCCGCCGCGCCCGCGAGAGGGCCTTCTCCGACGAGGAGCCGGACATGATCGCCGACCCGGCAAATTCCATCGCCGACCGGCAGGCCGCGGCAGCCGGATTGCACAGTTTCATGCGCCTTCCCGTCGCGCAACGAAGCAGCGTCATCATGATGGACGTCCTGGGCTATTCGCTGCAGGAGATCAGCACCATGCTCGACACCAGCATCCCCGCGATCAAGGCCGCGCTGCACCGTGGCCGAGGCCGGTTGCGTGAGATCGCCGACGAACAGGACGATCGTCCTGTTCCCAGGCTGAGTGCATCGGAGCGCCTGTTGCTCGACGCCTATGTCGATCGCTTCAACGCCCGCGATTTCGACGCCGTGCGGGATATGCTGGCCGACGAAGTGCGGCTGGAACTGGTTGGCAAGGCAAGGCTGAATGGCCGCAAGGAGGTGGCAACCTATTTCGGCAATTATTCCCGGGTGCAGGATTGGCATTTCGCGCCTGGTTTCGTCGAAGACCGTCCGGCAATCCTCGTGCGCGATCCCAACGACCCGAAGGCAGCGCCGACATACTTCATCCTGCTGGGTTGGCAGGGCGACAAGCTTGCCACCATCCGCGACTTCCGCCACGCCAGATACGTCGCTGACGGCGCCGAAACGTTTCTTCTTTGAGACGATTGCCAGACGGCGAGCAACCGGAAAGCCCAGTCCTACCGCCTACTGCAGCGACTTCAGCAGATTGTCGACAGTGAACGGATTGGCTTTCGGCTTGGCCGGAGGCGGATTGTCGTTGGCGGGCACCCGCTCGGCCTTGGGCGCCTGTTCCGCCGCCTTGCGCTCGGCTTCGAGCCTGGCTTTTTCCTGAGAGGCAATGCGCATCGCCTCCTCCGCCTTCTGGCGCTCCTGCTCGGCCTGCGCCTTCTCCGCCTCGTCCGCTGCCTGCTGTTCCGCCGCCGCCTTAGCCTCGGCATCGGCCTTGGCTTTCGCGTCTGCATCCGCCTTGGCTTTCGCTTCCGCGTCGGCCTTCGCCTTGGCATCCGCTTCAGCCTGGGCCTGAGCGTCGGCTTCCGCTTTCGCCTTGGCGTCGGCTTCTGCTTTCAGGCGCGCCGCTTCCTCCTGCTGGCGCAATTCTTCCGCGGCCTTGTCGCGGGCATCCTGAAGTGCCGCGTAGTAGCGCACCTCGCGCCGCAGCCGCTGTTTCTCCAGCAGCGCGGCCTGCATCGCCTCGACGCGTTGCTGTTCTTTTTCCAGCGCGCGCTGGGTCAGGAACTGCGCCAGCGGCTCGCTGTCGAACTGCCGCTTCACGGCACCGAACGGCCCCTCGGCGGTGAAATTCACGACCGGCTCGGAGCCGACCAGCGCTTCGTCGCCGGGCCGATAGGTGACCGCGCCCTTGGCCGAAACCGTGCTGGCATTAAGGTCGGCCGTGATGTCGGCCGACAAGGTCGCCGCCGGATTTTCAAGGCTGATCGGCGGCGCTCGCAGCGTGCCGCCGGCAATCGTGAAGGCGACCTCGGCGTCCTTTGCGGCGAAGCTGCCGTCGGCTGCGATGTCAGGCACGAAGCCAGCGGTCTTGGTCGCGTCGATATCGCGGCCGATCGCATCCGCCTTGGCGAGGAATGCGCCGAACGCATCAGGATTGACGCCGGCGATCTGCAAGCCCTTCAGCGTCGCCGTGCCGGATCCCGACAGAGCGGCGATCATCGCGTCGACCGACTTGCCGCTGGTCGACAGCGTCGTCGAGAAATCGCCACTGCCGCCGATGCCCGCATTCGGCAACACATCAGCCAGGTCGGCACCCGCCAGTTTCATCTGTCCGGTGAAAAGCCCGGTGCCCTCATTGTTCTTCAACTCGAACAGGCCGGAGAGCGCCCCGCCGAGGAATTTGGCTTTGAGGTCGGCGACCCGAATGCCTTCCGGGTCGAGCTTGAGCGAGAAGGCCGCGTCATAGGCGGTGGCCAACGGGCCGGCGGCAAGCGAAGCCGTGGTCAGGTCGAGATCGGCGGTGAACGGCAGGCTGGACTTCTGGCTGAACGGCGCCGACGGCCATGCACCGGCCTTCTCACTCTTGTCGGCCTCACTCTTGTCGGCATTGTCACTCTTGCCGGCGCCGTTCTTGTCCAAGAGAAAAGCGGAATCGCCAAACAGTGCCACCGCCATCGGATCGAGGTCAAGTTCGTCGAGCGCCAGCGCACCGGCCAGATGCGGCACGCCATCCTTGCCGTCGACCCCCTGCTTGATATCGAGGTTGATGTCGCCGGAAACAGCCGCCTCGTCGATGGCGCCGCTGAGCCCGGAGAGCACCAGCAGGCCATTGCCGTAATCGGCCTGCGCGGCCAGCGATGTCGACATGCCGGCGCCCATGCCGGGCAGGCCAACGCCCGTCGTCATCAGCCAAGGTTCGATGTCGGAGGCGTCGAGATTGACCTTGCCCTTGGCCGTCGGACCTTGCGGCGTGTCCGCGACCGTTCCCTCGAAGCCGGCCTTGAAGTCGTTACCGGCAAGGCTGAAGCTCGTCGCCAGGCCGCCGCCAAACGTGCCCTTGGCCTGGATATCGGTACTTGCTTCGCCCAGCATGCCGAGTGGCAGCGCCGGCAGGCCATAGAGTGCCAGCAAGGCGGTTGCGTCCGGGTTCCTGGCCGTGAAAGTCAGTGTCACCGGCGCGTCGGCAAGCTTGTCCACCGCGCCCCTTCCCGACAGCGACGCCGAAAACGCCGAGCCGCCGGCCTTGCCCTGCCCGCTGACCGCCAGGCCCGTGGTGCCATCGCCATTGTCGGCCGCACTGGCCACGAGGTCGATGCGCGCATCCTGGAACAGGTCGGGATAAGCGGCGGCGCGGCCCGCGAGCCCCTTCAGCACGGCA
Source organism: Mesorhizobium salmacidum (SeqCode) (assembly GCF_037179605.1). Lineage (NCBI taxonomy): Bacteria > Pseudomonadati > Pseudomonadota > Alphaproteobacteria > Hyphomicrobiales > Phyllobacteriaceae > Mesorhizobium > Mesorhizobium salmacidum (SeqCode). The sequence goes on from NZ_JAPYKS010000002.1 coordinate 51,646, forward strand.
TTGTCAGGATAGTGCTGCGCGGCGACATCGATCAGCGGCTTCAGGTCGACCGCGACCACCGAGGCGTCGAGCTTGCCGGTAGGGCTCGCCGGAAAATCCTTGATCCGGCCCGTGGCGCTGATCGAGGAACCGGCCAGTCCGCCGACCGAAAGCCTGTCGATTTCGAGCAGCCCGTCCCGCAGCCTGAGCGCGGTATCGACCGTGTCGGCGGTCAAGCCACCGGCGCTGACCGGGCCGGCCTTGATCTGGAAATCGAGGTCGCTGCTGGCAAAACGGTTGGCGCCCTTGTCGCTGACGAAGATCGAGGCGAAAGCCGCCAGCCCGTCAACATCGAGATCACCGCCCTCGAGCCGCATCAGCACCGAGGGCTTTGCGTCGTCAGGCTGGCTGGAATCGATGCGGCCGGAAAACTTCGCCTTGCCCAGGATCAATTCGAGATCGCTGAAGGATTGATGGTTTTCCGAGAGATCGACCTTGGCCTTGAACCCGGCGGCAGGCAGACGGCGGATCGCTTCGTCCACATCCTTCGACAGCCAGGCTGCGAAACCCGAAGGTTGCGCCACGGCCAGCAGCAACGAGCCGGTGAAGCCGAAATGGCCCTGCACGTTGAGCATGACCTTGCCATCGGCTTCCAGCCTGGTGCGGCCCGGCAAGGTCGCGGCCAGTGATTTCACCGACCAGCCGTCACCGACCGGCTCGGCGGAAAGATGAACGTCGCGCACCGTGGTGTCGCCGGCCACCACCGCCGGCAGCTTGACCTCGACCGTGCCGGGAATGGTCGGCTTCGGCAGATCGAGCAGCGCCTGTTCGAGCCCGGCGATACGCTGGTCCAGTGTCAGGCCCGCGCCAGCCGGCGCACCCACCGCCTCGTCGAACTGCACCTGCGCGCCATTGGCTTCGATGGCGAAGCTCGGTTTCTGGCCGAGATCGACCGAAGCCTTGCCGTCGGCGGTGTAGGGATTCTCGAGCGGACCGGTCTCGAAACGGAATTCATCGACGCCAAGCTTCTGGTGGTCGAGTGAGAACTTGCCGTTCAGCCGGAATCCCGGATCGGGCTTGCCGGCGCTGACCTTGACCGTCTCGCCATCCGTGCCGCGCAGCTCGGCTGAATTCTTGCCAGCACCATTCTTGTCGGCACCCGAAATCTTGAACTGGCCGGAATAGCCGGCGGCGCCGTTGACGATGCCGGCATTGCCGTCGGTCTCGATGACCAGCGGATAGGCATCGGGGTCCGCCTTCACCCGCAACCGCATCTGCCCGGAGGGTTCGGCCTTGCCGGTCGACGCCGCGACCGTGGTCCGCAACCCGTCCAGCCGCAACGTGCCGTCCATGTGCCAAGGGCCGGCCAGCGACTTGGCCGAAATGGTCGAGTTGATGTCGGAAAAGATGTGGCTGCGGCCGCCTGCGGCATGGCGCAGTTCGACCTGCCCTTCCGTCACCGTCAGCTTCTCGATCGAAATCTGGCCGGGGTCGAAGGGTGAGGACGGGCGCATCGCCCAGTCGACGGTTCCATTGGCGGCGATGTCTATGGTCGCCTTCGGCCGCACCAGCCGCATGTCGAAGATCAGCACCTCGCCGCGCAGGAAGGGCGCCAGTTCGGCATCCATCGAAAACGTCTCGACGGTCATGGCCGGCTGGCCGTCGGGGCCACCGGCGACGGCGACGTTGGAAAAGGTCACCGAGGGGAACGGCAACAGCCTTGCCGTGGCGTCGCCCTGCACGGTGACCTTGCGGCCGAGGATGGCGCTTGCCTCGCGCTCGAACTCGGCGCGGTAGCCGGTCCAGTCGACGAAGTACGGCACCACCAGCGCCGCAAGCAGCACCAGCACGAACAGGCCACCGAAGATCACGAACAGGCGTGCGAGCATCCGCTCCGAACAGGTTGATTGAAATTCTGCCGCACTCTACCCGCATCCGCGTGTCGATAAAGAGGCAATTCATCCTGTGTTGCGTCACGTCGGACGATCTGAAACAAATTCTGGAAAAAGCGGAGATTCTCGGATGTCGGGCAAGAACTGGGATCGCGTGCCGATCGATGCGCAGAGTGTCGAGGCCCCGCTATCGCAGTCGGCGATTTTCCTTGTCGTCACCGTCGCCGGCGAACAGCCGGCCCTGGCCAGGGTTTGCTCCGTGCTCGGCGAACTCGACGACCTGGTCAAGACTGTCGGATTCCGCGATCTTGGCGGGCGCCTGTCGTGCATCGCCGGCATCGGCAGCGATCTCTGGGACCGGCTCAGCCCCGGCCGGCGACCGCTGGAGCTGAAGCCGTTCGCGCCGATCAAGGGCGCGGTCCATTCGGCGCCAACAACATCGGGCGACCTGCTCTTTCATATCCGCGCCGAGCGGCCCGACATGTGCTTCGAATTCGAACGTATCCTGCTCGACAGGCTTGGTCCCGGCGTGACCGTCGTCGACGAAGTGACGGGCTTTCGTTATTTCGATGCCCGCGACCTGCTCGGTTTTGTCGACGGCACCGCAAACCCGACCGGCCTCGATCTGCCAGCCTCGGCGCTGGTCGGTGACGAGGATGCCGACTTCGCCGGCGGCAGCTATGTCGTGGTCCAGAAATATCTGCACGATATGCAGGCCTGGGCGCGCATTCCGACTCCCGAGCAGGAGGCGATCATCGGCCGCACCAAGATCGACAACATCGAAATCGATGACGACGACGCGCCCCGCAAATCGCACAAGTCGCTGGCCACCATCGAAGATGCCGACGGCAACGAATACGACATATTGCGCGACAACATGCCGTTCGGCAGGCCAGGGCAGAACGAGTTCGGAACCTACTTCATCGGCTACAGCAGGTATCTCTGGGTCACCGAGAAAATGCTGCAGCGCATGTATGTCGGCGATCCGCCGGGCGCCTACGACCGGCTGCTCGATGTCTCTACGCCGCACACCGGCACGACCTTCTTTGCCCCGACCCGCCCCATGCTGCAGACGCTTGTGCAGGACGCCCAGGAGCAGCTTCGCCCTGCACAGTAGAGCAGCGGCTGGCGGCTTCTATCCGCGGCCCTTCAACGTGCGTCGCGCTTTGCCTGAGCCACCTTGGCCGCCTTGCGCTGGCGGCCGAGTTCCGCCGGTCGAACCAGACTTGGAACCTTCCGGTTGGCCACGGCCCGCATTCCCTTGTGCGCCGTGCGCGAATTGTGCGCGGGACCGTCCGGGGCTTTCTGCTTCAGGGCCAGCGCCTTGCGCGCGTTGTCGACCAGTGAAATGCGCGCCGCCAGTTGCCGGCGCCGTTCGGCCTCGCCGTTCAACCGCCGCATCGCCATCGCCAGCACCGCGAGCTTCATTTGCGAGCCGCCGTCGGCCTTCGAGGGTGCCGCACCTTTCGCCACGCCCTTGCCGCGTATCTCGCGCCGCCGGCGATGTGCTTCGGTCTGCGCCTTGTCGCGCCGCTCCCGCAGCAGCTTGACCAGGCCGGAAAGGTCGGAGTCGGAAAGCTCCTGCACCGCCGGATGGTGCGACTTCTCCACCATCTCGTGTTCGTCGGCGCTCAGCGCGCGCGCTTCTTCCTTGCGTGAAATAGCCATGACAGTCCTCCTCAGCCGGCACGCCTTGTTGGCTCCAAGCCTATTGAGCGCTGAGTCTCTGCCCCAAAACCGCAGCGGTCAAGAAGCCTTCCGACGCGCCCGCACGACGCCGATGCCGCGCCAATCAACTCGCGGTTCGGCGGCGCAGGTATCCGCAGACCAAGTCTATGAGCTCCGCTCGCAATGCCGGCGAATCAAGCTCGCCATGTCGCGCCGCGGCATGCACGACCCCTTCGACCGCGCCCGACAGCACGCGCCCGGCAAAGTCATCGCGCTCGGGATCGGGCTTGCCTGAGGCGGATGCAATCACGACCTGGTAGCGGCGCAGATATTCCGCTTCGAACTGATCCTGCGTCGAGCGGGCGGCAAGTGGCACTTCGTCGAGCAGGACGCGGTGTAGGTGCTGATCGACACTGTGAGCAGCGACGACCCCGTCGATCAGCTTCGCCACGCGCTGCTCGAGCATGCCCGCTCCGACGCGCTCATCTGAACTGGATATGGCGGCGAGCACTGCATCGAGGTGGCGTTTGCGGATCTCCTCCGCCAGCGCCAGCTTGTTGGGGAAATACTGATAGAGCGAGCCGACGCTGACACCGGCGGCCGAAGCCGTCTCATTGGTGGTGAAATGCGCCCAGCCGCGCCGCGCCAGAACGCGAGCCGCGGCCTCGACGATGGTATCCACTGTCGCGCGGGAACGCTGCTGCCGTGGTGCTTTGCGCACGCTTTCATGCCGTAAGGGAACGCGAGTAGCCATGGTCAGGCTTTTTCACCAAAATGCGAATGTCCGCTCACATTTATTCAAGAAGCGCAACAGGCAAGTCAATGAGAGGCCACTATGAGCAGCAAGACACTGCTTCTATCCCTGTTCGGCTACAAATCCTGGGCTGATGATGAACTCCTCGCTCTTTTGGCCGACGTCGAAAACGACGTGACCGACGAGCAACTCGTCGCGATCCTTGAAACCATCAATCACGCGCATGTCGTCGACAGGATCTTTATGTCGAACATCCAGAAGAGGACGCACGGCTATCGGGACACGGGCACCAGCAGCACGCCGAAGCTCGCCGAATTGTCCGAGGCGATCATCGAAACCGACCGCTGGTACCTCCGCTATGTCGAACAGGTGGAACCGGAAGAACTGGCGGAGACGATCACCTTCAGCTTTACTGACGGCGCCTCGGGACAAATGTCGCGCGAAGAGATGCTCGCGCACGTCATAACCCACGGTGCCTATCATCGTGGCGAGGTTGGCCGCATGGTGACCCAGCTATCGAAGCCGTCTTCCCCTGACACGTTCACGGGCTATCTCCACCAGGCCGAGCCCGCACGCCGCGCATCAATGTGAGCAGGGGTATCCGGGCGTGGAGATGCCAGCCCTGTGCCGGCCCTCCAGCTAGTGCTGCGTCGGGTCCGGCAGTATCTTACCGGGATTCATGATATCAAGCGGATCGAGCGCCTGCTTGATGGTGCGCATGATGTCGACGCCATGGCCGAGTTCATGGCGCAGGAAGCCGATCTTGCCCTGGCCGATGCCGTGCTCGCCGGTGCAGGTGCCCTCCATGGCGATCGCCCGCATGTTGAGCCGCGCGACGAATTTTTCCGACAGCGCGATTTCCTTGGGATCGTTCACATCCATCAGCACCAGCACGTGGAAATTGCCGTCGCCGGCATGGCCGACGATCGGCGCGATCAGCCCCATCTCGGCGATATCGGCCTCGGTTTCCATGACGCATTCGGCAAAGCGCGATATCGGCACACAGACATCGGTCGACAGGCCCTTGGCGCCCGGCCGCAAGGTCAGCGACGCCCAGTAGGCGTCGTGCCTCGCCTTCCACAATTTCGTCCGCTCCTCGGCGACGCTGGTCCACAGGAACGGCCCGCCGCCATTCTCTTCCGCGATCATGCCGAAGGTCTGGGCCTGCTCGGCGACACCGGCATCGCTGCCATGGAATTCCACGAACAGGCACGGGCTCTCGGGATAGTCGAGCTTGGAATAAGTCTTCATCGCCCGCATCTGCAGCGCATTGACCAGTTCGATGCGCGCCACCGGAATGCCCATCTGGATCGTCGCGATGACGGCGTTGCAGGCCGCCTCGACGCTCGGAAACGGACAGACGCCGCCCGAGATCGCCTGCGGAATACCCTGCAGCTTCAAGGTCAGCGCGGTGATGATGCCGAGCGTGCCTTCCGAGCCGACCAGCAGCCGGGTCAGATCATAGCCCGCCGAACTCTTCTTCGCCCGTTTGCCGGTCGTCACCGTCTCGCCGTCGGCCATGACGGCGGTTAGCGACAGCACGTTCTCACGCATCGTCCCGTAGCGCACCGCATTGGTGCCGGAGGCCCGCGTCGCCGCCATGCCGCCGAGCGAGGCATTGGCGCCCGGATCGATCGGGAAGAACAGGCCGGTGTCGCGCAAATGCCGGTTCAGATCCTCACGCGTCACGCCGGGTTCGACGGTGCAGTCGAGATCCTGTGGATTGACCGAAAGAATGCGGTTCATCCGCGACATATCGACCGAGATGCCGCCACCGGGCGCATTGGTGTGGCCTTCCAGCGACGAACCGACGCCAAACGCGATCACCGGCACGCGATGCGCGGCGCAGGCGCGCACGACTTCCTGCACCTCGGCCGTGGTCTCGGGGAAAGCCACGCCGTCGGGCGCCTGCGTCGGAATGTAAGTGGTCGTATGCGCGTGCTGCGAGCGGATGGCCTGTCCGGTCTGGAAGCGCTCGCCCAGCCACTGCTTGAGGATGCCGAGCACGGCGGTAATGCCTTCCTCGTTGCGTTCGACCGGATTGAGGTCGCTCAGGGCCATGAAATCCTCCGCGAATGGACCAGCATGCATGCTTGTTATGCGACTATGGATGCGTAGTCTCCGCAACCACGCTCTGTCCAGCACCAGAACAAGGAAGTTTCGATGTCCATCTCCGCGCCCTTCGTCTCCAGGCCCATGGACATCGAGAAGGACTGGATCGATTACAACGGCCATCTCAACATGGCCTATTACAACGTGCTGTTCGACCGCTGCTCGGACGAGGCATTCGAGGCGATGGGCATGGGGCTGGACTATGTGAAAGAGCGGCGGCTCACCATCTACACCGCCGAAGTCCATGTCTGTTACGTGCAGGAACTGCACCTGGACCACAAGGTCATGGTCTCTTTCCAGCTGATCGATCATGACGAGAAGCGGCTGCGGGCCTACCAGGAGATCCGCCATGTCGATGGCTGGCTCGCCGCCACTTCCGAGACCTTGTCATTGCATGTCGACATGTCGGGGCCGAAGGTGGCGCCCTTCCCGGCCGATGTGCTGGCCAGGATCGAGGCCATGCGCGCCGCCCATTCGGTGCTGCCGATGCCCGAACGCGCCGGCCGCTCGATTGGAATCAAGCGCAAGTAGGGCGAAGCCGGCATTCATCTCGGCCCCATTAGCGCGAAGACCGGGCTGGCTTCAAAGCCACACCCGAAACTCAAAATCGCAGAACCTCGGATAACCGCCGGCACCCGCGCTTGAAGCGGGTTCGCACCGGCGTTAACCTTACCGAGGTTTTAACGGGAACAAGCCAATTGAGCCGTTGAACGACTCAGCGGAGCGGTCGAAAACGTCCGCACAAGGGTTGTTTTAGCGGGCGGCGGGGCGAAGCCGGTTCGAGGAACGTGCATGAAAACCGACATCAAGGTCGAGGTGGACAGGCTGGCCGCCGATCCGCGCATATCAGACTATGATTTCTGGCGTTCGCTCAAGAATGTCGACAACGAGATCTTTCACATCGCCAACAACAACGAACCGATTCCATTCGACATGATCCGCTGGCGCAGCATCCTGAAGCGCGCCCGCCTGAAGCGCGGCCATGCATAGCGAGGCGGAGGGATCAAATCCCCAGCTTCACGGCTGCCGCCTGATCGCCGCCAGCGGTGAGCGCGCGATCACCGGCGATGACTGGATGATCGCCGTATTGGTCATCGCATGGGGGATGATGCGGTCGATCACCCGTTCGAGTTCGGCGACCGAGCCGACATGCGCCAGCGCGATGAAACAGTCCTCGCCGGTCACCCGGTCGCATTGCGCGATTTCCGGCAGGTCGCGGATGATCTCGGCCACGACGGCCAATTGCCCGGGCACCGGCCGGATGCGCAACCATGCCGATAGTTGCAGGCCAAGCGCCGCGGGATTGATCTTGACGCAATAGGCTTCGATCACCCCGTTTTCCTGCAGCCGCTTGATGCGCTCGGCCACACTCGGCGCCGACAGGCCGACCGAGCGCGCCAGTTCCGCCGTGCTGGCGCGCGCATCCTTCTCCAGCAGGCGCAGGATCTTCATGTCGGCCGCATCGAGGTCGGTATTTTCGCTTCGAAGGCGTTTCATGGAAAACTCCTTGCTTCCGGGGAAGAAATGATCGGACAAGCGGATCATCATCCATATAAATCGGGACGATCGGCTACGATACTGGTCTCATGGACGACCCGAGGCAAGCACCGCATTCCAGTTTTACCGCAGTCAGCCCTACGGCTGTCCGCCCGGCCCTTGCCGGCCCCGCACGCACCGGGCTGGCGACAAGACTGCCGCCGCATCTCTGGTTCGCGGTCAGCGCGGTCTTCCACTATCTCGGGCCGGCCTTCGCCGTGCTGCTTTTCCCGCATGTCGGCGTGCTCGGCATGGCTTGCCTGCGCATCGCCACCGCGGCGCTGATCTTCGCGCCGCTGACCCGCCCTTGGCGAACCTTCGCCCGTGCCGGCCCTCGGACGCGGCTCCTGCTCATTGCCTTCGGCGCCTGCCTGGCGGTGATGAACTGCTCGTTCTACTTGGCGCTTGACCGCTTGCCGATTTCGCTGGTGGCGGCGATCGAGTTCGTCGGCACCATCGGCATTGCGCTGGTCGGCCTAAGGAGCGCCCGCAATCTGGCCGCTCTCGCCATCGCCGTCACCGGCACCTTGCTGTTGATTGACGTCAAATGGTCCAGCGACCCGGTCGGGCTGTTCTGGTCTTTCCTCAACGGCGCGCTCTTTGTCGGCTACATCGTGCTTGGCCACCGTGTCGCCCGCGCGGGCGCCGGCGACGGGATCGCCGGCCTGGGTGCCGCCATGGCGGTCGCCTTCGTTGTCGTGCTTCCGATCGGTGTCACCGACGCGCTGCCCGCCTTCTTCTCGCCGCCGCTGCTCATCGCGGCAATAGGCGTTGGCATCTGTTCTTCGGTCATCCCGTATATCTGCGATCAGCTCGCCATGGCGCGGTTGCCGCGCGCGAGCTTTGCGCTGATGCAGTCGCTGCTGCCGGTCACCGCGACGCTGATCGGCATCGTCGTGCTGCGCCAGATTCCCGGCCCGACCGATTGCCTCGGCATCGCGCTGGTCGTGGCCGGCGTTGCCTTCCACAAACCAGTGGCTGATCGTGCCTAGGCCAGCTTCTGCTTGAGGAAGGCGATCGTCCTGCCCCAGGCGAGGTCGGCCGCCTTCTTGTCGTAGCGCGCCGCCGAGGTGTCGTTGTTGAAGGCATGGTTGGCGCCTTCATAGACATAGACCGTGTATTCGACATGCGCGGCGTCGAGTTCCTTCTTGAAAGCATCGATGCCGGCGTTGGTGCGCTCGTCCAAGCCCGCATAATGCAGCAGCAGCGCAGCCTTGATCTTCGACGCGTCGGCGGCCTTGGGCTGCATGCCGTAATAAGCGACGCTGGCGGCGAGATCGGGCGCGTTGACGGCCAGCATGTTGGCGGTGCCGCCGCCCCAGCAGAAGCCGATGGCGCCGACCTTGCCATTGCCGTCCTTGTCGGCCTTGAGGAAGGCGACCGTCGCCACGCCGTTGGCAACGGTCTGCGCCGCATCGAGTTTCCCGAACATGTCGCGCGCCTTGTCCTCATCAGTGGGCGTGCCGCCGAGCGGCGACAGGAAATCGGGCGCGAGTGCCAAGAAGCCCTCCAGCGCCACGCGCCGGGCGACGTCGCGGATATGCGGGTTGAGCCCCCTGTTTTCATGGATGACGATGACGGTACCGAGCTTGCCGGTCTGGTTTGCCGGTTTGACCAGATAGCCTTTCATCTCGCCCCCGCTGCCGGGATAGGTGATGTCCTCGCCCTTCACGCGGGGATCGTTTTCGGCCACGATCGCCGCCTGGGCGGAGTTCGCCGCCAGCATCGGCACGATCGCGGCGGCCGCGGCACCCGATCCGGCAAGCCTGGTCAACTGCTCCATGAAGCGGCGGCGATCCAGCGTGAGATGCGTGTATTCGTCATAGGCGTCGATCATCGCCTGGGTGATGACGGGTTTGGTGGTGACGTTGGCCATCGGCTTCCTCGCTCTCTCGGCTTCGGTGTCCTTGCCGGGCGCAAGATAGGGGCGAGCCTCTCATCGTCCAGTCACCGGACCGTGACATCTCGCTGTCCTCCCGGCCGCCAATCGGTCGGCTGGAAGATCATCACGTTTTTGTCATCGGTGACAAATCTTGATGGCGCTGCCACAATAGTGGGGGAAACTGGCTTGCCGGCCGCCTTTGGCGGCCACGGTCCTATAGGCCCGATCTGAAAGGAACAATACCGATGACCATGGCCTCGCCGATCCTGGCAACCGCCTTTGTGGCAGCAGTGGCGGCCGTTCTGGCGATGCGCGCGGCTGTTGTCGCGGCGAGCCGCAAGTCCATGGTCAAGGTCCGCAGCCGCCGGCGTCAGCGCGCAAACACGAAATCCCAAGGTTGAGGTGAAGTCATGAACGTCCAGGACATCGTGAACACCGTCTCGCAGAAGGCCGGTCTTGACCAGGCTACGACCGAAAAGGTCGTCGGCACCATTTTCTCGGTGCTGGAGCACGAGGCCGAAGGCACCAGCGCGTCTTCGTTTTTCGCCAAGATCCCCGGCGCCGACGACCTTGCGCACCAATATGACGTCATGGCCGCCGCGCCGGCCGGCGGCGGCGGCTTCCTGTCGTCGCTGCAAGGCGCGCTTGGCGGCGTTCTCGGTGAGAAAGCCGGCGCACTGGTCAACGGCCTCGCCGCGCTCAAGGCATCCGGCCTCGACATGGCGCAGATCCAGAAGGCCGGCGAGACGCTGGTCCAGCAGGCCGAGGCCGCCGCCGGCCCCGATTTGACCAACCAGGTGCTCGGTTCGGTGCCCAGCCTGAAGGCCCATCTGGGGCTCGGCTGATCGTCGGATCGCCGAACCCCGGCACCGCCTATTTCGGCAGCGCGTAGGCCATCACATAATCGCCCGGCTTGGTGCCCACCGAGCCGTGGCCGCCGGCGACGATGACCACGAACTGCCGCCCGTCGGCGACCGTATAGGTCATCGGCGTCGATTGCCCTCCGGCCGGCAGCCGCGCCCGCCAGAGCTGCTTGCCCGATGTCAGGTCGTAGGCGCGCAGATAGTCGTCGACGGCGGCACCCAGGAAGGCAACACCGCCGGCCGTGATCATCGGTCCGCCAATGCCGGGCACCCCGACCTTCAGCGGCAACGGCAGTGGCGTCATGTCGTAGACGGTGCCGTTGCGGTGCTTGTAGGCAATGGTACCGGTCCGAAGATCGACGCCAGCGACATAGCCCCAGGGCGGCGCCTGGCACGGAATGCCGAGCGGCGACAGGAACGGTCCCATCACCACCGCATAGGGCGCGCCGTCATTGCGGTTCAGCCCCTGCTCGCTGCCCTTGGTGTCGCCCGGCGGCGGCACGTCGGCGCGGGGGATCAGCCTGGACGTGAAGGCGAGATAGGTCGGCATGCCGAACATCACCTGCCGCACCGGATCGACCGCAACGCCACCCCAGTTGAAAGTGCCGAAATTGCCGGGGTAGACCAGCGATCCCTGCAGCGAGGGCGGCGTGTAGCGGCCTTCATAGCGCAATTTATGGAGCGCGATCCGGCAGGCCAGTTGGTCGAACATGGTGATGCCCCACATATCGGCCTCGGTCAGCGGCGGCGGGCTGAAGGAAAGGTCGGATGCCGGCTGCGTCGGCGATGTGTGATCTCCTCCGATGGCGCCGCCCGGCGCTGGCACGTCCTTGACGGGGATGACCGGCTCGCCGGTGCGCCGGTCGAGCACATAGAGGTCGCCCTGCTTGGTCGGCCCGACGAGGGCGGGCACGACGGAGCCGTCAGCCTTGGTGATGTCGATCAGGCTCGGCTGCGCCGGCACGTCCATGTCCCAGAGGTCATGGTGCACGGTCTGGCGCACCCATTTCAACTGCCCGGTATTGAGGTCGAGCGCGGTGATCGAGGAGGAGAATTTCTCGACATTGGCGCTGCGGCCCATGCCGAGCTGGTCCGGCGTCTGGTTGCCGAGCGGCACGTAGAGCAGGCCGAGTTTCTCGTCGGCGCTCGGCGTCGACCACATATTGGGCGAGTTGGCGGTGTAGGTCTGGTCGGCCGGCAGCGGCGTCGTCTGGTCCGGATTGCCGGAATCCCAGTTCCACAGCAGCTTTCCGGTGCTCGCATCGTAGGCGCGGATGACGCCGGACGGCTCCTGCGTCGAATAATTGTCGTTGACCGCGCCGCCGGCGATGATCTTGCCGCCCGCGATCAGCGGCGCCGAAGTCGAGTAGTAATAGCCCGACTTCGGATACGGCATGTTGGCCAACAGATTGAGCGTGCCGCCCTCGGCGAAGGCCGGGCAAACCTGCCCGTTGACGGCGTCGAGCGCGATCAGCCGGGCATCCGAGGTCGGCAGGTAGACGCGCGCAGCGCAGGGCTGACCGGCGGCGCCCGCGGCATCGGCATAATAGGAGACCCCACGGCAGGTCTGGTGCTGGCGGTCCTTGTCGAGCTTGACCTTGGGGTCGTAGCGCCACTTCTCCTTACCGGTCGCCGCATCGACGGCGATGGCGAAGTTGTGCGGCGTGCAGATATAGAGCGTGTCGCCAATTTTAAGTGGCGTCACCTGGTAGGTGGTCTCGCCGACATCGTCCGGGCCCTTCACGTCACCGGTGCGGTAGGTCCAGGCCGGCTGCAGATTGGCGACATTGTCCGGCGTGATCTGGTCGAGCGGCGAATAGCGCTGGCCGAACTGCGTGCGCCCGTAATAGTGCCATTCGCCCGCCGGCACATCGCCGCCGAGATTGGCGTTGGGAATCACCTTGTCGGGGTCGAGCGCGCCGCCGATGTCCTTCGGGTCCGTGGTCATCGAATAGCCGGCCACCGCCAGCGATGCCAGCACGGCAAGGATCAGAGGCGCGCGGCCGTCCGGACCGGCAAGGCCCCGCCGCGCCCACGGCGTCAGCAGCCACAGCGCCACCAGCACGATGATGCCGCCGCGCGGGCCGAGTTCCCACCAGTCGAAGCCGGTTTCCCAGACCGCCCAGGCCAGCGTGCCGATCACGATTGCCGCATAGAGCCAGAGCGCCGTGGAACGGCGCCGGTAGAGCAGCCAGGCGGCGATCAGGAAGGCGAGACCGACAATGATGTAGTACCAGCTGCCGCCCAGCGAGACCAACCAGATACCGCCGGCGCCGACCGCCAGGCCGATGAGGAAGAGGATGAGGGAGGTGATGGTGACAGCCAAGATGATACTCCTTCGACTGTTGCGCGCATGAGGCGGCCTTGGGCAACCCGGCATTGTGTGCTGCCCCCTGCGCAACTTTCTCCCGACCGCCGCGCCTGTCAAGCGTAGGTCATGGGTCCGCGGCAGCAACCCCTTCCGCCTGAGGTTGTTCACAACGCCGGCCGCCATGTCGCTCAAGTCGCCGTATCAGGCACTTTACCGGAACAAAACGTAGACAGTTCTGGTCTTTCGCTACCGAATCACTACATTCGGGGGCGATGTCCGGCTTTTCCGAAGACATGCCCTTTTTCGACGAACCCGATGCGCGGCCCACGGCCCCGTCGGGCATTGCCGCGCGCGCCATGGCTGCCCGCGGCGGCCAAAACAACGCGCCGGACTATCTGAGGGGGCTTAACCCCGAGCAGCGGCTTGCGGTGGAGACCACCGAAGGCCCGGTTCTGGTGCTGGCCGGCGCCGGCACCGGCAAGACCCGCGTGCTGACCACCCGCATCGCCCACATCCTCGCCACCGGCAGGGCGTTCCCGTCGCAGATCCTCGCCGTCACCTTTACCAACAAGGCCGCGCGCGAGATGAAGCAGCGCATCGGCATCCTGATCGGCGAAGGCAATGTCGAGGGCATGCCCTGGCTCGGCACCTTCCACTCGATCGGGGTGAAGCTGCTGCGCCGCCATGCCGAGCTTGCCGGCCTGAGATCCGACTTCACCATCCTCGACACGGACGACGTCGTGCGGCTGATCAAGCAGCTCATCCAGGCCGAGGGCCTGGACGACAAGCGCTGGCCCGCGAAACAGTTCGCCCAGATGATCGACGGCTGGAAGAACAAGGGCCAGGGCCCGGCCGACATCGCCGAGGGCGATGCGCGCAGCTTCGCCAACGGCAAGGGCCGCGAACTCTACAAGGCCTATCAGGAGCGCCTGCAGACACTGAACGCCTGCGACTTCGGCGACCTGCTCTGCCACCCGATCCGCATCTTCCGCGCCAATCCCGATGTGCTGAAGGACTATCACCGGCGCTTCAAATACATCCTCGTCGACGAATACCAGGACACCAACACCGCCCAATACATGTGGCTGCGCCTCCTGGCGCAAAGGCCGGAAGGCAAGCCAATCTCCCCCCTAGAGGGGGAGATGTCCGGCAGGACAGAGAGGGGCGCCTCGCGCCGACAGGCCGGAGGGACAGCGCCCTCCTCTGTCGCCTCCGGCGACATCTCCCCCACAACGGGGGAGATTGGGCGCTCTTCGACCGAAGCCCGCACCACTGTTAACATTTGCTGCGTTGGCGATGACGACCAGTCGATCTATGGCTGGCGCGGCGCCGAGGTCGACAACATCCTGCGCTTCGACAAGGATTTTCCCGGCGCCACCATCATCCGGCTGGAGCGCAATTACCGCTCGACCGCGCACATACTGGGGGCCGCCTCCCATCTCATCGCCTACAATGAGGGCCGTTTCGGCAAGACGCTGTTCACCGACCGCAACGATCCCGAGGACGGCAAGGTCAACGTCCACGCCGCCTGGGATTCGGAGGAGGAAGCCCGCGCCATCGGCGAAACCATCGAGGCCTACCAGCGCCAGAAGCATAATTTGAACGACATGGCGATCCTTGTCCGCGCGTCCTTCCAGATGCGCGCCTTTGAGGACCGCTTCATCACGCTCGGTCTGAACTACCGCGTCATCGGCGGCCCGCGTTTCTACGAACGCATGGAAATCCGCGACGCGCTGGCCTTCTTCCGCGTCGTCGCCAACAGCACCGACGACCTCGCCTTCGAGCGCATCGTCAATGTGCCGAAGCGCGGCCTGGGCGAAGCGACCATCCGCCAGATCCACGACACGGCGCGCAGCCTGCGCATCCCGATGCTGGAGGCGGCGGGAACGCTTGCCGAAAGCGACGAGCTGAAGCCGAAACCCCGCGCCGCGCTGCGCGAGGTCGCGGCCAATTTCGAGCGCTGGCAGAAGGCGCTGGAAACCACGCCGCATACCGAGCTCGCCGAGACCATTCTCGAAGAGAGCGGCTACACCGACATGTGGAAGAACGACCGCTCGGCGGAAGCCCCCGGCCGGCTCGAGAACCTGAAGGAGCTGATCCGCTCCATGGAGGAGTATGAATCGCTGCGCTCCTTCCTCGAACATGTCGCCCTGGTCATGGATGCCGAGCAGAATGCAGGGCTCGATGCCGTTTCCATCATGACGCTGCACTCGGCCAAGGGCCTCGAATTCGAGACCGTCTTCCTGCCCGGCTGGGAGGAAGGCCTCTTTCCCCATCAGCGCGCGCTGGACGAAGGCGGCCGCTCAGGCCTGGAGGAAGAGCGGCGGCTCGCCTATGTCGGCCTGACGCGGGCCAAGAAGAACCTGCATATCTGGTTCGTCTCCAACCGCCTCATCCACGGCCTGTGGCAATCGACGATCCCGTCACGCTTCCTCGAGGAACTGCCGGAAGCCCATGTCGAGGTCGCCGAAGCCGGCAATTCCTACGGCGGCTACGGCAATCCCTATGGCGGCGGCTCGTTCGCGTCCGGCCGTGGCGGCGGCCAAGGGGCAGGAAGACAGAACCCGTATGGCGCCTCGCGCTTCGACAATATCGGCGCCAATTCGGGTGGCGGGGAAAAGTCCGGCGCCTTCTCCAACACCTATTCGACGCCGGGCTGGCAGCGCGCACAGGCCAACCGCACCGAGGCGACCGACCGCAACTGGGGCACGCGCTCGGGCCATCAGGTCGAACGCATCGGCTATGGCGAGACAGACTCCGGCTACGGCGCCGGCCGCACCAGCGTAAAGGGCCGCACCATCGACGGCGAACTGGTCGCCAAATCCGTCTCCGACACGCCGTCGGCTTTCAGCGTCGGCGACCGCGTCTTCCACCAGAAATTCGGCAACGGCAATATTTCAGCCATCGAAGGCAACAAGCTGACCATCGACTTCGACAAAGCCGGCCAGAAACGCGTGCTGGATGGATTTGTGGCGGCGGTGTGAGTTGAATTCGGCTAGCCTCGTAGGCCGGCTTTCCACCTCAATCCACCTTCTTCTCGCCCTTCTCGCCAGCCTTCACAATATCCCCCGTGGTGAACAGAATCTCCTTCAGTTCCACGCGCCAGTCCGTCTTCTGACGCAGCAGGAATTCGAGGTCCATGCCGAAATGCTTGAACTCTTCGCTCTGCGCGTTCTTCATGATCGCCTTGGCCTGCGGGTCCTTCTCCACCGACATGCGCTGTTCGTACCAGCTGATTGCTTCCGCCTCCTCGATCAGCGAGGTGATCATGCGAGCAAAGGTCCGCACTTCCTGCGACAGTTCTTCCGGCGGTTCGTGATACTGGTCGAAACCCATGTCGTCCTCCCTCAACGGCTCGCGAATGAAGCCAGGCATTGGCCCGCTTCCATGAATGCGTGGGAAGCGCCGCGGGTTCCGGGACAACGGCCACAATTCAGGACGGTGGATCCGCGAGCTATCTCACGACACCGGTGCCGCGCCGCCCTCTTCCGTGCGCCGCGCGATGAATGCATCGAGCACGCCTGACGTGGCGGCCGCCGTTGCCGGCGGCTCGAAATCGGCGAGGATGCGTTTCCAGACGCCGGTGGCGCGTTCGGTGGCGTTCTTCGACCCGCTTTGCGTCCAGTTGCCGAAATTCGACCAGTCGGCCACCAGCGGCTCGTAGAAGGCGGTACGGTAGCGCGCCATGGTATGGCTGGCCGAGAAGAAGTGGCCGCCCGGCTGCACTTCGGCGATGGCCTCGAAGCCGATTGCGTCGTCGTCGCCGGGCGTTGCTGTACAAAGTTCCGCGACCGTCTGCAGCGCTTCGATGTCGGTGACCAGCTTTTCCAGGGAAACACTCAAGCCTCCTTCCAGCCAGCCGGCCGCATGGATGCAGACGGTGGCGCCCGAAAGCACCGAGCCCCACAGCGCGAACTGCGTCTCGTGCGCGGCCTGCGCGTCCGAAATGTTGGCGGCGCTGCCGCCGCCCGAGCGCCAGGGCAGACCGGTGAAGCGCGCCAGTTGGCCCGCACCGAGCGTGGCCTTAACGTGCTCCGGCGTGCCGAAGGCCGGTGCTCCCGATTTCATGTCGACATTGGAGGAGAAGGAACCGTAGACCACCGGCGCGCCCGGCCGCACGATCTGCGCCAGCGTCAGCCCGGCCAGCGCTTCGGCATGCTGCAGCGTGAGGGCGCCGGCCACTGTGATCGGCGCCATCGCACCGGCCAGGCAGAACGGCGTGATGATCAGGACTTGGCCCGCCTTGGCGAAGTCGATGATGCCTTGCGCCATGGGAACATCGAGCTGGCGCGGCGAGTTGGTGTTGATGACGGTGTAGCAATGCGCGCCCGAGCGGAACTCGTCCTCGGACAGCCCGCGGGCCAGCCTGATCATCTCGAAACTGTCATCGACCTGCGGCGTGCCGCGCGCGAACACGAATGGGAATTTGTCGGACAATGTCAGCTGCGCCCGATTGACGGCATAATGGCGAAAACGATTGTCGATGTCCTGCGGTTCGATACACGGTCCCAGCATGTGCAAGACATCGAAATGCTGCACCAGCTTGATGAGCTCCTCGAAGGCGACCAGCGTTCCGGGGCGCCGGCCGCGGTCGAGATCGGTGACGTTGGGCGCGCCGGAGCCCGCCAGGAACGTCATCGAGCCCAGTTCGAGCGACAGATCACGAGCACGCGCGCCTGCATTGGCGTGGATCGATCGCGGCGCCGAGGCTAGGGCTGCCACCACCATGTCGCGGCCGATGCGCACCATGTCGGTGTCGGGATCGACCAGGGCGCCGGCGCGGGCGAACACTTCGCGCGCCTCGGGCAGCAGCACCTTGATGCCCAGTTCTTCCAGCACGCGCAGCGCCGTGTCGTGGATCGACGCCACCTGGTCGTCGGAAAAGATCGGCTGTGGCAGGAATGGGTTCTTCAGCGAGCGGTAATTGGGCTTGCGGCTTGATTCGCTGCCGGCCTCGCCCGTGCGTCCGCGCCGGCGTTCGCGCCTGCTGTCTCGTGCCGCCTCATCGATCATCGCGAATTCCCTCCTCATTGCCGCATCGCCTTGCCCTGGGGGATCATAGGGCGAGACCGCGATGACCCGCGCAGGCCGTTCGACGCCGACACTGTGCACGCAAAGCTGCGTTCCCTCCCCGGCGAAATCGTCGTCCACCAACGCCAGCGCGACGCTCTTGCCGATCGTGTAGCCAAATCCGCCCGAGGTGACGAAGCCGCGCGGCGGCCTCAAGGCTTCCCTTCCGGTCAGTTCGAAGCCGGCACTCTATATGTACTAGACATAAGTGTCCAGTACGCTGGCGGACCGGCATCGCGCACTGTCACGCAAGCATCATGTTCACGCCTTAGATCGCTTTTGGGGAGGCGCGCGCGGCATCGTCGATGCGGCACCTCTTTCCGTTCTTGTCCTTCGGCCGCTCCGGCATGCTTCGTCACAAAGGGGATTGTCCATGAAACACCCGCACCGAACCGCCTCGCTCGGCGTCGCGCTGGCCTTGTTCACCGCCCTGACACCGGCGCTTGCCGACGGCGTGGCCTACATCAACAAGGGCCTGGTCGGCGTCGGCCGCATGCCGGCTGCTCAGCGCGACAAGTTCGGCGAGACCTTCGGCTCGGGCTCCGGCATGGCAATCGACACTACAGGCTGGACGCATGATGCCGGCACCTACAAGGGATCGCTCTGGCTCCTGCCCGACCGTGGCTACAATGTCGCCGGTACCACCGACTACCGGCCGCGCCTCAACACCATCGGCATCGAGTTCACGCCTGTCGCGCCGGGTGCGGCTCCCGCCGCCGGCCAGGAGCAGACGGGCGTCAAGGCGACGCTTGCCGACACCATGCTTCTCACCGACGACAAGGGCGCCGATGCCACCGGCCTCGATCCGCTGTCGGATGTACGCGCCGCGGCCGGCGACATGCCGATGCTGCCCGTCGCCACCAACGGCAAGCTCGCTCTCGACAATGAGGCCATCGTGCGGCTGCCCGACGGTTCGATGTTCATCTCCGACGAGTACGGCCCCAACATCTACAGGTTCTCCGCGCAAGGCCGCCTGATGTCGGCGACCCAGCCGCCGGCGGCCCTCGTGCCGATGCGCAAGGGAGCGCCGAACTTCTCCTCCGACAATCCCGGTCCGGCTGCCGCCGACCCTGATCCGAAGGATCCCGAAACCGGGCGCCAGAACAACCAGGGCCTCGAAGGCATGGCGATGACGCCGGACGGCAAGTTCCTGATCGCCGTGCTGCAGTCGGCGCCGAGGCAGGACGGCGGCGATTCACCCTCGACGCGCCAGAACACCCGGGCGTTGGTTTACGATGCCTCCGACCTCGCCCATCTGAAGCTCGCGCATGAATACGTCGTGCCGCTGCCGGTGTTCAAGGATGCCAAGGGCAAGACCAAGGTCGCCGCGCAGAGCGAGATCGTGGCGCTTTCGGACACATCCTTCCTGATGCTGGCGCGCGACAGCGGCAACGGCCAGGGCCTGAAGAAGGGTGACGCTTCGCTCTACCGCCAGATCAACATCGTCGACGTGTCCGGGGCGACCGACATCGCGGGCGGCGCCTTCGACGCGGCCGACAAGCCGCTAGCGCCCAAGGGCGTGCTTGATCCCTCGGTGACGCCGGCCAAGCTGACGCCGTTCATCGACATCAACGCCGCCGCCGAGCTTGGCCGCTTCGGCCTGCACAATGGTGGGGCGAAGGACCACAACGAGCTTTCGGAGAAGTGGGAAGCGATGTCGTTGGCCAGCGTCCTCGACCCGAAGCTGCCCGACGACTATTTCCTGTTCGTCGGCAACGACAACGACTTCCTCGCCCAGGACGGCTTCCAGGTCGGCGCGCCCTACAAGGCCGATGACGGCGCCGATGTCGACACCATGTTCCTGGTCTATCAGGTCACGCTGCCGGGTCTCGGCAAGAAGTAACGATCACCGCACAAGCGGGCGCGCCTGGCGCGTCCGCCTGAGCAGGTCGTGAAGGCTTACTTCAAGAACTCGGCGTCCTTCGGCACGCCCGCATCGATCGGCTCGGCCGTCCTGCTCGACACGGCCATGATCTTGCCGGCGGCAGACAGGTTGGGCCGCACGAAGACCTGGGCGGGGCCGTTGACGCGGCTGTAGAGGTCGATGATGTCCTGGTTCATGAAGCGCACGCAGCCGGACGACGCGTTCTTGCCGATGGAATCCCATTCCGGCGTGCCGTGCAGCCGGTACATCGTGTCCTTGCCGTCGCGGAAGAGATAGAGCGCGCGGGCGCTTGGGATCAATATCCCATTCCGCAAGCTTTGAGAACAGGATGGATCATGGCGTGAGCACCGTGGACCGTTCGCGCCCCGCATCGACCTGTCGGGTTGAATCTGCAATCATCGCGCACCGGACTCGAGATAGGCTCTGTCGGCAATGAACGAAAAAATGCCCGCGCGTCGGCGCACCGGCGACCTGACCAGCGGCCCGATCCCACGCACGCTGCTGCTCTTCGCCTTGCCGGTGCTCGGCTCCAACGTTCTGCAATCGCTGAACGGCTCGGTCAATGCCGTTTGGGTTGGCCGCTTCCTCGGCGAATCGGCGCTGACGGCGACCTCCAACGCCAACCTTGTCCTGTTCCTGATCCTCGGCACGGTGTTCGGCATCGGCATGGCGGCCACCATCCTGGTGGCGCAGTCGGTCGGCGCCCGCGACCTGCCCGAGGCACGCCGCATCGTCGGCACCAGCGCCACTTTCTTCTTCCTCGTTTCGGTGGTCTTCGCGGTCTGCGGCTGGATCTGGGTCGACGCCATCCTGGGCGCGCTTGGCACGCCGGCCGACGCCTTGCCGCTCGCACGCTCCTACCTGCGCATCATCTTCGTCGCCGTGCCGATGATGAACCTCCTGTCCTTCGTCATGACCGTGCTGCGCGGTGCGGGCGATTCCCGCACGCCCTTCATCTTCATGGCGCTGGCGGTCGTGCTCGACATCGTGCTCAATCCCCTGCTCATCCGCGGCATCGGCCCGTTTCCCGAACTCGGCATCGCCGGGTCCGCCACCTCGACGCTGATCGGCCAGACCCTGAGCGTTATCGCCATCCTCGTCGTGCTCTACGCGCGCAAGCATCCGTTGCGGCTGGCCGGCACCAATCTCGCCCTGCTTCGCCCGGATCCGGCGCTGCTGCGCATCGTCGTCTTCAAGGGCGTGCCGATGGGCCTGCAGATGATCGTCATCTCGGCGGCGGCACTGACGGTGATGGGCATCGTCAATTCCTATGGTTCGCAAGTCGCCGCCGCCTACGGCATCGCCGCGCAGCTCTGGACCTACATCCAGATGCCGGCGCTCGCGATCGGCGCCGCGGTTTCTTCCATGGCGGCGCAGAATGTCGGCGCCGGCCGCTGGGACCGGATCGGCCGCGTTGCCGCCTCCGCGTCGGCTTCAACCTCGTCCTGACCGGCGCCCTCGTCGCGCTGCTATGGGTCTTCGATCGCTCGATCCTGAGCCTGTTCCTGAGCAGTGACAGCGCCGCGATCGATATCGCCGCCCACATCAACACCGTAGCATCCTGGTCGTTCATCCTGTTCGGCATCACCATCGTGCTGTTCGCCACGGTGCGCGCCACGGGAGCCGTGATGCCGCCGCTGATCATCCTGGTGATCTCGGTGCTCATCGTGCGCACCGGCTTTGCCTATTACATGCGCGGCGTGATCGGCGAGGAAGCGCTGTGGTGGAGTTTCCCGGCCGGTTCGATCGCCTCGCTGGTCCTGGCCGCGGCCTACTACCGCTTCGGCGGCTGGCGCACCTTGCACATGATCGAGAACAGGCCGGCTGCCGGCGAACCGCCCGACACCGGGCTCGGCGTGCCGCGCCAGCGCGCGAACATGGCACCTGAAACGCCTAACGGCTGAAGCACGGCTGCTCAACGCCTCTGTCTGAGCCCGAAGGCGAGCGCCACCAGCGCGAACGCGATGATCATGGCCGCGAAGGCCAGGCTCGCGGCGACGGGGCTGGCATAGGTCGACACGACGCCGATGCCGATGACAGGCAAGGCGTTGCCGACAAAGCAGCAGACGAAGAAGCTGGACACCACTTCGGCACGGCGGTCCTGCGGCGCGATCTCGTTCACCACCTGCAGGCCGCCTCGGTAGCCAAGCGCGGCCACGACACCGCAGCTGGCCGTCGCCACGATCATCAGCGTCATCGAGGCCAGCATCTGCGCCGCCACCACCACCAGCACGCTTGGGATCATCAGGGCCAGGGCGGCCAGCATGGCCTTGCTGCTCTGCACCCGCATCAGCGCCACGATGCTGGCCGCAGCGACGATCGCCAGTTCAAAGAACAGCGCGCCGGCAACGGCATGGTTCGTTTCGTGCAGCTGCTGCGCCAGGATGCTCGGCGCCAACGCGGCATAGAAGCCGACCAGCGCCATCGCGCCGAAACCGGTCACCGCCGGTGCGACGAAGCGCGTGCGTATCTTCTGAGGCACGGAGAGGCGCGGCCGCATCGAAATCCGCCCGAGGCCACCCGGCTTCGCCACCGTTTCACGGGTACGCCAGACCAGGACCGCCACCACCGCGAGTGCCACGAGATAGACGACGAAGACCAGCCGCAGGGGCCAGGGCTCGTATTGAGCCAACAGGCCCGATATCAGCGACCCGAAACCGAGACCGAGGAAATTGGTGCTGGTGGTGATGACGCTGGCACGTGATTTGTCGGCGGCGGGGAGAAGCTCGGCAATCCAGGCGGTTCCCGTTCCGGCGCCAACGCCGATGCCAAGCCCGCTCAGGATGCGCGCCACGTCGAGCGAGACGACATTTCCGGCGAACAGGAAGATAAGCGCGCTGACAATGGCCACGATCATCGCCGCCAGGGCGGTGGGTCGGCGTCCGACAACATCCGACACGCCACCGAACACCAGCAAGGCGCCGAGATTGCCGACAACATAGACCGCGTAGATCAGCGTCAAGGTGATCTGCGAAAAGCCGAACTGCTGCTTGTAGATGATATAGAGAGGCGTCAGCGCCGTGCTGCCGGCAAACAGCACCGCGATCATCGCCGCGACAGTCGGGATCGCGAGGACGTCGCCGGCCTCGTTCTGAGTTTGCGCCAAATCACGAAAGGCCATGGCCAACCTCGTCATCAGTTTCAGGGATCGCGACGTTAACGCGCCCTTCCCGCCGGTGTTCCGGTGAACGGCCACGCTCCTGACACCACGGTGGGCCTTGCCTGACCAGGCCGATGAACGCACAAATGCGGATCAGGGTCTGCGGCCCCGATCCATCACGGCACCCCTTGTGCCGTATCAGATGCAATCAGTCTATTTGCGGGAAACCGGGCCTACTTGCAGGAAAAACCGGGCGCGATCTTGCACTTGCCGGGACGCGGCTTGTGCGGTGGGCGATGGTGCGGAGGGCGGTGATGGCCGATGGTGCCAGTATGGCGGCCGATGCGGCGGGCGCACGATGATAACCGGCGGATGCACGACTTGGGCCCGCGAGAGATAGCCGGAGCTGGCCCAGCCGCTCACACCGCCGCCATGGATCCTGCACCAGCCAGGCTGGCAGCCGGTCACGTCAACCCGGAAGCCGGCCGGCAGCGTCCCGACCTTGGCGTATTCCGCGCCAGGCCCGGTACGCACGTTGAGGCTGGTCGTGGTATGGGCGCCGTAGGCGAAGGCAGCGGCGGACGTCCCGAAGAAGGCGGCCAGAATGGTCGCTATCGCAAGCAGAAATCGAAATCTCATCGGTCCCTCCATCGAGTGCCGGCCGTTCGACTGCTTCGGCCGGGACAGCATCGCAACGGGAGAGGCCGCGGCAAGAAAAGTCAACAAGCTGCCAGGGCCGATCACCACGATCACCGGTCCTGCGTGGAAGTTTCCCCTGATATAGTTGAGGAGTTTTCCTCGCACTGTTTATCGCGCGCCAACATCCGCTAACGATTACTATCTTTCGGCAACTCATCGCGGACTGGGGTGGTGATCATGGGCAAAGGTAGGGTCGAGGCATTCACCGACGGCGTGATGGCGATCATCATCACCATCATGGTGCTGGACCTGAAGGTGCCGGAAGGCGAGGATTTTTCGGCGCTGCTGCCGCAGTGGCCGATCTTCCTGTGCTACGTGCTCTCCTTCATCAATGTCGGCATCTACTGGAACAATCTGCACAATATGTTCCACACCGTGCAGCGTGTCGACGGC
Source organism: Mesorhizobium salmacidum (SeqCode) (assembly GCF_037179605.1). NCBI lineage: Bacteria > Pseudomonadati > Pseudomonadota > Alphaproteobacteria > Hyphomicrobiales > Phyllobacteriaceae > Mesorhizobium > Mesorhizobium salmacidum (SeqCode). Next base: position 75,790 of record NZ_JAPYKS010000002.1, read on the forward strand.
CACGTGCTTTGGGCGAACCTGCATCTGTTGTTCTGGCTGTCCCTGATGCCGATGACGACCGCCTTCATGGGCGAGAACCATTTCGCCACGGTTCCCGTCGCGGTTTACGGTTTCGACCTTGTAATGTGTGCGACCGCCTACAGCATCCTGGTCATTGCGCTGCATCGGCTGCATGGGCCGGATACCGCATTCGCCAAGGCGATCGGCCGCGACCGCAAGGGGAGGATTTCGCTCACCGTCTACATAGCGGCCGTTGGACTGACCTTCCTCGACCGGTGGATCGGCGTCGCGCTCTATGTCGCCGTCGCCCTGGTCTGGCTGGTGCCGGATACGCGTTTTTCGCGCGTTCTCGAAAAATAGCTCTTTGTCCGGCGCAATCCCCTAGGGAAAGCGCTATGCGCTTTTCCCGGGAAAACCGCCTCACGCCTCTCTTGGAATTGCTTAACCGCGCATCGCCTTCAGCTTCTCCGCCACGGAAGCGGCAAGGTCGGCATAGCGCTCTTCCAGCCGCTCCGCCGCCTTGATGATCGAGAAATCATGGCCGAACTTCTCCAGCGCCATGCGCAGCTTCTCGACGAACTCCGCTTGTTTTTCCAATGCGGAGAACAAGGTTTTCACCTGGGCTTCGCTGATATCCGGGTTGGCCAGCATCTGTGGCACCTCGCGCCCCATCTGGTCGCCGGTGGCGGTCTGCTCCTTCAGAATTGCAACCCAATCCGTCAATCGGAAATCTCCCTTTTGGCATCGCAGCATGCGCAGCCACGACCGGACTGGTCAACCCGACAAGCCCCGACGGCGGCTTGCACAAGCCCGTTCCGGCGCTAAGTTCGGCGCCATCGAAAAAGGAAAGCATCGCCGATGATCCCCGATACCGAGATCCAGACCGCCTTGCCCGCGCTTGGCCAAGGCAATACCGCCGTCATCACCGGCGCCGCCAGCGGCATTGGTCTTGCGGCGGCCAAACGGCTGGCGCTGATGGGCATGAAGATCGTGCTCGCCGACATTGGCGGCCCGCGCCTCGACGATGCCTCGCGAGCCGTTGCCGCGATTGCCGGCGAAGACGCCGTGCTTGCCGTTGCATCGGACGTGTCGAAGGCCGATGAGGTGGATCGTTTGGCCGACCGGGCATTCGGCGCCTTCGGCGACGTCTCGCTGCTGATAAACAATGCCGGCGTCGGCGACAACCCGGGAAAACCCTGGGACAACCGCGACGGCTGGAAACGGCTGCTCGACATCAATTTCTGGGGCGTCGTGCATGGCGTCGAAGCCTTCGCGCCACGCATGCTCGCATCGGCCAAGCCGGGCCTGATCGTCAACACCGGCTCCAAGCAAGGCATCACCACGCCGCCCGGCAACCTCGCCTACAACGTTTCCAAGGCCGGCGTGAAGACCTTTACCGAGGGTCTGGCGCATGCGCTGAGGAATGAGCCTGGCGCCCGCCTGTCGGCGCATCTGCTTATCCCCGGCTTCACCTATACCGGCCTGACCGAAGGCGCGACGGAAAAGCCGGCGGGGGCGTGGACCGGTGAGCAGGTGATTGATTTCATGCTGGAATCGCTGGTCAGGGGTGACTTCTACATCCTGTGCCCCGACAATGAGGCCGCGCGGCCGCTGGACGAAAAGCGCATGGCCTGGGCGATCGGCGACATCATCGAAAACCGCCCTGCCTTGTCGCGCTGGCACCCCGACCACAAGGATGCGTTCGCGGCGTTCATGAAAGGCTGAGCCTCAAGCCACGCTCTTTTTCGCGCCCCGCTTCTGGGCAACCGCCTTCTTGGCCGCCATGGTGGCGACCTTCTCGTCGTGCCGCTTAGCCGCCCGCTCGCATTTGGCGCGGATCTCCTGGACCTCGGCTTCAGTCAGGTGCTCGATGCCGATGAAGGTGTTTTTGGCCGCGCTGACCCGTATCAGCTCATCGAGCTTGGCCTGGATCGCCGCGCCGTCGCGATTCTGGGTGTTCTGGATGAGAAACACCATCAGGAAGGTGATGATTGTCGTCCCGGTGTTGATCACCAGTTGCCAGGTGTCCGAGAACGCGAAGAGTGGCCCGCTTAGGCCCCAGACGATGACGATCAGGCAACAGAGTGCGAACGTGGGGGACAGGCCAGCAAGGTGAGCTACCCGGTTGGCGATTTTGGTGAAAAGCTTCTCGATCATGAACTCCCTCAGACAGCGCGGCTCCGTGCGGGCACAAGAGGAAACAACCACCAGCCATTTCAGGTTCCCGCGGCCAAAAAATACAACCGATACAATTAAATGCACGCGAAGCGCGCATTCGGCACAAAACACACCTTATCGGTTCAATGTCATGGTAGCCGCGCAGGCAAGAGCCTGTTCCTTCCGCTTCACAGCGGTTTACCTCCAGCCCCTTCCGCCGCGCCACCCCCGCATGGCGGAAGGGGTTTCATTCCGGAGAGCGCCAAGAACAGCTCCCTGCGCAGCCGTGACGGCGAGGCCCAAACCGTTCTCCGCGGGAGATTAAACGGCGTCGTTTTCCCAGCGGTCGAGGAAGGCTTCGATCGGCATTGCCTGCATGTCGGGAACCGCCCTGGCGAGTTTCTCGACCGGCCAGTCCCACCAGGCGAGAGCCTCGATGCGTGCCGCTATTTCAGGGGCAAAGCGCAGCCTGATCGGCTTCGCCGGCACGCCGGCGACGATCGTGTAGGATGGCACGTCCCGCGTCACCACCGCATTGGCGCCGATGACCGCGCCATTGCCGATGGCGATGCCAGGCAAGATGACCGCGCCGTGGCCGATCCAGACATCATGGCCGATGGTCACGGCCTTCGACCGCCGCCGCTCGCGAAACGCGGCATCGACACCCAGCCAGCGAAAATATTCGTTCGGCCGATAGCTGACCTTATGCTGGGTCAGCCGCTCGATCGGATGCTCCAGCGCATTGATGCGGCTGTTGGCGGCGATGGAGCAGAATTTGCCGATCGTCGTATAGATCGCCTCGGCATGACGTTCGAAATAGGAGAAATCGCCGACGATCACCTCGCGCAGCACGACGCGTTCGCCGATCGCGGCGTAGCGGCCAAGCTTGCAGCCCTTCATCTCCGCCGTTGGATGGATGCGCGGCTCGGGGTCTTTCGCGACGAGATCTTCGGAACGGTCCATGCCGGCGGCTTTACGTCAGGTCGATTGGTCCCGCAAGCAGGAGCCGATCATCGTCAGAGTAGCACCAGGAAGAGTTCGCCCGCCTATTTCGGCTTGCTGTTGCTCCACACCACGTTCTGGCCGTAGAGCGGCACCGTCGTAACCGACATCTTGGCCGAGCCGTTCTGCACCTGGCGCGAGTGCGACAGATAGATCAGCGTCTCGTTCTTCTTGTCGTAGATGCGGTTCACCACCTGCTTCTTCCAGATCAGGCTGAGACCTTGCTTGAATACCTCCTCGCCGCCCTCGCTCATGTCGATGTCGCCGATGGTGATTGGCCCGGTCTGGCGGCACGAAATCGAGGAGTCGCTGGGATCCTCGAACCAATTGCCCTTGTGCAGGCGGTCGATGACGCTTCGGTCGAAATAGGAGACATGGCAGGTCACGCCATCCACCTTCGGGTCCTTGATCGCGTCGATGATGATGTCGTTGCCGACCCAGTCGACGCCGACCTTGCCGACTTCCTCGGCAACGGCGCTACCGGCGCCAAGCGCAACGCATGCCGCCAACGCGCCGCCGATCAGTTTCCGCCCAGTCAGTTTGAGCCCAATCAGTTCGAGCAAAGAAGCCTCCTCGGTTCGAGTTGCCGGTCTCAGGTGGGGCGGGCTGTGCGGCTTTGCAAGCAGATGCGTCAACACCACAGCGGTTGCGGCAACGCGGCACTTTGCCTGTGCGAGGCTGAACCGCTAAGACTGTGGCCGAACAAGGGGCGCACGGCTTTGGCCGGCGCGCCATGACATTACAGACGGACTTTTCTGATGATGCGTTCTATCCTGGTCGGCATTCTCGTCCTGATGGCCGCCGGCATCGGCTGGCTGACCTTCGACTGGTATCGCGGCCACTATGGCGGCGAGCCATTCGGTGCGGCGTTCACCCTGGTCGACCAGAAAGGCGCACCGATTACCGAGGCCGCTTTCCGGGGCCAGCCCAGCGTCGTCTTCTTCGGCTTCACCCATTGCCCTGAAGTCTGCCCGACCACGCTGTTCGAACTCTCCGGCTGGCTGAAGACGCTCGGCGACGACGGCAAGAACTTGCACGCCTATTTCGTCTCGGTCGATCCGGAGCGCGATACACCGCAGGTCATGAACGCCTATGTCAGCAATTTCTCCGACCGCATCACCGGCATTACCGGCGACCCTGACAAGGTCCATGCCATGGCCAAGGCATTCGGCATCTACTGGAAGAAGGTCGACACCGGCGACGGCGACTACACCATGGACCACACCGCCTCGGTGCTGCTGCTCAACGCCAAGGGCGACTTTGCCGGCACGATCGCCTATGGCGAGAGCGCCGACACCGCCGTGGAGAAGCTGAAGCGCCTCGCCGCGAACGGCTGACCAGAATTCACATGACCCAAACGCGGCTCCATTTCACCACCGGAAAGATCGAGGCCGAGCGCATCTTCGCGGCGCTCGAAACGTCCTTCGAGGATGAAGGCCTGCCGATCGCCGTGCTGGAGGTCGACGAAGACGCCGACATCCATGAGGTCTCGCTCTATGCCGATGGCGACGTCGACGCGGTTGAGGCGCGGCTGAAGGACATTCTCGCCGGCCTCGCCTTGTCGAGACCGGTCGAGCGCGAGGCGCTGCCCGACATCGACTGGGTGGCACGTTCCCTGGAAGGCCTGAAGCCGGTGCGCGCGGGCCGGTTCTTCGTCCATGGCGCGCATGACAGCAGGAAGCGCCATAGCGGCGAGCTCGCCATCGAGATCGAGGCGGGCCTTGCCTTCGGCACCGGCCATCACGGCACCACCGCCGGATGCCTCGAAATGCTGGAGAAAGTCGTGCGGCGCGAGCACCCGCGCAACGCGCTCGACCTCGGCACAGGCAGTGCGGTGCTGGCGATCGCCGTCGCCAAGCTGGCGCATATTCCGGTGCTGGCCACCGACATCGATCCGGTGGCGGTCAAGGTCGCCGCCGCCAATGCGCGGCTGAACCACGTCAAGGCGCTCATCGAGACGGTGACCGCGCCGGGCTTTCATCACCCGATCTTCGCCAGGCGCGCGCCCTTCGACCTCATCGTCGCAAACATATTGGCGCGGCCGCTGATGCGGCTGGCGCCGCAAATGGCAGGGCATATCGCGCTTGGCGGCTCGATGGTGCTGTCAGGCATCCTAGACCGCCAGCGCGATGCGGTGGTATCGGCCTATGTCGGCCAGAATTTCCGCCATATCAGCACCTTACACCGCGAAGGCTGGGTGACGATCCACCTCAAGCACTGAGGCCGGCAAAGCCATCGCCGGTCCTCAATGGCCTCGAATCCTGGAGCTTGATGCGTGTCGGCAAGGCGGCATCGCCAAGAGAATGCAGGCGCCGTCCATTTCTGGCCACGGCTGGACCAGCCCCATTTGGTTGTCAGCCAGGCAATGCTGTAGCAGGTTGCGCCAGCCGGAAATCGATTCCGATTTCCAGGCCCATGCGCTACGGTCAAGCTGATATCAAGAGGCCCATCATGTTCCAGACCTTCGATTCCGCGGGCGATCCGGCAGTCGGCAAGCCACGCGTGGCGCTGCTGCGCCAATGGCTCAGCGACAATGGCCTCGATGGCTTCATCGTTCCGCGCGCCGACGAGCACCAGGGCGAATACGTCGCCGATCGTTCTGCACGGCTGAAATGGCTGACCGGCTTCAGCGGCTCGGCCGGCGTCGCCGTCGTGCTGCGCGACCGCGCCTTCGTCTTTGTCGACGGGCGCTACACGCTGCAGGTACGCAACGAAGTCGACCTCGGCATCTTTTCGATCGAGAGCCTGGTCGACAATCCGCCCGCTGTCTGGCTCAGGGACAACATCGGCAAAGGGGCGCGGCTGGGCCTCGATCCCTGGCTGCACACGATCAGCGAGGTCAAGGCGCTGCAGGCCTCCGCCGATAAGACCGGCGCGGTGCTGGTGCCGCTAGACAGGAACCCGATCGACATCATCTGGAAGGATCAGCCCCCCGCACCCGTAACCCCCGTCGAACTGCACCCGATCGGCTTTGCCGGCGAGCTCGCCAAGGACAAGCTGGCGCGGCTGGCAACGGCGATCGGCAAGGACGGCGCCACCCATGCGGTGCTGACCGACCCCTCCTCTATCGCCTGGGCCTTCAATATTCGTGGCGGCGACGTCCCGCATACGCCGCTGGCGCTCGGCTTCGCCATTCTCGCCGCCGACGGATCGCACCAGCTTTTCATGGATCGACGCAAGTTCTCCCGTCAGGTGGCGGCCTATCTCACCCAGCTTGCCGATCCGCACGAACCCGGCGAATTCGACGCCGCGATCGTGGCGCTTGCCAAAAGCGGCGCGAAAATCGCGCTCGATCCGGTGCTGGCGGCCGACCGCCTTCGCATGCTGGTCGAGGACAATGGCGGCACGGTGATTGCCGCGCCCGATCCCGCCCGTATTCCGCGCGCCACCAAAAACCAGGCCGAGACCAACGGCTCACGCGCCGCGCATCGCCGCGACGGCGCGGCGGTGGCCAAGCTTTTGTGCTGGCTCGACCGGCAGCAGCCCGGCTCCCTCGACGAGATCGCGGTCGTCACCAGGCTCGAAGAGACCCGCCGGCAGACCGGCGAGGAAACCCAGATGCCGCTGCGCGACGTCTCCTTCGACACTATTTCCGGCGCCGGCCCGAACGGCGCCATCATGCATTACCGCGTCTCGCGCGCCACCAGCCGCAAGCTGCAGGCTGGTGAGCTGTTCCTGCTCGATTCCGGCGCGCAATACCAGGATGGCACCACTGACATCACCCGCACCGTACCAATCGGCCAGCCGACCGAGGAGATGCGCGAGCGCTTCACGCTGGTGCTGAAAGGCATGATCGGCATTTCGACGTTGCGCTTCCCCGCCGGCACGCGCGGCTCCGAGATCGACGCCGTCGCCCGCATGGCGTTGTGGAAGCATGGCTGCGATTTCGCCCATGGCACCGGTCATGGCGTCGGCTCGTACCTGGCCGTGCATGAGGGTCCGCAACGCATCGCCCGCACCGGCACCGAAAAGCTGCTCGAGGGCATGATGCTGTCCAACGAGCCTGGTTATTACAAGGAAGGCGCCTACGGCATCCGCATCGAGAACCTCATTCTGGTGACGCCGGCCGAACAGATCGAGGGCGGCGACATCGCCATGCACGGCTTCGAGACGCTGACGCTGGCGCCGATCGACGTCAGGCTGGTGCGATCGGACCTGCTGACTCGTGACGAGCTGCACTGGCTCGACACCTACCACGCCCGCGTGCTTACCGAGATCGGTCCGATGCTCGACGGCGAAACGCTGGCCTGGCTGGAAAAGGCGACAGCACCGCTGCCGCACGACGCGAAGATTTGAATTTTTGAGGCGCCAAGGGCGATGCGCCCTACCCCACGAACTGCCGTGCCAGGATCAGCACCACCGCCCCGGCCAGAAACATCGCCATCAGCCCGCCGCGCAGCGAAACCACCGCCGTGACGACCAGGGCTGCCCACTCCGCCGGTCCGGCATTCAACAGTTCCGGCGCCACCAGCGTGGTCAACACGGCAGCCGGCACGGCGTTGAGACCGGCTTCCACGCGCGGATGGATGTGATCGAAGCGAGAGATGACCAGATGGCCACCGATGCGCGTGAGATAGGTGGCGATCGCGCCGGCGATGATGATCCAGAATGTTGTGCTCATGACCTTGCCTCCACGCCGCTGTGGTGCGGCGGCAGAATGACGGCGAGCAGCACGCCGGCGACGGCACCTATGGAGACGTGCCAGGGCGAACCCACCGTCTTGTAAGCGACGATCGAGGCGCAGGCACTGGCGACGACCACCGGCAACCACAAGGGGCGCTTGCGGAAGCCCATCACGAGGCCGAGGAAATAGATCGGCAGCAGGAAATCGATGCCCAGCGCATGGGTGTCCGGGATGAGCTTGCCGAACAGCGCGCCGAGCGCGCTTTCGACGATCCAGAACAGATAGACCGGCAGGCCAAGCCCCAGATACCAGGCGAAGCCGACCGTTTGTCCGGACTGCGCCCGCGCCTCCGCGACCGCGAATTGCGGGTCGGTGAGGATGAAATAGCCGAGAGCCTGCTGGATGACAGGCCAGTGCGCGATGCGCCGTCCAATGCCAGCGGAATAGAGCACGTGGCGGAAATTGACGGCGAAGATCGAGAGCACGACCAGCCACGGCGCGACATGCTGGCCGAACAGCTGGATGCCGACCATCTGGCTGGCGCCGCCATAGACCAGCGCGCTCATCAGGAAGGCTTCGAGGACCGAGAAGCCATTGTCGACGGCGAGCGCGCCGAACAGCACGGCGAACGGCGCCGACGCCACCACGACCGGCATGGAGAGCCGCACGCCCTGCCAGAAATCGCTTTTGCCGCCGCTCTTAGAAATCACGTCCGTCGCCATCGGCCACTCCTGATGCATGTCGCCCAAAACAGCGTAGCGGTTTTGGGACAACGACATGCACGACAACAAAGGGAGTGGCGGTATTTAGGTGGCATGCCTTGCCGTGTCACACGAATTCGCTTGAGCCAAACGATCAGCGGAAATCATCGTCGACGCTTGCGTGGAAGCTCAGTCCTTCGCGGTCTTGCCCTCGATCGCCCTGCCCCAGTCGAGCAGCGGCTTGGCGCGCAAGGTGAAATCGACAAGTTCCTCGACCAGCTCCGGCCCGTGGATACCAGCCGGATCGATCGCGTGGCGGACGGCGAAATGCCGGTTGCGGATGGCGGCGACGAGGTCCTTGTCGGCGACCTCTTCGAAGCCGCGCGGCGTGCGTTTCATGCCGCCTTCGGCATCGAGTTCGAGGCCATTTTTCCTCAGCGCCGCCACCACGGCGCGAAACGTATCGGGATGGCTCGCGATGGCCTTGCGCATGGCCGTCAGCAGTTCCGGCGCCGGCTGCCACCAGGCCACGCCGGCAAAGCAGCGATCGAGCCCTATATGGACGAAAAACACGCCCTGCTCCATCTTGGTGCCGTCCGGCGACAGGATAGCCGAGAGATGTCGGTTATAGGGTCGCTTATCCTTGGCGAAGCGCACATCGCGGTTGATGCGGAACAGCGATTTCTTGCGATCGCCGCGCAGGCCGAGGCCGGCTTCCGCAAAACGCTGCGTAAGCGTGTCGACGAGATCGCCCAGCGGGTCGCGCAATTCCTTTTCGAACAAGTCGCGATTCTCCAGGAACCACTCGCGACTCTGGTGGAAATCCAATGCCTTCAGGAACGGAATTGCCTTGGAGCCGAACCCCTTGAACGCTTCGCCCGTCACGACTTGCCGACCCGCTGCAGCCAGGTGTCCTCGTCGATGACTTCGATGCCGAGTTCGCTGGCAAGCTTGAGCTTGGAGCCCGCACCCGGTCCCGCCACCAGCAGATCGGTCTTGGCCGAAACCGAGCCGGCCACCCTGGCGCCGAGACGCTCGGCCATTGCCTTGGCTTCGGAGCGCGTCATCTTTTCCAGCGAGCCGGTAAAGACGATCGTCTTGCCGGCGACCTCGCTGTCGGCCGAGACGGTGACGATATACGGCTTCGGTTTGACCTGCTCCAGCAGCTTCTCCAGCACGTCGTCATTGCGCTCATTGCCGAAGAAATCGCGCAGCGCATCGATCACCGTATCGCCAATGCCGTTGATCGATGGGAAGACGGCATGCGGATCCTCCGCCGCCGCCGTCTCCTTGCCGACGCGGATCAACTCCTCGATGGTTGAAAATGTCCGGGCCAACACGGCAGCCGTCGTCTCGCCGATATGGCGGATGCCGAGCGCGAAAATGAAGCGGTCGAGCTCCGGCTCGCGGCGTGAATCGATGGCCGCGAACAGCTTGTCGAGCCCCTCATAGTTGCGGTCCTCGACGCTGCGCACGTTCTTGCGGGTCTTGCCGGACGCTGCCTCGCGCTGCCTGGCCTGCTCCTCGCGCCGCTCGGCCAGCGCCTTGGTCACGGCGGGCCGGCGCTCCCTGAGGGTGAAGATATCGGCGGCGGTCTTGATCAACCCGGCATTGAAGAAAGTATCGATGTTCTCCGCGCCCAGCCCCTCGATATCCAGGGCGCCGCGCGACACGAAGTGGCGCAGCCCTTCCACTGCTTGCGCCGGGCAGATCAATTCGCCGGTGCAGCGGCGCCGCGAATCCTCCTTGCCGGTCTTCTCGTTGATCTCGCGTGTCGCCGGCGAACCGCAGATCGGGCAGGTGTGCGGGAATTCGTAAGGCACGGCATTGGGCGGACGCTTGTCGACGACGACACTGACGATCTGCGGGATGACATCCCCTGCCCGCTGGATCACGACCGTGTCGCCGATGCGCACGTCGATACCGTCGCGGATCGGCTGGCCGGTGCTGTCCAGGCCCTTGATATAGTCCTCATTGTGCAGCGTGACGTTTTCCACCACCACGCCGCCGACCGTCACCGGCGCCAGCCGCGCCACCGGCGCCAGCGTGCCGGTCCGGCCGACCTGGATGTCGATCCTCTGCACGGTCGTCATCGCCTGTTCGGCCGGGAATTTGTGCGCGACGGCCCAGCGCGGCTCACCGGTGACGAAGCCCCAGCGGCGCTGCAACTCCAGCTGGTCGACTTTGTAGACGACGCCGTCTATGTCATAGCCGAGCGACGAGCGCTGCTCCTCGATCCGGTGATAATGCGCGACCAGCTCCTCGACCGACTTCGCCCGCACCATCAGCGGACTGATCTTGAAACCCCAATCGGCGAATTTCTGCACCGCTTCGTACTGCGTTGGTGCCGGATCCGCCGTCGTATAACCCCACGCATAGGCAAAGAATTTGAGATTGCGGCTGGCGGTGACGGATGGATCCTTCTGGCGCAGCGACCCGGCCGCCGTATTGCGCGGATTGACGTAATCCTGGCCACCGACAGCCGCCGAGCGCGCCTTGAGCGCCTCGAATTCCGCATAGGTCATGTAGACCTCGCCGCGTATCTCAATAGTCTCGGGCCAGCCCGAACCTTTCAGCCTTGCTGGAATGTCGGCGATGGTCCTGAGATTGGCGGTGATGTCCTCGCCGACGGCACCGTCGCCGCGCGTCGCCCCCTGCACGAACACGCCCTTGTCGTAACGCAACGACGCCGACAGCCCGTCGATCTTCGGTTCGGCGGTGAAGGCGATGTCGAGATCCTTGTCGCGGTCGAAGAAGCGCCGGCCGCGCTCGATGAAATCGGCAACGTCAGCGTCGGTATAGGCCTTGGCGAGGCTGAGCATCGGCACGGCATGGCGCACCTTGGTGAAGCCTTCCGCCGGTGCGGCACCCACCCTGAGCGAGGGCGAATCCTCACGCACCAGCCCGGGAAAGCGCTCCTCGATGGCAAGATTACGCCGCCGCAACGCGTCATACTCCGCGTCCGTGATCGTAGGCGCGTCCTCGGCATGGTAGCGCCGGTCGTGATCGGCGATCTCCTCGGCAAGACGCTGGAGTTCGGCTTCAGCCTCGCTTTCGCTGAGCGAATCGACAGGTTTTTCGACCATGCTTTTTGTCCCTGAACGGTGGCGCGTCACCATAGAGCATGATCCGGAAGTGGGAACCGGTTTTCGGAAAAGATCATTCCTGAACAGCAGGATGGAGCCATATCCTGACTCGCCCCATGACGCCGGATAGTCTCACGCCGCGTTTGTATTCTCGCGCAGCAGCCGCTCCGCGGCGGCGCGCGCCTCGTCGGTGATCGTGGCACCGGCCAGCATGCGGGCGATCTCCTCCTGCCGCGCCGTCCTGTCCATCTCGGCAATCCCTGTCGCGACCCGGTCGGTGCTGCCCGATTTGGAGATCAGGAAATGTGTTGCCGCGCGCGCCGCGACTTGCGGCGCGTGGGTGACGGAAAGCACCTGGACGCGCTTCGACAGCCGCGCCAGCCGCTGGCCGATGGCGTCGGCCACCGCGCCGCCCACGCCGGTGTCGATTTCGTCGAAAACCAGTGTCGGCGCCGAACCACGATCGGCCAGCGCCACTTTCAGCGCCAGCAGGAAGCGTGACAACTCGCCGCCGGACGCGACCTTCATCATCGGCCCGGGCCGCGTGCCGGGATTGGTGCGCACCCAGAACTCGGTCTGGTCGATGCCTTCCTCCATGGGGCTCTCGGCCTCGCTCTTCATCTCGACGATGAAGGCCGCGCGTTCGAGCTTCAGCGCCGGCAGTTCGGCCATCACAGCCTTGGTCAGACCGACCGCCGCGGCATGGCGGAGCGAGGACAGCTGTGCGGCGGCGATGTCGTAGGTTTCGCGTGCGGCCGCCGCCTGCCTTTCCAGGCCGTGCAGGCGCTCCTCGCCGGCATCGAGATCGGCGAGATCGGCAGCCATCGTGTCGCGCAGCTGCGCCAGATCGTCGACGGCGACGCTGTGCTTGCGCGACGCCGCGCGCAGCGAAAACAGCCGCTCTTCGGCTTTTTCCAGCCGCTGTGGATCATACTCCGTGGCCCGAAGCGCGGCCTCGACACCCGATTGCGCCGCATCGAGCGACAACATCGCTTCATCCAGCGACTTGACCACGTCCTCAAGCAGGCCGGGCGCCTCCGTCGCCTTGCGCTGCAACCGCCTCAGCAGGCTGGCCAGTTGCGGCAAGGGCGAGGACGGACCCGACAGCACATCCTGCGCGTCGTGGATTTCGGAAGCGATCTTCTCGGCACGCATCAGGTGGGCGCGCAGCTCCGCAAGTTCGGTTTCCTCGCCGGGCTGCGGATCGAGCTTGGTCAGTTCGGCGACCGCGGCGCGCAGATAATCGGCCTCGCGCGCGGCGGCCGCCACCTTGGCGCGATGGCGCGTCAGCTCCTGCTCGCAGGCGCGCCAGTGCCGCCATGCCTCGCCGGTCGAGCGGACGGCACCCAGATGGCCGCCGAAAGCATCGAGCACATCGCGGTGCGCGCCGGGATCGACCAAAGCGCGTTCATCATGCTGGCCGTGGATCTCAACCAGCGCGCGGCCGACATCGCGCATCAGCGTCACACTGGATGGCTGGTCGTTGACGAACACACGGGTACGGCCGTCCGCCGTCTGCACGCGGCGCAGGATAACGTCGCCATCGTCCTCGATGGCGTTTTCGGCGAGCAGCGCGCGCACCGGATGGTTGCGCGGAACATCGAACACGGCGATGACCTGGCCCTGCGATGCGCCATGGCGCACCAGCGAGGCATCGCCGCGCGCGCCGAGCGCCAGCGACAGGGCATCGAGCAGGATGGATTTGCCGGCGCCGGTTTCACCTGTGAGCACGGAAAGACCCGGCTGGAAGTCGATGTCCAGCTTTTCGATCAGGACGATATCTCGGATCGACAGTCTGGAAAGCATGAGAAACCGGACCTATTGCATGCCGCCCAAAAAGTGGACCCGGTTTCGGGATAACGACAGGCACGAAAACAAAAAGATTTAGAGCGGCACCCGACCGTTGGAGTCGCAGCGCCGCACTATCTTTTTGTTTGAGCTTCGGATCAATCCGAAAAAGCGCGCTGCGCGCTTCGCTCGGAGGTCAGGCGCCGGTAATCAGCTTCCCGGCCTTGGATATCCACGATCCGGCATTCTCGCGCGGTGCCAGCCCGTTGCTCTGCAGCAGCTTGTAGGAATCCTTGTACCACGAGCTGTCGGGATAGTTGGTACCGAGCACCGCGGCGGCCGTCTGGGCCTCCGAGGTCAATCCCATCGCGTAATAGCTTTCGGTCAGGCGCGCGAGCGCTTCCTCGACATGGCGGGTATTAGAATAGTTTTCGACCACGGTGCGGAAGCGCTTGACTGCGGCGATGTACTCGCGGCGCTCCAGATAATAGCGCCCGATCTGCATTTCCTTGCCGGCGAGCTGGTCGTTGGCGAAGCGGATCTTTTCCTTGGCATCGTCTACATATTCCGACGTCGGCCAGCGCGTCACCAGGTCTTGCATGGTCTGCAGGGTCTGGCGTGCTTCCTTCTGGTCCTGCGTCACGTCCTTGATCTGGCGATAGTAGCTGAGACCAATGATGTACTGGGCGTAGGCGGCGTCATCCGTGGACGGATAAAGAGCCAGGTACCGCTTTGCCGACTGGATCGCGTCGTCGTAGCTGCCCTTTCGATAGTCGGCGAACGCGCCCATCACCATCGATTTACGCGCCCACTCCGAATAGGGGTGCTGGCGGTCGACGGCGTCGAACTTCTTGCTCGCCTCGTCCAGGCGTCCCGCATTCATGTTGGCGAGGCCCTGATTGTAGAGAACGTCGGCCGGCTCGGTCTGGTCGACATAGGTCGACAGGTCGATATCTTTCTCCGACGACATGCAGGCCGACAGAAAGAGCGATGGAACAACCACCGAAAGCGCCAGAAAAACAGACCGCTGCGGCGCTTTCGATTGACCGACTCGCTTGAAGAACATGATTGGATTGCGCCCTTTCGGCGTTATTTCAATGCCTCTTGCATGCTGTTGTCCCAAAACTGATCCCCACTTTTGAGCGACATGCACTAATAGACGGCAGCAGCCATAAACCATAACCGCCTTGCCCGGCAACGCTATGTCCAGCCAATCGCACATTTTTGTGGCGGCGGACCGTGGCGTGAAAATCTATGCAATTTCGCTGATGGATGATGCATTCATGCAACACCCATGCCCCATGGAAACCGAAAAAGATTAAGAAAATCAGATCATCCAGGGCGCATAGAGCGGCGCGTTGACGGCGTTCATCTCGGCGGCCCGGCCACGCTCCCGGCGTGTCGTCTCGACGATCTCGAAGGCCGTGCGGTCCGACAGCAGGCGCCGCAGCGCGGCGGCGTTCAGCCTGTGACCGCCGCGATAGGAGCGGAAACAGCCGATGAAGCGCGCACCGGCCAGCGCCAGGTCGCCCATGGCGTCGAGCGTCTTGTGGCGCACGAATTCGTTGGGATAGCGCAGGCCGCCCATATTGATGACGCGGTTGTCATCACCGATCACCACGGAATTTTCCAGCGAGGATCCCAGCGCATAACCGGCGGCCCACAGCCGCTCGACGTCCTTCATGAAGCCGAAGGTGCGGGCACGCGCGATGTCGCGGCGGAAAATATCGGCATTGATGTCCGATGCGAAGAGCTGACGGCCGATCGCCGGGCTTTCGAAATCGATCTCGACCTCGAAACGGGTACCGTCATAAGGCCTGAACTCCGCCCAGGAGGCGCCGTTCTCGATGCGGACCGGCTTGACCACCCTGATATAGCGCCGCTTGACGGCCAACACCTCGATGCCGGCCTGGTCGATGGCTTCGACGAAGGCCATGGCGCTGCCATCAAGGATTGGGACCTCGTGGCCGTCGATCTCGATGACGACATTGTCGATGCCGAGCCCGAACAGGGCCGCCATGATGTGCTCGACCGTGGCGATGTGCTCGCCAGAGGGATCGCCGAGCATTGTGCAAAGGTCGGTGGCGCCGATCTCGGAAAACAGGGCGCGGAATTCGCGGCCCTGCCCATCGCCATTAAGGAGCTGGAACACGATGCCGGTATCGGCATCCGCGGGCAGGAAACTGATGGAAACTTCTTTGCCGCTGTGAACGCCGGTGCCTGTAAGCGACGCGCGCGTCTTCACTGTCGTCTGGTGGTCGTGCAAGACAATCCCCATGAGCCCGTAATGCCTAGGTCCGCTTCTCCAGCCCGAGGGCGCGGCTCTTGTTAAATCGGCAGGCAGGGCTACTTCCCCCGAAATCCCGGCATACCGACTATGGTAGGCAGCGAAGATAATGTCCCGGCAAGGAGACTCCAAATCACGGTTTCTTACTCTTTGTAACCGCGAACTGGAACATGTACGGCACCATAACTAATTGATTATACAGCACTTTAAACGTTAACAGGCAGGCAATTCCTTGCCTGCCTGTTAACAGTTGTTACAGTCCGTTAACGGCTCAGTTGGCCTGGCGGCGCAGGAACGCCGGAATCTCCAACTGATCGTCGTCCTGAGTCGCCCTGGTCTGCGGTGTCAGGCGGCCCTGATCGTCCAGTTGGCCGCGGCGCGGCGCGTAGAGCTGCGCGTCCTGGCTGGCGAGGCGGCGCACTTCCGGTGCGGCCTGGCGCAGTTTGGGCTCGCGCGGTTGCGCCGGCTGCAGCCGTGCAGGTTCCTCTTCGCGACGGGTCAGGCCATTGGTCAGACGCTTCAGGAGACCCATCGGGCCGCTGTTCTCATGGTCCACCGGACGGCTCTTGGCGTCGACCTCGGCCTTCACGACCGGCGGAAAGTCCTCGACACGCGGCATGCGCTGCGGCGCCATCGCGACCGGCTGCTGAACCTCACGCAGCATTTCGCGCGGCTGCGGAGCCGGCTGCATCATCTGCTGGACGACCGGCTGTACCATCGGCTGCGGCTGTGCGGGCGGCGCTTGGAAGATCTTGCTCTGCGGGCGGAAATCGTCCGCATGGGCGACCGGAGCCGGACGAGCCTGCGCCATGGCCGCGGCATTCGCTTCGGCCAACTGGATGGCTTCGGCAACCGGATCGGCGGCGCGTGGTTCATACACCGCCTGCTGGACCGGTGCCGGGCGGCTTTCCACCGGCGCGACGGCCGGCCGGGCAGCCGGCTTCGGCGGAGCGGTGCGGATCGAAATCGGCGCGGCGGCGATTTCAGCCGCCGACTTGTCGATACCGGTGGCGACCACCGAGACGCGGATGACGCCTTCGAGTTCCTCGTCGAAAGTGGCGCCCAGGATGATGTTGGCGTCCTGGTCGACTTCCTCGCGGATGCGGGTCGCGGCTTCGTCGACTTCGAACAGGGTCAGGTCGCGGCCGCCGGTGATCGAGATCAGCAGGCCCTTGGCGCCCTTCATCGAGGTCTCGTCGAGCAGCGGGTTGGCGATCGCGGCTTCCGCCGCGGCCATCGCACGGCCCTCGCCCGAAGCCTCGCCGGTACCCATCATCGCCTTGCCCATCTCGCGCATCACCGAACGCACGTCGGCGAAGTCGAGGTTGATCAGGCCTTCCTTGACCATCAGGTCGGTGATGCAGGCGACACCGGAGTAAAGCACCTGGTCGGCCATCGCGAAGGCGTCGGCGAAGGTGGTCTTGTCATTGGCCAGCCGGAACAGGTTCTGGTTGGGGATAACGATCAAGGTGTCGACGCATTTCTGCAACTCCTCGATGCCGAAGTCGGCCGTTTTCATGCGGCGCTGGCCTTCGAAGTGGAACGGCTTGGTGACGACGCCGACGGTCAGGATGCCCTTCTCGCGGGCTGCGCGGGCAACAACCGGAGCAGCACCCGTACCGGTGCCGCCGCCCATGCCGGCGGTCACGAAGCACATATGGGTGTTGGTGAGATGGTCGAGGATCTCGTCGATGCACTCTTCCGCCGCGGCGCGGCCGACTTCCGGCTGCGATCCGGCACCGAGCCCCTCGGTGACATGCGCGCCGAGCTGGATCAGCCGGGAGGCCTTCGACATGGTCAGCGCCTGCGCGTCGGTGTTGGCCACGACGAACTCGACACCGCGCAGTCCGGCGGTGATCATGTTGTTCACGGCATTGCCGCCGCCGCCGCCGACACCGAACACGGTGATGCGCGGCTTGAGCTCGGTGATGTCCGGCTTCTGCAGATTGATGGTCATTGTCTCCGTCCTTTGCCTTTCACGCCGCTTCGCCGCCGCGGCCGCCTATGGGGCTGTCCCCGTCAATTAGAAACTGTCTCTCAACCACTGACTCATGCGATGCAGTTTTCCACCAGTTCCGGTCATCCTGAGACCGGAAATGCCTTTCGCCGGATGGCTCTCGAAGCTCGCCATCTGCGGATAGATCAGAAGCCCGACAGCGGCCGAGAAAGCAGGGCCTTTCGCCGCTTCGGGCAAGCCCGCCACGCCGAGCGGGCGACCGATGCGTACATTGCGCCCCAGGATGCGGCGCGCCGCCTCCGGCAGGCCGGCCAGCTGGCTGGCGCCGCCGGTGAGCACGACGCGCTTGCCGACCGCATTGCCATAGCCGGACTTGTTCAACCGGTCGCGCAGGAGTTCGAGCGTCTCGTCGATGCGGGCGCGCACGATGCGCGTCATCACCGAACGCGGGATCTGCAGCGGCACGTCGCCGTCGTCGCCGATAGGCTGGATCGAGACCAGGTCGCGGTCGTCGGCACTGCCCGGCAACGCCGAGCCGTGCATCACCTTCAGCCGTTCGGCGGCATCGAGCGAGGTCGAAAGTCCCTTGGCCATGTCGAGCGTGACATGGTTGCCGCCAATGGCGATGGCGTCGCCATGAACGAACTTGCCTTCCGAAAACACCGAGATCGTCGTCGTGCCGCCGCCCATGTCGATGCAGGCGGCTCCGAGTTCCAGCTCGTCGTCGACGAGTGCCGCCAGCCCGCTGGCATAGGGCGTCGCCACCATGCGCTCGACCGACAGGTGCGAGCGATTGATGGAAAGCTCCAAATTGCGCATCGGCGCGGCATCACCCGTCAGCACATGCATGTCGACGCCAAGCGTGTCGCCCACCATGCCGCGCGGATCGCGCACGCCGCGTTCGGCATCCAGCGAGAAGCCAACGGGCAGCGAATGGACCACCTCGCGTTCGGCCTTCAGGGCCTGCTTGGCGCCGGCGCCGAGCACGCGCTTGATGTCGGCCTCGTCGGCCTCGTGGCCGCCAAGGTTGATGGTCGCCGAGAAGCTTTCGCTCTTCAGCCGTCCGGCGGTCATGTTGACGATCAGCGAATCGACGGTCAGCCCGGCCATGCGCTCGGCGGCGTCGACGGACAGGCGGATAGCATGCTCGGCACGATCGAGATCGACGATGACACCCGACTTCACGCCTTGCGATTTCTGGTGGCCGATGCCGATGACCTGGATCCGATGCGAGCGGCCGCGCAGGAGCTTGCCGTCATCGTTCGGCTTGAGCTTGGCCACCATGCAGCAGACCTTGTTCGAGCCGACATCCAGCACCGTCAGGGTGCCCGACCGGCGCGACGAGGCATCGCCAGAACCGCCAAGCCAGCTCATATCTTCGTCTCCGGCTTGCGCTTCAGGGTTTTCGGCTTCTCGTTGAGCGCGGCTTCGCGCTGCGTCGCCGCCTGCGGCGTCAACTCCACGACCAGCCGGTCCGTCAGGCGCATATCGACAGCGGCGATATCGCGCGACAACAGCCCCTTGTCATGGTCCATCTTGACGAGTTCGGCGAGCGCCTGGTCCTCGTCATCCTCGGGCAACTTGATGGTGATGCCGTTGTCCAGCTTCAGGTCCCAGCGCCGCTCGCCGACGCGGACATAGCCTTTGATGCGACTGGCAAGGTCAGGATATTGTTCGACCTTGGCCAGGAAATCAGGCGCCTTGGCGGGCGCGCCGGTGCCGATCAACAGCGGCAGGAGCACCTGCTTGCCGCCCGAGAACGGCGCGATGACAGCGCCATCCTTTTCGATGACGGAGAGGTCGTTGCCCTGCTGCCAGAGCGCGAAAGCCGCGCGCTCCTCGACGCGCACTTCGAGCGTATGCGGATAGACCTTGCGCACCGCGGCGACCTGGATCCACGGCAAGGTCGCGATGCGCTCCCGCGCGGCCTCGGCATCGAAGCCGATCAGCGACGTCCAGCCATCGAGTTCAAGCCTGTCGAGAATGTCGATCTCTGAAGTCTGACGGTTGCCGACCACCTTGACCTGATCGACGGCAAAGCCGGTGCGGGCGGTGATGCTTTGAATGATGCCGTCGGCATGACCGCCGAGGTAGGCGCCATAGGCCCCGCTCGAAGCCAGCAGCACCGACGACATGATCGCGACGGAGAACCGCGGCGCCTGGAATTCACCATCTCCAAGGCGCGTCAGGATGCGCACCGGGCGGCGAAGCACGCGCGGCAGGACGAAATGGTCCAACGACAACGGCAGGCCGAACAGCGACGGCCCGGCCGCGCCCCTCACCTTGCCCTGCCCCCATTTCAACGCAGACACGAAGCGTCCTCCACCATCCAACTCAACAGTTCACCAAACGAATGCCCGGCATGGGCGGCAATTTCAGGCACCAGAGACGTCGGCGTCATGCCCGGCTGAGTGTTGACCTCGAGCCATACAACCTCGCCATTTTCGGAGTGACGATCGTCATAACGGAAGTCCGACCGGGAAACGCCCCGACAGCCGACAGCTTGGTGAGCCTTGAGCGCCAGTGTCTGTATTTTTTGGTAAATATTCGGTGAAACTTTTGCGGGGCATTCGTGTTTTGATCCGCCCGCGACATATTTTGAATCATAGTCGTAGAAGGAATGGCCCGTCGGGATGATCTCGCAGACGCCAAGCGCCACATCGCCCATGACGGCGCAGGTCAGCTCGCGCCCATGGATGTAGCGCTCAACCATAACGGTATCGCCATATTTCCACTCGGACGACCCTATCACCTGCGGAGGGTGCGACTGCCCCTCCGACACGATGACGACGCCGAAGCTCGATCCCTCGCTGACCGGCTTGACCACGTAGGGCGGCTTCATCGGGTGCTTGTTCTGGATAGAGAAGCGGTTGGCGACCTTCGATTCGGCGACGGGAACGCCGACCGATTTGACGATCTTCTTCGCCTGCTCCTTGTTCATGGCAAGCGCCGAGGCGAGCACGCCGGAATGGGTGTAGGGAATGCCGAGATATTCAAGGATGCCCTGGATGGTACCGTCCTCACCAAAGGGTCCATGCAGCGCATTGAAGGCGACGTCGGGCTTGAGCTCGGCAAGCACCGAGCCGACGCCGCGCCCGACATCGACACGAGTGACCTGATACCCTTCCTGTTCCAGCGCATCGGCACAGGCCTTTCCGGAAGACAAGGACACGGGCCGCTCGGACGAGAAACCTCCCAGCAATACGGCCACATGCTTGTTTTTCATTCCCCGTCATCCCCTCTCACGGCGGACCAAAATCCAAGATTTCCGCAACACTGAGTCCGAGTCTCCCGGCAGGTTGCCCCCCCAGACGGAAAACGCGGGTAACGCGTCGAACGACTCAAATCAGGAAACGCTTTAGGGTAGAGAATCAGAGAGTTGATTCACTGGCAAGTACTTATGATTCCGAGAGATTCACTTTCTGAGAAAATGGATGCGAAAACCGTGTCGCTGAGTCTTTGCAGCAACGATTTCACGGCATTTCGATCCTCTTGAAGTTCACGCATCACGTGAACTTCAAGATGCGCTAGAGGAGCTGGCCGAGGAACTCCTGCACGGCATGCCCGGAGCGGAAATCGCCGATGCGCTTGATCTCCCACTGCAACCGGATGCCGGAATGCTCGAGCACCCGCGCGCGCACCGTCTCGCCGAGATATTCGAGATCGTAGCCGGTCGCGGTTCCGGTGTTGATCATGAAGTTGCAGTGCATCGGCGACATCTGCGCGCCGCCGATCATCAGGCCGCGGCAACCCGCCTTGTCGATTTCCTTCCAGGCCGAGGTGCCTTCGGGATTCTTGAAGGTCGAGCCGCCGGTCTTCTCGCGGATCGGCTGCACGGTCTCGCGATGGTTCTGCACCGCATCCATCGCCGTCTTGATCACCGCTTTGTCCTCGGCAAAGCCTTCGAAAACGGCCGAGGTGAAGATCAGCCCGACGGGCGCCGCCGAATGGCGGTAGGCATATCCCATCTCGGCATTGCTCAGCGTCTGGACATTGCCCTTGCGGTCGAGCGCCCGCACCTCGACGACGCGCTCGCGCGTCTCGACGCCATTGGCGCCGGCATTCATCCTGAGCGCCCCGCCAATGGCGCCCGGAATGCCGTGGTAGAAATGGAAGCCGCCAATGCCGGCCTCGAGCGCCACCGCCGCCACACGCTTGTCGGGCGTGGCGGCACCTGCCTTGATCCTGATCGGGGACATGACTTCTGGCTCGCCAAAGCCCTTCGCGGAAAGCCTGACGACAAAACCCGGGATGCCGCCGTCGCGGACCAGAAGGTTCGAACCGACGCCGACGATCGTCAGGGGGATCTCTTCGGGAACCGCCCTGAGGAACGCCGTAAGGTCCTCCTCATCCGCGGGCTGGAACAGCGCCTCGGCAAGGCCGCCTGCCCGGAACCAGGTGATCTTGTCCATCTCGGCATTCGGCGTGATGCGACCGCGCAGGCCGGCCAGCCGGTCGCCAAGTCTGTCGATCAGGGCCTGGCCGTTCATCATGAGGCGGCAAGCTCCTTCGGCAGAGCATAGGCCCATTGGGTGATATTGCCGGCGCCCAGGAAGACGACGAAGTCGCCTGGCTTGGCGATGTCGCGGATGACAGGCGCGATATCCGCCGGCCCTTCGATGTAGCGGGCATCGCGATGGCCACCGGCGCGGATGCGCGACACCAGCGCGTCCGAGGTCACGCCGTCGATCGGCTCTTCGCCGGCGGCGTAGACCGGGGCGACCATCACCGTGTCAGCATCGTTGAAGCAGGCGGAGAACTCGTTGAACAGATCGTGCAGCCGGGTGAAGCGGTGCGGCTGGGCGATGGCGATGACGCGCCCGTTGGTGGCGCTGCGCGCCGCCTTCAGCACCGCCGAGATCTCAACCGGGTGGTGGCCGTAGTCGTCGAACACGTCGACACCATTCCAGGAACCGGTATGCGTGAAGCGGCGCTTGACGCCGGCGAAGGACGACAGACCCTTCTTGATCGCCTCGGCGGAGAGGCCGAGTTCGTGCGCGACCGCGATCGCGGCCGTCGCGTTGGACACATTGTGGTGACCAGGCATCGGCAGGCGCAGGCCCGCTATCGTTGTCTGGCCGCGCCCCTTGCGGTCGCGGATGATGACATCGAACTCCGAGGTCGCCCCCGCCATGCGGTGGTTGGTGAAGCGCACGTCGGCCTGTGCGTTCTCGCCATAGGTGATGACGCGCCGGTCCTCGATGCGGCCGACCAGCGCCTGCACTTCCGGGTGATCGGTGCACATCACGCCGAAGCCATAGAAAGGCACGTTCTCGACGAACTGGCGGAACGCTTCGCGCACATTGTCGAAATTGCCATAATGATCGAGATGCTCGGGATCGATGTTGGTGACGACCGCGATGTCGGCCGGCAGCTTGAGGAAGGTGCCGTCGCTTTCGTCGGCTTCGACCACCATCCACTCGCCGTCGCCCATGCGCGCATTGGTGCCATAGGCATTGATGATGCCGCCATTGATGACGGTCGGGTCGAGCCCACCGGCTTCAAGCAGTGTCGCCACCATCGAGGTCGTCGTCGTCTTGCCATGCGTGCCGCCGATGGCAACAGCCTGGCGGAAACGCATCAGCTCGGCAAGCATCTCGGCGCGGCGCACGATCGGCAACAGTTTTTCACGCGCCGCCTTCAGTTCGGGATTCGACTTCTTGATCGCGGTCGAGACGACGATGACCTCGGCGTCACCGAGATTCTCGGCCTTGTGGCCGACGAAGCATTCGATGCCCTTGTCGCGCAGCCGCTGCACATTGGCGCTGTCGGCTTGGTCGGACCCTTGCACCTTGTAGCCGAGATTGTGCAGCACCTCGGCGATGCCGCTCATGCCGATGCCGCCAATGCCGATGAAATGCACGAGGCCAATGGTCTGCGGCATTTTCATGGGTGCGTTCCCTTCCTGAAATCCGATACTGTTTTGCGGGACGCAATAGCCTCTGTGAGGTCGGCGAGCAACCGTGCCGCGTCGGGCCTGCCGACCGACTTGGCCGCGGCGGCCATCGTCGCTAGCCGCTCCGGTTGGTCCATCAGGGCGCCGAGCAGTGCCGCGATACGCTCGGACGAAAGCGACGATTGCACATGCACTTCGCCGCCGCCGGCGGCAGCGAGCGCTGCCGCATTCGCTGCCTGATCGTGGTCGAGCGCAAAGGGATAGGGGACCAGCAGCGCCGGCCGGCCGATAACGGCGATCTCCGAGACAGTCGAGGCGCCGGAACGCGAGATCACCAGATGCGCCGCCGCAATGCGCGCCGCCATGTCGGTAAAGAACGGCGAGACCTCGACGGCGACGCCGAGCGCGGCATAAGCCGCCTTCACCCGCGCCACGTCGTCCGCTCGAGCTTGTTGGGTAATGACGAGGCGTCTGCGCTGTGCATCGGAAAGCAGCGCGACTGCCCCCGGCATCGCATCGGAAAAGAATTGCGCGCCCTGGCTGCCGCCGAACACCAGCAGGCGGAAAGGCTCATCCCCGATTGAAGCCACGTAAGGTGTCCTGGCTGCTTCGAGCACAGCCGGCCTGACCGGATTGCCGGTCGTCACCGTCTTGGCGCCGGCCGCACTCTCATCCTGCGGCAGGAAGCCGCCGGCGATCGCATCGACACGGCCCGACAGCGCCCGGTTGGCGCGCCCCATCACCGCGTTCTGCTCATGGATCAGCGTCGGAACCTTGCGCCGCGTCGCCGCATAAAGCGGCGGCAAGGTCGGATAGCCGCCAAAGCCCACGACGGCCTCCGGCTTGATCCTGCCGATGATGGCGGAGGCCTGACGCACGCCGCTCCAGATTTTCCAGAAGGCGCCAAGCAGGGTGAAGGGATTTTTCGAGCCTAACGTCGCCGACTGGATCGGGTGGACGGCCGCCGCCGGGAAACGGGCGGCAAACCGCTCGGCCCGGGTGTCGGTCGCCAGATGCACCGCCCAGCCGCGCTCGATCAGTTCGTGCGCCAGCGCTTCGGCTGGAAACAGATGTCCGCCGGTTCCACCCGCCGCGAGAAGGATAACGCCTCTGGCCATGTCACTCCGCCGGCATGGCGCGCTGCGGCAGCGCAAAGCCCATCTGCTTGCGCTTTTCCGGCCGCTTGCGTGTCAGCGCCAGCACCATGCCCATCGATATGGCGATGGCGATCTGCGAGGAGCCGCCATAGGAGATGAAGGGCAGCGTCATGCCCTTGGCCGGCACCAGTTGCAGGTTGACGCACATGTTGATGACGGCCTGCAAGCCGAACACGGTGACCAGACCGCCGACGGCATAGCGGGTGAAGTCGTCATGCTCCTTGAGCGCCGTGTTGAGACCGCGCAGCACGATGAAGGCGAAGATCGACATGATGAAGAAGCACATGATCAGCCCGAACTCCTCGCCCGCGACCGAGAAGACGAAGTCGGCATGGCTGTCGGGGATGACCCGCTTGACGGTGCCCTCGCCCGGCCCGACGCCGAACCAGCCGCCATTGATCAGCGCATCGCGGCCCATGTCGACCTGGAACGTGTCGCCTTCGCCGGTGAGGAACTTGTCGATGCGCAGCGCGACGTGCGGAAACACCGTATAGGCGGCGAAGACACCGCCGACGCCGGCGGCTCCCAGCACGATGATCCAAAGCCATGGCAGTCCCGCCATGAAGAACATAATGCCCCAGGTGCCGGTGGTCAGCATGGTCTGACCAAGGTCCGGCTGCGCTACCAGCAGCGACACGACCAAGACCAGGAGCAGCATGGCGAACAGATTGCCGGGAATGTCGGGCTGGCGCTTGTGTTCGGCGAACAGCCAGGCGCACATGATGACGAAGGCCGGTTTGAGGAATTCCGAAGGCTGGATCGACAGGCCGGCGAGCGATACCCAGCGGCGCGCGCCCTTCACCTCGACGCCGACATAGAGCACCGCCACCATCAGCACCAGCATGAGGCACAGCATGATCAGCGACATGCGCCGGATCTGCCTGGAATCGAGGAAGGAGACCGCCAGCATCACGCCGAGCGCAGGCACGGTGAAGATGATCTGTCGGGTGGCGAAATGGAAACTGTCGAGGCCGATGCGTTCGGCGACCGCGGGGCTTGCCGCGAAGGACAACACGATGCCGAGCCCCATCAGCGACAGGAACGCTGCCAGGAACCAGCGATCGATGGTCCACCACCAGGTTGCGACCGGACTTTTGTCGAGACGGCTCTGCATTATCGTGCCCCTCCGATGGGTTTGACACCATCTATAGCGCTCGCAGCTTGCCTGAAGGCTTCGCCGCGGACCTCGAAATTCTTGAACTGGTCGAAACTGGCGCAGGCCGGCGACAACAGCACCACTGCCTCGCCGCTGTCGTCTTTGGCCGCGTCATGCGCGGCATGCTCGACCGCGGCGGCCAGCGTGCCCGAGATCTCATAAGGCACGGCCTCGCCGAGCGTCGCCGAAAAGGCGGGTGCGGCCTCGCCGATCAGATAGGCCTTGGCGATGCGCGGGAAGAAGCCGCGCAGCGGCTCGATGCCACCTTCCTTCGGCAGGCCGCCGGCGATCCAGTAGATGCGGCTGAAGCTGGACAGCGCGGGTGCCGCGGCATCGGCATTGGTCGCCTTGGAATCGTTGACGAACAGCACATGGTCCTTGCGGCCAACCTGCTCCATGCGATGGGCGAGACCCGGAAAGCTTTCCAGTCCGGACTGGATCTCGCCGAGGTCGAGCCCGACCTTGAGGCAGGCGGCGACGGCGGCTAGAGCGTTCTGCGCATTGTGCTGGCCGCGCAGCGAGCCGATGCCTTCGAGGAAGGCGATCCGGCTGTAGCGGCCATGCACGGCCTCCATCATGTTGGTGCCGTCGGCGAAATAGCCGTCGGTCAGCGGCAGACGCTTGGAAATGCGGATGACCTGCCGCCCTGCCCGCTCCAGCCGATCGGCGATCTGCGCGCACCAGGAATCGTCGATGCCGATGATCGCCGTCTCGCTGCCCGCCACCAGCCGCTCCTTGATCGAGGCGTAGTGCTGCATGGTGCCGTGGCGGTCGAGATGGTCGGGCGTCAGATTGAGCAGGATGCCGGCCGTCGGATTGATCGAGGGCGCAAGGTCGATCTGGTAGGATGAGCATTCGACCACGTAGTGGCGATCGGGCTTCGGCGGATCGAGCGTCATCACCGCGCGGCCGATATTGCCGCCCATCTGCGTGTCGCGTCCGGAGGCCTTGAGAATATGCGCCGTCAGCGCGGTCGTTGTCGACTTGCCGTTGGTGCCGGTGATGGCGATGAAGGGAGCATCCGGCGAACACTGCGTCCGCTCCCTGCAGAACAACTCGATATCCCCGATGACCTCGACGCCCGCCCCGCGCGCCAATTCCACGGTCCAGTGCGGCTTGGGATGGGTCAGCGGCACGCCGGGCGACAGCACGAAGGCGGAAAACCCAGCCCAGTCGGCGCCACGCAGATCGCCAGTGGCGATACCGGTGGCGGCCGCCTTGGCGACACTGTCGGGATTGTCATCCCAGGCCAGCACCTCAGTGCCGCCCTCGATCAGCGCGCGCGCCGTGGCGATCCCCGAGCCGCCGAGCCCGAAGAGCGAAACACGCTTGCCTGCGAAGGATGCGGCGGGGATCAAATGGCAGCCTATCTGAGCTTGAGGGTGGAGAGGCCGACCAGCGCCAGGATGACGGCGATGATCCAGAAGCGGATCACCACCTGGCTTTCGGTCCAGCCGAGCTTTTCAAAATGATGATGGATCGGCGCCATCAGGAACACGCGCTTGCCGGTCATCTTGAAGTAGCCGACCTGGATGATGACCGAGAGGATTTCGACCACGAACAGACCGCCGACGATGACGAGCACGATCTCGTGCTTGGTGGCGACCGCGACCGTGCCGATCAGGCCGCCCATGGCGAGCGACCCGGTGTCGCCCATGAAGATCGCCGCAGGCGGCGCGTTGAACCAGAGGAAGCCGAGGCCGGCGCCGATGACCGCGCCAAGCACGACCGCCAGTTCACCGGTGCCGGGCACGAAATGGATCTGCAGATATTCGGCGAACACCGCGTTGCCCGAGAGATAGGCGATGACGCCGAAGGACGCCGCCGCGATCATGATCGGCACGATCGCCAGACCGTCGAGGCCGTCGGTCAGATTCACCGCATTGCCGGCGCCGACGATGACGAAGCAGGAGAACGGAATGAAGAACCAGCCGAGGTTGATGATGAATTCCTTGGCGAAGGGGAAGGTCAGCGACGACGAAAACGGCGCCTGGCCATTGTGCATGATCGCCCAGGCGGCGATGCCGGCGATAATGAATTCCAACGCAAGCCGCGCCTTGCCGGAGAAGCCGAGATGCGACTGCTTCGTCACCTTCAGATAATCGTCGTAGAAGCCGATCGAGCCGAAGCCGAGTGTCACCAACAGCACCACCCAGACATAGATGCTCGACAGGTTCGCCCACAAAAGCGACGAGCCGATGATGCCGGACAGGATCATCAGGCCGCCCATGGTCGGCGTGCCCGCCTTCTTGAAATGCGTCTGCGGCCCGTCGGCGCGGATCGGTTGACCCTTGCCTTGCCTGAGCCGCAGCGAATTGATGATGGTCGGCCCGAAGATGAAGACGATCAGCGCCGAGGTGATCAGCGCGCCGCCGGTGCGGAACGTGATGTAGCGGAAGACATTGAAGACAGAGACCTTGTCCGCGAAATCGACCAGCAGTGTGAACATGCGCTTTCGTTCCCCGACTAGGTCTGGTTACTGGTTATCGTCTTGGCCGGGAATTTGCCCAGCAGCGCATCGACCAGTTTTGCAAAACCGATGCCCTTCGACGATTTGATCATCACCACGTCGCCCGGCTTCAGCGCGGCGAGCAGCACCGGCTTCAACTCCTCGACGCCGGCGCGGTATTCCGTCCTGATATCGCCCGGCAGCGCTTCCGCCAGCGACCGCATTTCCGGCCCGCCGAGAAAGACTGTCCGCGTGCCCGTGCCGACGATGAGATCGGCAAGAGCGGCATGCAGCTTGGCCGAGTGGTCGCCGAGCTCCAGCATGTCGCCAAGCACGGCGATGCGCCTGCCCTCGCCCGTCACCGGCGTCGCATTGAGCAGCGCCATGGCAGCCGCCATCGAGGCCGGATTGGCGTTGTAGCTCTCGTCGATCAGCGTGATTTGGCCACCGGGCTGGTCCGAAGCCGAGCCGCCGGGGTGCTGCAGCACGTGGCGCTTGCCGCGCCCGCGCTCGGCCGAGAGATCGGCCAGCGCCAATGCAACCTTGTTGAGATCGGCGCCAACCAGATGCGCGGCGCCAAGCACCGCCAGCACGTTCTGCACCATGTGCCGGCCGGGAGCTCCGATACGGGCGATCATATCGTGGCCGCTGATCCTGGCGGCGATGTCGGAATGATCGGCATGCAACTCGCACTTGACCAGCTTGAAGGTCGAGCGAGCATTCTCGCCGAAGCCATAGACATGCTCGACGCCGGCAGCCTGTGCCATCTTGTCCAGCAGCTTGAAACGCGCATCGTCGCGGTTGAGCACCGCGGCACCGCCGGGCTCCAGACCCTCGAAAATCTCGGCCTTGGCCTTGGCGATCTCGTCCAGATTGCGAAAGAAGCCAAGATGCGCGGCCGCGATCATGGTGACGATGGCGACATGCGGCCGCACCATCTTCGCCAGCGGCCGGATCTCGCCGGGATGGTTCATGCCGATCTCGAACACGGCATAGTCGCAGTCAGCCGGCATGCGAGCCAGGGTCAGCGGCACCCCCCAATGGTTGTTGAAGGACTGCGCCGAGGCATGCACCTTGCCGACGGCCGAAAGCACGTGGCGAAGCGCCTCCTTGGTTGTGGTCTTGCCCGCGGAGCCGGTTACCGCGATGATCCTGGCTTGCGAGCGGGCGCGCGCCGCGACGCCGAGCTTTTCCAGCGCAACCAGCACGTCCTCGACGACGATGATCGGCGCCGTCAGCCGGCCAAGAGACGGCAGCTTGCCTTCCGCCACCACCAGCACGCCGGCGCCGGCCTTGATGGCGGCGGTGACGAAGTCATGGCCGTCCATCGCCTCGCCCTTGATGGCGAAGAAGGCCTCGCCCGGCTGCAGGCTGCGGCTGTCGATCGAAATGCCCGATATGCCTTCGGGCATGGGGCCGAGCGGCCGCCCGTCCGTGGCGGCAACCAGCGCTTCCGATGTCCACAGCAAACTCATGCGGCACGCTCCCTGAGCGCGGCGCGCACTTCCTCATGGTCGGAAAAATGCAGGGTTTCAGAGCCGATCGTCTGGCCTTCCTCATGGCCCTTGCCGGCCACGATCAGCGTGTCGCCGGCATGCAGCATGCCGACAGCCTCGTGGATTGCCTTGCGCCGGTCACCGATCTCGATGGCACCGGGCGCGGCGGCGAGAATGGCGGCGCGGATGGTCTCGGGCACTTCGGAGCGCGGATTGTCGTCGGTGACGATGACGACATCGGCGAGCCGGGTCGCGATCTCGCCCATGATCGGTCGTTTTCCCCGGTCACGATCGCCACCGCAGCCGAACACGACCATCACGCGCCCGGTGGTGAACGGACGCACCGAGGACAGAACATTCTCCAGCGCATCGGGCTTGTGGGCGTAATCGACATAGACCGGCGCGCCGCTCGCCGTGGTGCCGACCAGATCTAGCCGGCCCGGCGCGCCTTTCAATTTCTCCAATGCCGCCAAGGTTTTGGCGACAGGTGTTCCTGTGGAAATGGCAAGCCCCGCCGAAACCAGCGCATTCGCTATCTGGAAATCGCCGGCGAGCGGCAGGTCGATCTCGTGGATCACACCGTCCGCCTCGACCTCGGCACGCTGGCGATGACGCTCATGCTCGACCCGCTTCAGCCTGAGGAAATCGCCATGGCGGCCGACCGTCAGCACATCGAGCCCAGCGGCCCGCGCCGTCTTTATCGTCGGTTCCGACCACGGATCGTCGGCGAAGACGACGGCCGGTGCGCCCTTCGGCAGCAGCGTGTCGAACAGGCGCAATTTGGCGCGATGATAATCCTCGATCGTCGGATGGTAATCCATGTGGTCGCGGCCGAGATTGGTGAAGCCGCCAGCCGAGAGCTTAACCCCATCGAGGCGGCGCTGGTCGAGCCCGTGGCTGGAGGCTTCCATCGAAGCGTGGGTAACGCCGCCATCGGCCAATTCCCTCAGCAACTGGTGCAGGGCGATCGGATCGGGTGTCGTCAGCGAACCATATTCGTTGCGGCCGGGCGCAACCACGCCGGTGGTGCCGATCGAGGCGGCTGCGTATCCCGCCTGCTCCCATATCTGCCTGGTGAAGGCGGCGACCGACGTCTTGCCGCTGGTACCGGTCACGGCGACCATGGTTTGCGGCTGTCTGCGGAAGTAGCGGGCGGCACTCAACGCCAGTGCCAGGCGCGGATCATCTACCGCCAGCACCGGAACCGGCAAATCGGCAAGGGCGCTGCCCGCGACGATCGCGGCAGCGCCACGCCGGGCCGCGTCGGCGGCGTAGCTGGCGCCATCGGCCCTGGTGCCGGCAAGCGCGAAAAAGAGGACGCCCGGTTTTACCTGGCGGGAATCCGACGAGATGCCGGAAACCTCCAGATCGGCGGAAGCTGTTCCTTCGACTGGCAGGATACCGGCTAGATCTTTGAGCTTCATCGAGTTCCGTTCACCGCAACAAAATAGCGCGCAGTTGCCGGCGCGCCCCAAGAATCACTGATAGGAAACCAGCGTTGCACCATTTTCATGGCTGAAATCTGGCTTCACGCCAAGCATGGCCGCTGCACGCCTGATGATATTGCCTGCCATTACCCCTGCATTGTTGGCCGCGACGTCGGTCATCCCGGGCTTTTCCGGATGCGGGGCGTCGGCGATCGTGAACACCAGATATTGCGGATCGTCCATCGGGAAGGCGGCGACAAAGGTGTTGAAATTCAACTCCTTCGAGTAACGGCCATTGATGACCTTCTCGGCCGTTCCGGTCTTGCCGCCGACGCGGTAGCCGGGAACCCGGGCGTTTCTGGCCGAACCCTTCTCGGCGTTGAGCGAATAGAGGTAGCGCATGCCCTCGACAGTTTTTTCGGCAACCACTTTCTTGGCCGCCGCCATCGCATCCTCTTGGCTGCGGACCAGGAATGTCGGCTGCATCAGGAATCCGCCATTGACCAGCGCCGCGCAGCCGACAGCCGCTTGCAGCGGCGTCGTCGACACGCCATGGCCGAAGGCGATGGTGAACGAATTGACCTGCTTCCAGACCTTCGGCTCGGTCGGGCGGGCAACTTCGGGCAGTTCGGTCTGCATCTTCTCCAGAATGCCGAGGCGATGCAGGAATTCGCGATGCGCCTCGATGCCGACCAGCTCGGCCTCCCTGGCCGACCCGATATTGGAGGAATAGAGGAACACCTCCGGCAACGACAGCACGCGGTTCTTGCCGTGGAAATCGTGAATGGCCTGGTGGCCGACCCGGATTGGATGCGAAGCGTCGAAGCGGCTCGACATCGTCGCCTTGCCGGAATCGAGCGCCATGGCCGAGGTGAAGCTCTTGAATGTCGAGCCCATCTCATAGAGTCCCGCCGACATCCGGTTGAGCCGGTCCTTGTCCTGCGCATTGTAGGGATTGTTCGGATCGAAATCCGGCACCGACGCCATGGCCACCACTTCGCCGGTCTTGACGTTGAGCACGACGGCGCCAGCCCCCATGGCGCGATAGCGTTCCAGGCCGGCGGCGATCTCGTCGCGCACCACATGCTGGACGCGCAGATCGATCGAAAGCTTGACCGGCCTGAGATCCTTCGCCACCGCCAGGCCCGACGCCTGCAGGTCGCTCAGGCCCTGCTCATCGATATATTTCTCCATGCCGGAGATGCCCTGGTTGTCGATGTTGGTCAGGCCGACAATGTAGGATGAGGTTTCGCCGCTCGGATAAAAACGGCGCTTTTCGGTGCGGAAGCCAAAACCGGGAATGCCGAGCTGCATGATGTCGGCCTGCTGCTTGGGCGTCAGCTGCCGCTGCAGCCAGACGAAGCCGGCGCCGCTCTTCAGCTTGTGATAGGTCTGCTCGTAGTCGATTTCGGGCAGCACCGTCGACAGCTTCTCGATCGCCTCGTCGGCATCGACGATGCGGCGCGGCTCGGCGAACAGCGACGCTGTCTTGATGTCGGTGGCCAGCACTTCGCCGTTGCGATCGACAATGTCGGGACGTGACGCGGTCACCCGGCTTTGCGGACCGCCCGACAGATCGGGTGTCTGGAAACCGAGATAGACCAGCCGCCCGGATATGGTCGAGAAAATGCCGAAGAATACCGCCATCGTCATCACGATGCGCGCCTTGCCCTTGCCGCCGGTCGCTTTGCGGGCGCCTTCGACCACGATCGACCCGTCCTCGCCCGTCCTGGCGCGGCCTACCGTGGCGAAGCGTTTCAGCAGTTTGCCGATCATTGGGCGATGTCTCCGGTCACGACGGGATCCTTGTCGCCCAAGGGCGCCTTGTCGGAATTGTCGGCCATGGCGCCCTGGCGCCCGTTCAGGATGTCCTGGATGTCGAGGGCCTTGGCCGGCAGGTCGCCCAGGCCCACGATCTGCCGGGCACTGACCGGCTCCAAAGCGAGCTGCGATTTGTAGAGCTCAGCGAGCTTCTGCAGCCGCGACGGCTGGGTGAGCAGGCTCCAGTCGGCCTTGAGAAGGTCGATCGTGTCCTCCTCGTAACGTATCTCGGCATGGATCTTCTGCACGGCCGCCAACTGGTCCTCGGCCTCGCGCTTGGCCTTGTAGGTCAGGGCGGCGGCCGAAACCATGACGGCGATCAGGATGATATCGCTGGTACGAAACACGTGCTTACCTCTCCCCTGGCCGGTCGATGCCAGGAAGTTTTGGAAGGCCGAAGATCGAGAAATCGCCGCTGCGCGCAGGCGCCTCGGTGCGGATCGCGGCACGCAGCCTGGCCGAGCGGGCGCGCGGGTTGGCCGCAATCTCGGCGTCGCCTGCCGTCACGCCGCCACCAGCCTTGCGGAAGGTCGCGGTGCGCGCCTGCGCCTCCGGCATGTGGCGCGAGCCGGTCATGACGTCGGCGCGGTCGGCGATGAAACGCTTGACGATGCGGTCTTCCAGCGAATGGAACGTCACCACGACAAGGCGGCCGCCAGGCTTCAGCGCGCGTTCGGCCGCGAACAGCGCCTTGGCCAATTCACCGAGCTCGTCATTGACGAAGATGCGCAGCGCCTGGAAGACGCGCGTCGCCGGATGGATCTTGTCCTTCGGCGCGCGGCCGATATGCGTCTCGATCGCGTCGGCGAGTTCCAGCGTTCGCTCGAACGGGCGTTTTTCCCGGCGCGCCTCGATCATGCGGGCGATACGGCCGGCGTGACGCTCCTCGCCGAGGAAGCCGAAGATGCGGGCAAGGTCGCCCGGCTTGAAACTGTTGACGACATCGGCGGCGCTCAGTCCCGCCTGCGCCATGCGCATGTCGAGCGGTCCGTCGTTGCGGAAGGAAAAGCCGCGCTCGGCCTGGTCGAGCTGCATCGAGGAGACGCCGATGTCGAGCACGACGCCATCGGCGCTTTCGACGTGTTCGTCGAGCGTCGAGAACGGCGCCTGCACGAGCCGCAGCCGGCCCCCGGACCGCGCCTCGAGGTCGCGGCCGGCCGCGATGGCATCCGGATCGCGGTCGATGGCAACGACGGACGCGCCCGCCGCCAGGATGGCCTTGGTGTAGCCGCCGGCGCCGAACGTACCGTCGATGATGATGTCGCCCTCTGCCGGCGCCAGCGCTTCCAGCACTTCGCCAAGGAGGACCGGAATGTGGCGGACCGATCCGCCAACGGCGTTGATATCATCGCCGTGGCCCACCGTCATTCCGGTCGCTCCCCAGCCTTGGCCTCGTGAGCCTTCGTCCCCTGCCGAAGCTGCAAAAGCCTGGCCCGCGCCTGCGCCCCATAGGTCGCAAGCCGTCCCGGCTCCCAGATCTGAAAGAAATTGCCGCGCCCGACAAAGGCCACCTCCGCCGAGATGCCGGCATGCTCGCGAATGAAATCGGTCATGGTGATGCGGCCGTCCTGGTCGAGTTTCAGGAATGCGCCGTCGCCATGGCAGAAGAACGACATGTCGTCCGCAGTCTGCAGGAACGGGTCTTCCCGCGCGATGCGCTGCTCGTAGCGGTCGAGCAGATCGAGCCCGCCGACATCCATCGCCGGCAGGTCCAGGCAGCGCAGCGCGTAGAGATCCGAATAGCCGCGCTTCTGCACCACGGCACGAAAATGCGCAGGAACGGACACCCGCCCCTTCGCATCGATCCTGCTCACCGTGTTCGACAGAAACCGGTCCATCACACGTTGCGGCCGCTTGCGCCGCCGCACCCCTCTTCATCGTGTCGCACGCGCCACAGCCGCGCATTGCCTGCCCCGCACCCACCTCGTCCACACGGGCGAAAACCGGCAAACGCGCAGCCGCCGCGGCTGCCCGATTGGCGTACGCTCTACCCTGACGCGGAACGAAGGCTTTGATGTCTGGATGGGATATCATGGGGTACTATGGGCGTCAACGGGAATAGGCTTCTCAAACACGCGCCTCATGCCGACGAGAAAGGCTTTGACAGCACGTCTCGTCTTTATGGTCTATTAAGCCTAACGAACCGTTTAGAGCCTGCCTGGCCCAACTTGAGGCGCCTTGCCGCGAGCCGCGGCCGGGCATAGCGTCTCGCCCTTCTCACCGATCACCAAGGGATTTGAAATCAATGTCTGAAACTGCGAAGTCGCGCGCTGCAGCCCTTCCCCATTTGCGTCGCGGCGGGTTTGCCATGGGCGATTCCATTCCCCTGCCCCTGACCATGGCCGCCATTTTCCATGCTCCGGGCGATGCCACCGGCTTCAACCAGTACGGCCGCTTCAGCAACCCGACCTGGGATGCCGTCGAACACATGTTGTCTCATTTGGAAGACGCGCCTTGCGTCGGTTTTCCCTCGGGGATGGCGGCGATCTCGGCGGCATTCTTTGCCGTGCTCAAGGCCGGCGACCATATCCTGCTGCCTTCGGACGGCTACCATACCACCAGGGCGCTGGCCGATCGTTTCCTGAAGCCGCTCGGCGTCACCTACGATGTCAGGCCGACATCGACTTTCCTCGACGGCGGCTTCGATGGCTACCGCCTGGCCTTCGTCGAAACGCCAGCCAATCCGGGGCTGGACATCTGCGATATCGCGGCTGTCGCCGAAGCCGTTCACAAGGCCGGCGCGCTGCTGGTGGTCGACAACACGACGATGACGCCCTTCGGCCAGCGCCCTCTCGATCACGGCGCCGATATCGTTGTCGCCGCCGACACCAAGGCGCCCAATGGCCATTCCGACGTGCTGTTCGGCCATGTCGCCAGCCGCAATGCGGATATCATCGCCGCCGTGACCGGCTGGCGCGAGGTCTCGGGCAGCATCCCCGGGCCATTCGAAGCCTGGCTGGTGCATCGCGGCCTGGAAACACTCGATGTGCGCTTCGACCGTATGTGCTCATCGGCGGAAGTGATCGCGCGGCGCCTGCAGGGGCATCGGGCGATCACCGGCCTGCGCTATCCCGGACTGGAAGGCGATCCCTCGCACAATCTTGCCCGCGCCCAGATGGAGCGCTTCGGCTTCCTCATCTCCTTCGAACTCGCTTCCGAGCAGAAAGCCGAGGATTTCATCAACAATTGCAGCCTGATGCAGGCCGCGACCTCCTTCGGTGGCGTCCACACCTCGGCCGAGCGGCGTTTGAAGCGAGGTGACGCGGTTCCGGCCGGCTTCGTTCGCTTGTCGGTAGGCTGTGAGCCCGTGGAAGAACTCTGGAAGGCGATCGAGGCCTCGCTGGGCAGGATCAGCGGCTGACAGATCGACAAGCGGTTCAGCGTTGATGGAAACGCCGAACCGCTCTAACTCTTTGTCTTTACGCAATTCCGCAAGGGAAAGCGCTACGCGCTTTTCCCGGGAAAGGCGCTACGCGCTTTCCTGGAATCGCTCTACGAGCCGAGGTCATCGGCTTCGATGTTGCGACGACCATGCAGCACGCGAAGAATTTCGATCGCATCACCGCCGACCCGGTACAAGGTGAGATATTCGCCGACAATCAGATGGCGGATATCCGGCGCTATGTCGTCGCGCGGCGCACCTGAGAAGGGATGCAAGGTCAGCAAATCCCAACGTCTTTCCAGCGCATCCACGAGGCGAACAGCAGCGCGCAGATCGTGGTTGGCGATGTAATCGCCGATGCTTTCGAGATCGACGGTGGCTTGAGGAAGCAGTCGGTATTTCACTCCCGAAAGCCTTTGGCCTCGGCCATCTTCAAGTATTTCGCGCGCAATCGTTCGATGATTGGCTGGCCGTCTTGCCCAGGCCCGCTGTCGATCCCCTCCTGCACCAGCTTGCGCAGTTCCTCGACCGTGTAGCCCATCAGGTCGCGGCGGTCCTTCCATTGCCTCAACGCATCGCGGATCACCTCGCTCGCCGAGGCGTATTCTCCAGCCGCGACCACATCGTCGACCGCCTGCGCCAGTTCCGGCGAAAGTGTGATGCTGCGTTTGTCGACCTGACCCATGATAGGCTCCTGATGAAGAGCCGTGATGGTACGATTTAATCGCACCAGCTTCAAGAAAGTCGACGGAAAAATCTCGTTCTTGTGGCGATGCAAAGTAGCGCCGCGCGCTTGGATAAGAAGTTGCACCCATGGGTGCAACCTTCTGATACGAAAGACTTAATCCTAGATATAGCGGAGAGAAACTGCCAGCTGGCCTGTAAGCCGGGTTTTGTATGGCCCTCGCCCCTTGCGAGGCGAGAACGTGGCGGCCATTCATCTTGGGCGCATGTTGCCATGCGCCTCACGCAACCTACCCGGACGGTGAGCCGGAAACAGCCCTCGAGGGTTTCCCCTCGCACCGCCCCTATTCGGTCTTGCTCCCGGTGGGGTTTACCGTGCCGCTCCTGTTGCCAGTCGCGCGGTGGGCTCTTACCCCACCCTTTCACCCTTACCCCGACAAAGTCGTGGCGGTTTGCTTTCTGTGGCACTTTCCCTGGGGTCGCCCCCGCCGGCCATTAACCGGCACCGTGTCTCCATGGAGCCCGGACTTTCCTCACCCGCGGCCTTTCGGCGTTTGCGGGTGCGGCCGCCCGGCCAGCTGGCAGGGCGTATAAAGGGGTTCACACCACAAAACGCAACCGAAAAAGCCGGTCGTGACCGGTTCTTGTCAAGCCGGCGCGCCGACAGCCGCCAACTGAACCTTGACCTTGCTGCAGTAAGCCGCCGAAACCGGGTTCATCCGGGTGGCGCCATGGCCGGCATTGTATTTCAGGATCGTGCCGCAGGTCGTGCCACCGCCGAGGTCGCGCGCCATGGCGAGGTACTTCATGCCGTATTTGATGTTGGTGTCGGGATCGAACAGGCCTTTGGCCGACCCGCTGTAACCCATCATGCGCGCGGTTGCCGGCTTGATCTGCATCAGGCCGATCTCGCCGGCGCCGCCGACCATGTTCGGCCGGTAGTTGCTTTCGATCTGGATCACGGCGTTGGCCAGCGACACCGGAACGCCATAGCTCGCCGCGTAGCGGGCGACAATCGCGGAATACTGGCCGCCGCTCGTCACTGCCGCGGTCGCCGCAGCGACGTTGCTGAGACCGATCGATGCCGTCGTCGTCATGTCCACGGTTTTGCGACCGCGCTTTGTCTGCCTCTTGGCAGAGGATTTCCTTGCCTTGGTCCAGCTTGCCTTTTCCACTTTCGCGGAAGCCTGCTTCGTCGTCGCCTTAGCACTCTTGCTGCTTTTGGCCGAAATGGCCTTGCCTTTGGCGGGTGCCGCGACGAAGCCCTGGTCGGCCCGCAGGCTGAACGGCGCGGCGTCGGCCGCACTGAAGGCAAAACTCATTACGCCGGCAGCAAGAGCTGCCGTTAAAACCGTCAATTTCTGCATGTGATCCTGTTCTGTTGGGACCGCGCGAAGATTTTCGCGTGGCATTGCTTGATCAATATCGGAACACCCGGGGGGCTGGACGTCCGACAAACTGTACGAAAAGCCCTTTGAAGCCCGATTTGGCGCCAATAAAGGCGGGGCAAGTCACTTTAAGTGACAGTTTGTAACTTTAGGGTCAGGGAGGATTACTTGAATCAGGAATTGACCCAGGGTCAATTCCTGACGGAAGCAAGCAGCTTCTGCAGTGTGCGCATCGTCGAGCCGTCGGCAACTCCGTCGATCCGGCGCGGCCGGAAATGCCGTTGGAAGGCCTCGACCACGACCCGTGTCCGATCGTCGAAAACGCCCGATATCTCGACACCATAGCCATAGAGCGACAGCATCGACTGCAGTGTCTCAACATCGGCACCGCGGTCGCCGGGCTTCAGCGCGGCTCCGCGCCTGACGGGAGCGGCTGGCACGAGATGGCCGACCCCGGCCTTGAACAGCGCGGCCCATGGAAACTTCTCGCCGGGATCAATCTTGCGGCCCGGCGCCACATCGGAGTGCGCCAGCACCCGCTCGGCGCCGATCGCATGCCTCGCGGCAATCCCCTTGCACAACTCGATGACCGCGGTGATCTGACGTTTCGGAAAGCCGGGATAGCCCAGTGAGTGGCCCGGATTGACGATTTCGATGCCGACCGAGCAGGAATTGATGTCGGTGCGTCCGAACCAGGAACTCTGGCCGGCGTGCCAGGCGCGGTCGCTTTCCCGGACCATCTGCACGATGTGGCCATTCTCATGGACGAGATAATGCGATGAGACTTCACTCGCCGGGTCGCACAGCCAGGCTTCGGCCCCGGTACCACTCGCCATACCGGTATAGTGCAGCACGATCATGTCGGGCTTCTGCGCGTCGCGCCTTGGCCCGAAATTCGGCGATACCCTGACCTCGGCGCTCGGCTCGTCGGGCAGGAAGCCGGTCATGCGTGCCGCAGGCCCCGCTCGATCATCTCATAGGCGGCGTTGATCGCCGCGACCCTGGTCGTCGCGATCTTGATGAATTCCTGCGGCAACCCGCGCGCGATCAACCGATCCGGATGGTTGTCCGACACCAGCTTGCGATAGCGTTTTCTAACCTCTTCGAACGGCTTGCCGCGCTCGATGCCGAGCACGACATAGGGGTCGCCTGCGCCAAGATTGACGTGCCGCGCCAAGATCGATTCGTAATGCGTCTCATCGATGCGGAAGATCTCGGCGATACGGTGCAGGAAGATGCCTTCGCGCTCATGCACCAGCCCATCGGCCTTGGCGATGTGGAACAGGCCATCGAGTATGTCTTCCAGCATCACGCAATTGGAGTGCCCGGAGCCGCAGAGCTGCGCCATGCGCTCGGCATAGGTTTCGAAACCGGCCACGTCCCGCTGGGCGAGATCGAACAGCCGCGCAACGTTGCGCGTCTCTTTCGGCGGCACTTCGAAGATTTCCTGAAAGGCGCGTACCTCATCCTGGGTGACGATGCCGTCGGCCTTGGCCATCTTGGCCGAAAGCGCGATCATCGCCACCGAGAAGGCGACGCGGCGGCGCAAGTCGGCGTCGCCGGAAAAAACCGTGCGCACAGCCTCGACCACATCGGCGACGCCAGAGGTGGTTGAAGACGAAACCTGCGTGATGAAGTCGCCGAGGCGGTCCCAAATCGACATGGCCCGCTTCATAGAGCCAACCGATCCTCGCTATCAAGTCAATAACAGCCATCTGTCGGGTCTGTGAACGAGAGGCGCACTGCCGGTGCCTATACGAGAAAGGCCGGCGTAGAGCCGGCCTTCCTCCCAAGGCACTTACTGCTTACAAACTACTGCGCGGGCGCAGGAGCAGGCGTTGCCGGAGCCGGCTCGGCAGGCTTGGTCGAATTGTCAGCCGGAGCCGCGGGCTTCATCGGCTGCTCGGCAGGCGGCGGATTGGTGCTCTGCGTTGTGGTGTTGTCGGTGCCTGTGCCGCTGTCGCTGCAGGCCGCGACGCCCAGCAGGGCAAGGGCGGACAGGGAAGCAAGAACGAGCTTTTTCATAACATCTCTCCTTCGACACACGTTCACGTTGCGGTGAACGGTCGAGGGACAAATGCCCGAGATGGCCATGGGTTTCGTAACGTTGCGTTTCCACCTGTAACATCAATGGCATGCAAGCGTTATTGCTGCCGGCGCTTCGGCGCTTTAACAACGACACCGGAAACGGAATACCGGAGACAGCCGCATGACCGCGAAATGGGATTTCTGGATCGATCGCGGCGGCACCTTCACCGATATTATCGGCCGTGACCCGCAAGGCGGGCTGCATCCGCGCAAGCTGCTGTCTGAGAATCCCGAAGCCTATGCCGATGCCGCCATTCAAGGCATTCGCGACCTGCTCGGCCTTGACACCGTCGCCGCGATCCCGTCCGGCCTGATCGGCGACA
The DNA here is from genome assembly GCF_037179605.1 of Mesorhizobium salmacidum (SeqCode). NCBI lineage: Bacteria > Pseudomonadati > Pseudomonadota > Alphaproteobacteria > Hyphomicrobiales > Phyllobacteriaceae > Mesorhizobium > Mesorhizobium salmacidum (SeqCode). The sequence goes on from NZ_JAPYKS010000002.1 coordinate 116,659, forward strand.
TCAAGATGGGAACCACGGTGGCCACCAACGCCCTTCTGGAGCGCAAGGGCGACCGCGTCTTGCTGCTCATCACCAGGGGGTTTCGCGATGCGCTCAGGATCGCCTACCAGGCGCGACCCGACATTTTCGCCAAGGAGATCATCCTCCCCGAGCAACTCTACGAGCGCGTCATCGAGATCGACGAGCGTGTGCTCGCCGACGGCTGCGTCGAACGGTTGCTCGACATATCGGCTTGCCGGCCGGCCATAGAACAAGCGAAAGCCGATGGCATCGATGCCATTGCCATCGTCTTCATGCATGCCTGGAAATATCCCGATCACGAGAAGGCGGTGGCCAAGGTCTGCCGCAAGCTTGGTTTCGGCCAGGTCTCGGTCAGCCACGAGGTCTCGCCGCTGATCAAACTGGTCGGCCGCGGCGACACCGCGGTGGTGGATGCTTATCTGTCACCCATCCTCTCACGCTACGTACAACGGGTGGCGGGAGAACTGGGTGCGGCGGGAGAAAACGACGAATCCCCTCGCCTCATGTTCATGATGTCTTCTGGCGGCCTCACCGCCGCCGACATGTTCCAGGGCAAGGACGCGCTGCTGTCGGGCCCGGCCGGCGGCGTGGTCGGCATGGTCGAGACGGCGAAGCTCGCCGGTTTCGACAAGGTCATCGGCTTCGACATGGGCGGCACGTCCACGGACGTCGCCCACTATGACGGCGAGTATGAGCGTGCCTTCGACACCGAGGTCGCCGGCGTGCGTGTCCGCGCGCCGATGATGCGCATCCACACCGTCGCCGCCGGCGGCGGCTCGATCCTGCATTACGAGGCCGGCCGTTTCCGCGTCGGACCGGACTCCGCTGGCGCCAATCCCGGCCCCGCCGCGTACCGGCGCGGCGGCCCGCTGGCCGTCACCGATGCCAACGTCATGCTGGGCAAGCTGCGGCCCGATTTCTTCCCGTCGATCTTCGGCCCTGGCCAGGACGCGCCGCTCGACGCGGAAACCGTGCGCGCGAAATTCACGGCTCTCGCCGCCGGGATCGGTGACGGTCGCTCGCCCGAAGCGGTCGCCGAAGGCTTCGTCACCATCGCGGTCGAGAACATGGCCAATGCGATCAAGAAGATTTCGGTGCAGCGCGGCTACGACGTCACCGAATATCTCCTGAACTGTTTCGGCGGCGCCGGTGGACAGCACGCCTGCCTGGTCGCCGACGCGCTCGGCATGGAGGCGGTGCTGATCCATCCCTTCTCCGGCCTGCTTTCGGCCTACGGTATCGGCTTGGCCTCGGTCTTTGCCTCGCGCCAGCAGGCGCTGCTGAAGCCTCTCGCCGAGGAATCCAGAACGGAAATCGGCGGCCTCATCGCGACCTTGAAAAAGGCCGTGATCGCGGAGTTGGCGGCACAAGGCATCACCGAGGGCTCGGTTTCCACCAGGCCCGTACTGCACATTCGCTATGACGGCACTGACACGGCACTGCCGGTGAATTTCGAGGCAGACTCGATCTTCCAGGCCAGGCGCGATTTCGATATCGCCCACAAGGCACAATTCGGCTTCGTCTATGACGACAAGCCAATGATCGTCGAGACCGTCGGCGTCGAAGGCACCGAAACCGGCCAGATCAGCGCTGAGGCCTTTGCGGCTGCCGGACCTGCAAGGGTCAAGTCAGCCACTTCCGAGACCAGGCGCATCTACACGGAAGGCCGGTGGCATGAAGCTGGCGTCTACCGTCGTGAGACCCTCGGACCGTCCAATCTGGTCGCCGGGCCCGCCTTGATCATCGAACCGAACCAGACCATCGTCGTCGAGCCGGGCTGGCAAGCCGAAATCACCAACCTCAATCACGTGGTCATACGCCGTACGGAAAAGAAAGCGCGCGCCGCTGCCCTTGGCACTAAAGCCGATCCGGTGATGCTCGAAGTCTTCAACAATCTCTTCATGTCCATCGCGGAGCAAATGGGCGTGACGCTGCAGAACACCGCCTACTCCGTCAATATCAAGGAAAGGCTCGATTTTTCCTGCGCCGTCTTCGACCACACCGGAGCGCTGGTCGCCAATGCCCCGCACATGCCGGTGCATCTCGGCTCCATGGACCGTTCAGTCGAAACCATCATCCGGCTGAACTCCGGCGACATTCATCCCGGCGACGTCTTTGCCTTGAACGCCCCCTATAATGGCGGCACGCATCTGCCCGACATCACCGTGGTGACGCCGGTCTTCGACGATGCCCGGAAAAACATCCTGTTCTGGGCGGCTTCGCGCGGCCACCATGCCGACATTGGCGGCACCGCGCCGGGCTCGATGACGCCGCTCGCCACCACGGTCGACGAGGAAGGCGTGCTGTTCGACAATTTCCGCATCGTCGACCGCGGAAAATTCCGCGAAAAGGAGCTGCACACGCTGCTCACGGACCACCGCTACCCAGCCCGCAACCCGCACCAGAACATCGCCGATCTGAAGGCACAGATCGCCGCCAACGAGAAAGGGGTGGCGGAACTTCGCAAGATGGTGGGGCATTTCGGCCTCGACGTCGTCGAAGCCTATATGGGCCATGTGCAGGACAACGCGGCCGAGAGCGTGCGCCGCGTGCTGGAGCGGCTGCCGGACACGTCGGAGTATGAATATCCGACCGACACCGGCCAGGTCATCAAGGTGAAGATCACCGTCGACCGGCAAAAGCGCGAGGCGACCGTCGACTTCACCTGTACCTCGAAGGTCGAGAAGAACAATTTCAACGCGCCCGAGCCAGTTGCCCGCGCTGCGGTCCTCTATGCGTTCCGCGTCATGGTCGAGGACATGATCCCGATGAATGCGGGATGCCTCAGGCCGATCAATATCGTCATTCCCGACGGCTGCATGCTCAAGCCCACCTACCCTGCCGCCGTCGTCGCCGGCAATGTCGAGACCTCGCAGCACGTCACCAACGCCCTGTTCGGCGCCATGGGCGCGATGGCCAACGCGCAGGGCACGATGAACAACCTGACCTTCGGCAACAAGCAGTATCAGTATTACGAGACGATCTGCTCCGGCTCGCCGGCCGGCCATATGAACTCCGGCCGCGGCTTTGCCGGTACCTCCGGCGTTCACACCCACATGACCAATTCGCGCCTCACCGACCCTGAAGTGCTGGAGCTGCGCTTCCCCGTGGTGCTGGAGGATTTTCACATCCGCCAGGGATCCGGCGGTAAGGGCAAATGGAACGCCGGCGACGGCACCAAACGCACCATTCGCTTCCTCGAGAAGATGGAATGCGCGATCCTGTCCTCGCACCGCAACCGCCCACCGCAAGGGTTAGACGGCGGCGGCGACGGCGAGGTCGGCTCGACCAAGGTGCGCCGCAACGACGGCACGGTCGACGTGCTGAAGGCTTGCGATCAGACCGTGCTCGACGCCGGTGAGGCCGTCATCGTGACCACGCCGACGCCGGGCGGGTTCGGTACGCTGTAAGAAGGCGTCAAAAGGCTGTCACCCGCCTGTCATGACCCTGCGTTACCCGCTTGCGCCAAAGCAAATGGGGAATCACTTTGCCATGACGGACGTCTCCGCAGATCTGGTTTTTCGCCGCGGCAAGGAAGTTGGAAAGGCCGTTTACCAGAACCGCCCGCTTTCGAAAGCCGGCATCTCCGAGCGGCTGTTCGCCTTCCTGTTTTCCGGCCTCGTCTATCCGCAGATCTGGGAAGACCCCGATGTCGACATGGACGCGATGCAGCTTGGCCAGGGCCACCGCATCGTCACCATCGCCTCGGGCGGCTGCAACATCCTCGCCTATCTCACCCGCTCGCCGGCACAGATCGACGCCGTCGATCTCAACGCGGCCCACATCGCGCTGAACCGCATGAAGCTGAAGGCGGTTCGCCATCTGCCTTCGCAAGGTGACCTGTTCCGTTTCTTCGGTGCGGCGGACATGAGCCACAATTCCGAAGCCTACGATCGCTTCATCGCCCCGCACCTCGATCCGGTCAGCCGTCATTACTGGGAGCGCCGCAACTGGCGTGGCAACAGGCGCATTGGCGTTTTCGACCGCAATTTCTACCAGACCGGCCTGCTCGGCCTGTTCATCGCCTTGGGCCACCGCACGGCGAAATTCTTCGGCGTCAACCCGGCCCGCATGATGGAAGCCAGGAACATCGGCGAACAGCGCCGCTTCTTCAACGAGGAGCTGGCGCCGGTCTTCGACAAGAAGCTTCTGAAATGGGCGACGTCGCGAAAAGCCTCGCTGTTCGGCCTCGGCATCCCGCCGGCGCAGTATGACTCGCTGATCACCTCCGGCGACGGCACCATGGCCAGCGTGCTGAAGGCCCGGCTGGAAAAGCTCTCCTGCGATTTCCCCTTGGAAAACAACTACTTCGCTTGGCAGGCTTTCGCCCGCCGCTATCCCGAGCCCGGCGAGGCCGCCTTGCCCGCCTATCTGGAAAAGCGCAACTACGAGACCATCCGCGGCAATATCGACCGCGTCGCCATCCACCATGCCAACCTGATCGAATTCCTCGCCGGCAAGGATGCCGGCGCCGTCGACCGCTTCATCCTGCTCGACGCACAGGACTGGATGACCGACGACCAGCTCAATGCGCTGTGGTTGGAGATCACCCGCACCGCCTCCGCCGGGGCCCGCGTCATCTTCCGCACCGCCGCAGAGCCCAGTCTGCTGCCGGGGCGCGTCTCGACATCGCTGCTCGATCAGTGGGACTATCAGAACGAAGCATCGCGCGAATTCTCGGCCCGCGACCGCTCCGCCATCTATGGCGGCTTCCACCTCTATGTGAAGCGCGCGGCATGAGCACGACGGAGCTGCCGGCCAGCCATGCCGACCTGATGGACGGCGTCTACCGCTGGCAGCGCCATATCTACGACCTGACCCGCAAATATTACCTGCTCGGCCGCGACCGGCTGATCGCGGGGCTGGACGTACCGCCGGGCGGCACCGTTCTGGAGCTTGGCTGCGGCACCGGCCGCAACATCATCCTCGCCGCCCGCGCCTATCCCGACGCCCGTTTCTTCGGCCTCGATATTTCGGCCGAAATGCTGGAAACGGCCGGCAAGGCAATCGACCGCGAAGGCCTCTCGGATCGCGTCACGCTGGCAAGGGGCGACGCCACCGATTTCGATGCAGAGGCGCTTTATGGCGTCGAACAGTTCGACCGCATCTTCGTATCCTATTCGCTATCGATGATCCCGGGCTGGGAGAAGACGGTCTCGGCAGCACTTGCCGCGCTGGCCCCGACGGGCTCGCTGCACATAGTCGATTTCGGCCAGCAGGAAGGTCTGCCGGGCTGGTTCCGCACCTTGCTGCGCGGCTGGCTGAAAAAATTCCACGTCACGCCGCGCGAATCCCTGCGCGACGTTCTGGAATCGGAAGCCGAGCGAACCGGCGCAACCTTCCGTTTTCGCACGCTTTATCGTGGCTATGCCTGGCTGGCGGTCATCGGGCTCGGCATGTGACATCGCAGACATTGCGGCCGTAAAACCATCCATGGCAGTTGCAGAATGACCCAAGGGGCGGTACACTATCTCCATGCTGGAGATAGAAAGTGATCGTCGGGTTTCGGGACGGATGGCTACGGGCCTTCTTCGTGGAAGACATTCACTCCCGCAACATTCCGTCCGATCTTGAAAGCCGGTTGTTCCGCAAACTCCAGATGATCGATGACGCGATGACCGATCGTGATTTGCGTGTGCCGCCGAGCAATCATTTCGAAAAGTTGCGTGGCAATCTCGATGGCTTCCATTCGATCCGCGTCAATGGCCAATGGCGGCTGATCTTCCGGTGGGACGGCGGACGTGGTGAAGCGTCGGATACTTATCTCGACGACCACAGTTACAGATGAGGTGACACATGTTGATGACGACACGCAAGCCCGCAACGGTGGGCGAAATCCTCACGGAAGAATTCATGCAGCCGCTAGGCCTGACACAGGCTGCTTTGGCCGAAGCGATGGGGGTCCAGCGCAAGCATGTGAACGAATTGTGCAACGACCGCCGCAACGTGACGGCTGCCACTGCGCTCATTCTGGCGCGGGTCTTTGGCAACAGCCCGGATTTCTGGCTGAACGTGCAGCGCCGTGCCGATCTTTGGGCGGTCATGAATTCGCCCGACGAGCGCGCGCGTGTCGATCGCGCCAAGCCTTTGGCGACTGCGGCATAGAAGAACTTGCAGCACTCGACTGCCGCTCAATGCAGCGCCTTCACCAGCGCCCCCACCAACGCTTGCGGCCGATAATTGAGCTTGGCCGGCGTTAGCCCGAGCCGCACCACCACCAATTGCTCGGATGGAATGATGGCGACGGTCTGCCCGTCATGCCCTTCCATCCAGTAGGTGTCTTTCGGCAGGCCGGCGGCGACGCCGGCACCGGGATTTTCCTCGTCGCCCGGCGCTTCGATCCACAACTGGCCCTTGCCGTAGACTTTCGAGGCGGATGCCGGCTCGCGCATCCAGTCGACGAAGCCGGCCGGCAGGACCTGGTTGCCGTTCCATACGCCGCCCTGCAGCAGGAACTGGCCGAACCGGGCCCAGTCATGCGCGGTGGCGTAGAGATAGGACGAGCCGACGAAAGTGCCCTGCTCGTCGGTCTCTAACACCGCGCTGTGCATGCCGAGCGGCTCGAACAGCGCCATGCGCGGCCACGTCAATGCCTTCGCCTTGTCGCCGATCGCGTCCTGCCAGAGGCGCGACAGCATCACCGCCGTGCCGCTGGAATAGGAAAACACCTTGCCGACCTCGCCGGTGAGGGGTTTGGAGCCGGCAAAACCCGCCATGTCGGGTTCGAGGTAGAGCATGCGCGTCACATCGGCGACGTCGCCATAGTCTTCGTTGAACTCCAGACCGCTCGACATCGCCATCATGTCGGCAAGGCTGATCGCGGCGCGGCCATCCACCTTCCAGGGCGTGAACAGGCCCTTGTTGTCGACCGCCAGCTTGCCGTCCCTGATCAGTGTGCCGACAATGGCGGCGTTCACCGTCTTGGTCATCGACCAGCCGAGCAATGGCGTCTTGACCGAAAAGCCGTCGCCATAGCGTTCCGCGACGACCCGCCCGTTCTTGACCACGACGATCGCGCGCATGCCGGTGCCGGCCATCGCGTTGTCCGCGACGATCTTCAAGATTTCAGGGTTCTGCGAGGCATCGACCCGTTCGCCCTCGGGCCACAGCGCATCCTGGCTTGTCGCCGCAGGCTCGGCATGAACTGTCGTGCGCCGCGCCTTGCCGACATCGCCGTCGGGAACCGAGGCGCAGCCCAGCCCGTCGCGGGCAACCGCCTCGCTCTTGCCGAGGAAACCGAGCAGGCCGGCCGACACCGTCCCCCGGTTCTTGTCTACGGAAACCCGCATCAAGCGCAGCAGCGGATGGCCGGGCGCCTGCACATCGACGGCCAGCACCTCGTTGGGGTCGCGCCCGGCGATGAAGACGTTGGAGCAGACGATCTTGGCCGAATAGCCCGAGCCGACGCGGATGAGTTCCGGCGGCGCGAAATAGAGCCAGGCAACCAGCGCGGCGATAGCCAGCACGATCAGGCCAAGCAGCCATTTGACGATCTTGACGATGATCCGCATCCATTGCCTCCCAGGCACTCGCCTGACTTTTATGTCATCGAATTGCCGCCATTGCTTCCGCAAAATCAGGCTTCTTGTCGAGCGCCATAAACCAGATATCAACCATGATCGGCGATCACAGGGATGCATGTCGCCCAAAAGTGCGCAGCGGTCTTGCGACGACGACCTGCACGAAAAACGAATAGGCTGGGCGATGCGTGGGGCGATCGCCTGGAGGGGGCCAGACCAACTTCGGCCATCAAGTGCACAGACCCATCAGCGACCGGCTGATTCCGGCTTGGAAGTTGCGATGCGCCGTCTTGCGGTCCTTTTCATGCTGACGCTGCTCGGCGCCTGCTCGACCGTGGACGATCTCTCGCCGTCGCCGTCCGCGTCGAGCAGTCCGACGGTGGCCGTGCGCGCGCCGCGCTTTGCCGATTCCAAGCCGCATGAGTGGGACAGCGGCGCGCCGTGGAACTATGCCGTCCACGGCACCGACGTCTCCAAATACCAGACATCGATCGACTGGCCGACCGCCAAGGCCAGCGGTATCTCCTTCGCCTTCATCAAGGCGACCGAAGGCGGCGACCGATTCGATGAATATTTCAGCGAGCACTGGGCGCGCACGAAAGCCAACGGAATTCCACGCGCGGCCTATCATTTCTTCTATTTCTGCACGCCCGCCGCCGTGCAGGCGCGCTGGTTCATCCAGAACGTCCCCGTCGACCGCTCCGCATTGCCTCCGGTTCTCGACATGGAATGGAACCCGAACTCGCCGACCTGCCACCTGCGCCCAGACGCGGCCACGGTGCGCGCTGAGATGACCACCTTCCTTGAGATCGTCGAGCGGCGTTACGGTAAGAAGCCGATCATCTACACCTCGGTCGATTTCTTCGAGGACAACGAACTGTCGAGCTTCCGCGGCTATCCCTACTGGCTGCGCTCCGTCGCCGGGCACCCGCGCGAGAAATATGGCAGCCACCCCTTCACTTTCTGGCAGTACACCGGAACCGGCATCGTCCCCGGCATGACCGGCAAGTCCGACATCAACGTCTTCAACGGCTCGGAAGCCGCCTGGAATAAATGGTTGCGGCAGAACACCCGCTGACCCCGTGGCAACGGCAGCGAAGGCGCTTGGAAGAAGGGCCGCGGCAGAAGACCCGTTGACCTCGTGGCAACGGCAGCGAAGCCCTCTGGAATAGCGGCTGCGGCAGAAGACCCGTTGACACCGTGGCAACGGCAGCAAGGGCGTCTCAAATAGGGCTGAAGCAGAAGACCCGTTGACACCGGGCTTGCCGCCTGCTTTTCGACACTGCCAGCGGCAAAGAGTGCAACCGCAGGGCGTTGGGCTCTAGGCACGACAATGCCCTCTTCGTTTCGAAAGGAAGCTGATGCGACTGCGTTCCCAAGCCCTCGCGGCGCTATTCTTGTGCGCCACGGCCTTGCCGGCGATGGCGCAGGAATGCGGCGGCGATTTCGAAACCTGGAAACAGGGCGTGGCGGCGGAAGCCAAGGCTGCCGGTGTCGGCGCCGTCGGGCTCGATGCGCTGGAGGACGCCAGGATCGACGAGAGGGCTCTGGCGCGCGACCGGGCGCAGGGCGTCTTCACGCAAACCTTCGTCCAATTTTCCAACCGCATGATCTCTGCCTACCGGCTGAAGCAAGGTGCGGCGAACATGAAGAAATACGCCGATGTCTTCGCCCGCGCCGACCAGCAGTTCGGTGTCCAGGCGCCTGTCATCACCGCCTTCTGGGCGCTTGAAACGGATTTCGGCGCCGTGCAGGGCGATTTCCATACGCTGAGCGCACTGGTGACGCTGTCGCATGACTGCCGCCGCCCGCAGCTTTTCCGCCAGCAACTGGTGCCGCTGCTGGAACTGATCGATCGCGGCGTGCTGCCTGCCGATGTCACCGGCGCCTGGGCCGGCGAGATCGGCCAGACGCAGATCCTGCCGTCCGACTATCTTGCGCGCGGCGTCGATGGCGACGGCGACGGCGAGATCGACCTTAGAAACAGCGTGCCGGACGTGATCATGACCACGGGCAACAAGGTGCTGTCGCGCGGCTGGAAGCGCGACGAGCCCTGGATCCAGGAAGTGCGCGTGCCCGACGAGATGCCGTGGGACCAGACCGGCCGCACCAACAAATTGCCGCTGACACAGTGGGCGCAGTGGGGCGTCACCAACCCCGACGGTTCGCCGCTGATCGACAAGGGCCTGAAGGCCGGCCTAGCGCTGCCCATGGGCCGCAAGGGTCCGGCCTTCCTCACCTACGACAATTTCGACGTCTATCTCGAATGGAACCAGTCCTTCACCTACGCGCTGACCGCGGCAAACCTTGCCGCGCGGCTCGCCGGCACGCCGCCGCTCGATCCGCGCAATCCCGAGCCGGGTCTCGACAACGAGCAGATGAAGGCGTTGCAGACGAAGCTCGAGGCCAGGGGTTACGACGTCGGCACGGTCGACGGCATCCTGGGCACCAACACCCGCGAAGCCATCCGCAAGGAGCAGATGCGGCTAGGCCTGCCGGTGGATGGCTGGCCGACGCCGGTGCTGCTGGGAAAACTGTAAAAAAAGTGAGTAGAGTAGTGAGGGTCTCAGGCGCCGCACATCACTACTAACTACTAACTACTAACTACTAACTACTAACTACTAACTACTAACTACTAACTGCCCACTACTCCCCCGCACAAAATCGATGAACGCCCGCAAGGCTGGCGGCACATGCCGCACGCTCGGATGGTACAGGTAGAAGCCAGGGAAGCTGGGCGACCAGGCCTCCAGAAACCGGACCAGCTGACCGTTCTCGATCCAGGGACGGACCTGATAATCAATCATGTATGCAATACCGGCACCGCTCAGCACCGCGTTGAGCAGCAAGTCGGTGTCGTTGACAGTCAGCCTGCCTTCGACCGCGATTTCCAACGCCCTTTTGCCGCGCGCGAACTCCCATCGGTAGATATTGCCGCCGCCTGGCCATTGGAAGTTGATGCAGCGATGCTGGTGCAGATCGCCGGGATGACGAGGCGTGCTGCGTCCCGCGAGATAGGCGGGAGCGGCCACCGCGGCCATTTGCAGGTCCCCGCTCAGCTTCACCGCCACCATGTCTTTTTCCAGCCGCTCGCCGAGCCGAATGCCGGCATCGAAGCGTCCTTCGACAATGTCTGTCAGCATGTCGTCGACGATGACCGTCAGGCTGATATCGGGATAGACGCGCTGGAAATCGCCCAGGATCGGCGCGATGAACCGCATCGCGGCCACGCGCGGCACGTTGATGCGCAGCGAACCCGCCGGCTGATCGCGTGAGGCATGAATATCCGCGACCGCGCCTTCCAGTTCCCTGAAAACAGGGCCAAGCCGCGTGAAAAGCGTATCGCCGGCCGCGGTCGGCGACACGCTGCGTGTCGTGCGATTGAGCAGGCGGACACCGAGACGTGCCTCCAACTGCCGGATTGTCTGGCTGAGGGCCGGTGGCGAAATCCTGAGCCTGGCGGAAGCGCGGATGAAACTGCCCTCCTCCACGATCGTCGCGAATGCCTTGAGTTCGGAAAATTCAGACCCGCGCATTGTGTATCCCAGGATTAACAGGCAAGTCAGATAATAGCCCATTATATGATCAATAGCTTCGGCCTATTTTCGACCGTGGAAGCCACATCGCGCGGTCACGAACGGTCGAAAGGAATTGATCATGTCTCATTCGCTTCAGGGCAAAACCGCGATCGTCACCGGCAGTTCGCGCGGCATCGGCCGCGCCATTGCCGAAGGGCTCGCCGCCAACGGCGCCACCGTCGCCGTCAACTATGTCGGCAATGCCAAGGCCGCTGACGATGTTGTGGCGGCCATCACGAGCAAGGGTGGCAAGGCGATCGCCATCCAGGCCGACATTTCAAATGTCTCCGACGTCCGCCGGTTGTTCGACGAAGCAGAAAGCCAATTGGGCGGTCTCCACATCGTCGTCGCCAATGTCGGCGTCGCCGTGATCAAACCGCTGGTCGAGGCCAGTGAAGCGGATTTCGACCTTGTTTTCGATACCAACGCCAAAGGCACGTTCTTCACGCTTCAGGAGGCCGCTCGCCGTGTGCGGGACGGCGGTCGCATCATCGCGGTCTCCACGGGCGGGACAAAAATGTTCTTCACCCACACTGCGCTCTATCTCGGCAGCAAGGGCGCGGTGGAACAATTCGTGCGCGTGCTGTCGCGCGAGGTTGGTCCACGCGGCGTCACCGTCAATAGTTTATCGCCAGGCTTCACCGACACGGACCTTCTGCCGGAGCGCGATCGCGCCGTGGCGGCCGGCATGTCGCCCTTCGGTAGGATTGGTGCGCCGCGCGATGTCGCCGACGTTGCCGTTTTCCTGGCCAGCGACGAGGCCCGCTGGCTGACTGGCGAGAACATCCAGGCCGGCGGTGGCGTGGCTTAATCCGCCATCGTCTCCAAGCTCGCAAACCCTTGCGGCGCGTCGCCCTCGTCGAAGGGCGTCGTCACCTCGACGAACGTGTCGGGATAAAAGCCGTTGAAGCGGGTCCTGAGCGACAGCGAGTAGGCGCCGATATGGCCGATCTCGATCCAGTCGCCGGTGTCGACGGTCTCCGGCAGCCAGAACGGCCGCGACAGGATGTCAACGGAATCGCAGGTCGCGCCGCACACCTTGAACGGCACGATTTTGTTCTCGTCGCCATTGCGCGCGCGGATCGCCGGATCGGGGATGAAGCGTGCCGGCAGCGTGATCTTGCCGGTCCATGAATCCGACAGCGACGCCCAGATGCCGTCATTGATGTAGAGCCGCTTGCCCTTGCGCAGGAGCACGCGCACGATCAGCGACAAGCAGCGCGCCACGATGACCCTGCCCGGCTCCGCCACCAGCGGAATCTGGTCGAACTGATATTCCTTCAGGTCGCCGGAAAGCCGCGACATGATCTGGCCGAGCGACGGCATCTCGATTTGCTTGCGGTTGGGATCATGTCCGTATTCGGCCGGAAAGCCGCCGCCGACATCGAGCCCGGCGATGTCGAAGGTCAGCCGGTTACGCACCCAGTCGGCCGAGGCCAGTGCCCGCTCATAGGTGTCGGGATCCTCGATCTGGCTGCCGACATGGAAACAGAGGCCGACCTTATAGCCGGTGCGGTTCAGCCGCTCGGCGAGTTCGACCGCATAGGCCGGCCCGGCGCCGAATTTCTTCGACAGTTCGTAGGCGGCATGCCCCTTGGTCTGCACACGCACGAAGACGCTGACCGCGCCCGGGTCGATATCGAGCGCCCGCACCACCCGGGTCAGCTTGGTGATCTCGTCCTCATGGTCGAGCGAAATGACGCGGATGCCGTATTTTTCCAGCGCCAGCTTGATGTCCGACTGCGCCTTGACCGGGTGCATGTAGAGCATCTCGGCATCGGGCGAGACGGCGCGCACAGCGGCGAACTCGCCTGGTGAAGCGACGTCGAAGGCGGTGACGCCGGCCTCGACCAGCGTCCTCAGCACGATCTGCTCGCCATTGGTCTTGACCGCATAGGCGGTCTTGCCGGGGAACATGCCCATGAACTGCAAGGCGTCGGCCTTGAGCACCTGCGGGCGGAAACAGTAGACCGGGTCGTCCGGGCGAAGCGCCAGTGCCGCCTCGCTTGCATTCTCGAATCGCTGCATGGACGAATCACCGACTTCAGCTCGCACAATCAATCCAAGCTAGCGGCTAGCGCATGACCCCGAAAGTCAATTTCGACTTTCGGAAAGGATCATGCGCCAGGAATGAATCTCGCAGCGTCCTTTGCGCGTCTCTGGAGACGCGCGGCGCTGCAATGAAAACAATTCTGTGTCTCGCGCTGCTGACGGTGCGGCACTAGCCTTTTGCCGGGAAGCTTGGCTGTCGGTCAAGTTTCGGGTGGCCCTTGCCGCCGGACCCGATATGGCTTCTGCCTGGTTGGCCGGCATTCGAGCCGTCCGGGGAGGATAAATCACATGGCTATGGCAGCGGCATCTGCAGCACGCGGACCGATGACGCTCAGGGACTGGGGGCAGTTGCTGTTGCTCGGCGCGATCTGGGGCGGCTCGTTCTTCTTCGCCCGCATCGCGGTGGCGGAGCTTCACCCATTGGTGCTGGTTCTGTTTCGCGTCGCCATCGCCGCATTGGCGCTGCAGCTCTATCTCGGCTTGCGCGGCCCCTCCTTCCGTCTCGCCCTGCCGCATGCCGGCCTGTTCTTCCTGCTGGCCTTCACCAACAACGTCGTCCCCTTCTCGCTGATCTTCGCCGGCCAGACCCAATTGGGTGCCGGCGTCGCCTCCGTGCTCAATGCCACGACGCCGTTCTGGACGCTGATCCTCGCCAACGCTCTGACATCAGATGAAAAGCTGTCCTGGAACAAGCTCGCCGGCATCGCCCTCGGTGTCGCCGGCACGGCTGTGATGATCGGTCCCGGCCTGCTCGCGGGGCTGGGCGGCCCGGTCTGGGCCAAATTCGCGCTGATCGGCGCCTCGCTCTCCTATGGCGTTGCGCTGATGGTCGCCCGCCGCTTCAAGGGCGTGCCCTCGCCGGTCGTCGCCACCGGACAATTGACGGCTTCGACCATCACCATGATCCCGATCGTGCTCTTCGCCCACGGCCCGGCCGGCTTGTTCTCGGCCTCGCCGCCGGTGTGGACGGCGGTGCTGGCGCTGGCGCTTCTGTCGACGGCCTTCGCCTACATCCTCTACTTCAATCTCGTCGCCTCGGCCGGGGCCACCAACGCCTCGCTGGTCACGCTGATCGTGCCGGCCAGCGCCATGCTGCTCGGTTTTCTGTTCCTTGGCGAACGGCTGGAAGCGTTCGAGATCGGTGGCGTGGTGCTTATCGGACTCGGTCTTCTCACAATCGACGGACGAGTGTTCGGTCGCCGTTAGGGCCGGGCAAGGGATGGTCGACGCGAAAGTCGAATGCGGCTTTCGCGGCGGTAGCGCTGCCATGACACAGCATCGACACGCCACCGCCATAATTTATTCACAGGCCCGAAGCGGGTTTTTGCCGAAGAGTTTCAACGGCTAACGGCAAAACCGAGGTCGCGAATTTCACAATCACGTCGCAATGCAGCACATTTTCCGCTTGCCTGTGGCACAAATGAACCTAGACTCCAGGGCATAGCTCTTTAAGAGGAGGCTATGTCATGGGACTTACGAGGCCAATCAACGCATTGATGATTTGTGCTGCGTTTGCTTTCATCGGCGCCCTCATTATGGGCGTCCTTCCCTGAACCCGCCAAGACGGGGAAGACCAGCACCAGATAGTCTAACCAATTCGAAAGGCCGGGGTTTTTTACCCGGCCTTTTGCTTTTCCAGCCGAGCCTTACGCAGCAGCGGAACCCGCCACCTCCGCCTCGTGCGAGCGGATGCCGATCATGTGGCAGACGGCGAACACCAGATCGGCCCGGTTCATCGTATAGAAGTGAAAATCGCCAACGCCGCGCTCGACGAGGTCCAGCACCTGTTCGGCCGCCACGGCGGAAGCCACCAGCGCATGCGTCTGCGGATCGTTCTGCAGACCGTCGAAGCGCTCGGCCAGCCATGCCGGCACCAGCGCACCGCAGCGCGCCGAGAAATTGGCGACCTGGGTAAAATTGTGCACTGGCAGGATGCCGGGAACGATCGGGATGTAGATGCCGGCGCGGCGCGCGCGCTCGACGTAACGCTCGTAGAGATCGTTGTCGAAAAAGAACTGGGTGATCGCCCGTGTCGCGCCATTGTCGACCTTGCGCTTCAGCATGTCGATGTCGGTGGCGAAGTCAGGGCTTTCCGGATGCTTTTCCGGATAGGCCGAAACCGAGATGTCGAAATCGCCGGCGTCCTTCAGCGCCCCGACCAGCTCGGCACCATTGGCGTAGCCATCCGGATGCGGCCTGTAGGCGGTTCCGACGCCCGCGGCCGGATCGCCGCGCAAGGCGACGAAGCGTTTGACGCCCATGTCGGTGAATTCCTGGATCACCGCATCGACCTGATGGCGGGCAGCATCGACGCAGGTCATGTGCGCGGCCGGCGTCAGGCTGGTCTCCTTCAGGATGCGGCCGATGGTGCGCGCCGTGCGCTCGCGTGTCGAGCCGCCGGCGCCATAGGTGACCGAGACGAATTTCGGCTTCAGCGGCTCCAGCCTTGTGACCGTGTCCCATAGCCTCGCTTCCATCTCGTCGTTCTTCGGCGGGAAGAACTCGAACGAAACCCTGACCTTGTCGCCGATATCGGGACGGCGGGAAAAACGAAACTGGTTCATCAGGCGATTTCCCCTATCGAGCTCACTCTGGTCTGCTGGCTGGCGTTGGCGGGATCGGCGATCAGCAGGCGCCGGTCGCGGCCAAGCCAAAGCTTGACGGTGAGCCTGGCCTCGTTACCGCCGCGCGGTTCGAATTCCTGGGCATCCTCAAGATCGAGGCCGGCTTCGGAGAACCAGTCCCCGATCTGCCGGTCGGAAAAGCCGAGACGCATATGCGCGTGCTCGTCACGCAAGAACTCCAGCGCGTGCGGCGCGAAATCGACGATGACCAGACGGCCGGCCGGGCGCAAAAGCCGCGCCGCCTCATGGATGGCGCGGGCCGGATCGTCGAGATAGTGCAGCACCTGGTGGATAGTGACGAGATCGAAGGCATCGCGCTCGACAGGCGGCGAAAAAATATCGCCCTGCCGCACCTGCGCATTCGAAACGCCGGCCTTGTCGAGATTGGCGCGCGCCACCGTCAGCATCTCGCGCGACATGTCGATGCCGATGCCGCGCCGGTAGAGCGGCGAGAAGATTTCGAGCAGCCGCCCGGTGCCGGTGCCAAGGTCGAGCATGGACTGGAACGGCCGCTTGCCGACCAGCTTCAGCATCGCGGCCTCGACGGCGCGGTCGGGCACATGCAGCGAGCGGATATGATCCCAGCTTGCGGCGTTCTGCGAAAAATACGCGGTGGCGCGGTCCTGACGCTTGCGCTTGACCGAGGTCAGCCGCTCCAGATCGCGCTCGACCTGCGGGTCGGCGCCGCGAATGCTGGAAACCAGCCCTATCACGAAGTCTCGCGCCGAATCTGCGTCCGACAGGCGGAAGAATGCCCACGACCCTTCCTGGTAGCGGCCGATCAGCCCGGCCTCGAGCAGCAGTTTCAGGTGCCGCGAGACACGCGGCTGCGACTGGCCGAGAATTTCGGTAAGGTCGGAAACGGTGAGGTCGCCGCGCGACAACAGTGCCAATATGCGCAGGCGGCTGGATTCGGCCGCCGCCTTAAGCGTATCCACCATGGTGTCGAGCGAGACATGCATCAGCGTATTCTCTTTGAAAAAGATATAAACATATGTTTATGTCGATTTTGGCGACCTTGCAAGCGCTATGTCGCTTCCGGACCAGAAAATGCCGCATGCGTGATTTCCCGATCCAGGTCACCCGAAACGTCAAGCGGTTTGAGACAATGGCATGCACCAGCACAGAGTCAGGCCCGGCACAGAGACAGGCAATGACCGGGCAGCGTGACATGTTCGAGGCACGTGAAGGCGAGCAGAGGCTGGACCAGGATCCGGCAACGATGCCGCCCGATAGCGGCATCGTCTTCATCGGCCGTATCGCCTCGCCATGGACTACCCGGGAAAGCTGCCCGAAAAACATGCGCGCCGCGCGCGAAACGGGACAACCGGCGGCGCTCACCATCGAAGCGCCCTATCGCGAAGGGCTGCGTGGGCTGGACCGCGCCAGCCACGTCGTCATTCTGTCCTGGCTGCATCACGCGCCGCGGAATCTGATCGTTCAAAAACCCCGCCATGCGGCTGAAGCAAAAGGCGTATTCGGGTTGCGCTCCCCGGCCCGGCCGAACCCGATCGGCCTGCATGTAGCCAAACTCGTCGGTCTGGACATTGCCACCGGGCGCATCGATCTCGACGCCATCGACGTGCTCGACGGCACGCCGGTCGTCGACATCAAGCCCTATTTCGCCTCGACCGACGCTATATCGGAGGCGACCGTTGAGGGGCGCGAGGAGCGATGAGCGCGCCGACCGGCCGCCGCCGCGCCATCGCCAAGGCGCTGACGGCACTTTTGCCGCTGGCGCCTTATGCCGACATGGAGAAGATCCGCACCGACGCCGGCTCGATGCATATGAAGACCTTGCCGCCGACGATCGCGGTCTGGCTGGCGACGATTGCCCATATCCGTCACATGCACACCGACTACGAAAAGCTGCTGGCCGAGGGCTATGATCGCGACTCGGCGCGTTTTTTCGTCATCGAGCAAACCAACATCGTGCTCACGCGCTGGCGCGCCACCCGCCTGCTCCACGCCGATGACGAGGAGGAATGACGCTATTGCCGGGCGGAATGGCAAATGCTGGCGGGATCCTCGAGGATGACTGAAGTCCGACTACTGGCGCTATGCACTCGGCCCGCCGCCGATAGCTTGTGACGTAATGGCAAGGAGCTGCCGATGAGCCAAATCGCACAGGATACACCGCCGCTGCCTGTGGTGGGCGACCGTCATGTCGACCCGCACGCCTATCCCGACGGCATTGCCTTCCTCGACGGCCAGTACGTGCCGATGTCACAAGCCAAGGTCTCGGTGCTGGATTGGGGCTTTCTGCACTCTGACGCCACCCACGATACAGTGCATGTCTGGAACGGCCGCTTCTTCCGCCTCGATCTGCATCTCGACCGTTTCTTCGGCGGCTTGCAAAAGCTGCGCATGACGATCCCGTTCGATCGCGATGGCGTGGCCGAGATCCTGCACAATTGCGTTGCGCTGTCAGGCCATCGCGCTGCCTATGTCGAGATGCTGTGCACGCGCGGCGCCTCGCCGACCTTCAGCCGCGACCCGCGCCAGGCGATCAACCGCTTCATGGCGTTCGCCGTGCCGTTCGGCTCGGTCGCCAATGCCGAGCAGTTGCAGCGCGGGCTGCGTGTCGCCGTAAGTGACAAGGTGCGCCTTCCGCCGGCCTCGATCGATCCCGCGATCAAGAACTACCACTGGCTCGACCTCGTGCGCGGCCTCTACGATGCTTATGATCGCGGCGCCGAGACGGCCCTCATTCTCGACTTCAACGGCAATGTCGCTGAGGGCCCGGGCTTCAACGTCTTCTGCGCCAAGGACGGCAGACTGTCGACACCGGCCATCGGCGTGCTGCCGGGCATCACCCGCCGCACCGTCTTCGATCTTTGCGCAGAGATCGGACTCTCGGCGACGGCCATGAATGTTAGCGTGGTCACGCTGCGCGACGCCGACGAAGTCTTCATCACCTCGACCGCCGGCGGAATCATGCCGGTGACGGAGATTGACGATGCCGACATCGCCCACGGCAAGGTCGGGCCGATCACCAGCCGGCTGATGGCGCTCTATTGGCAAAAGCACGACGACCCGGCCTGGTCGAGTTTGGTGAACTACCCCTGATTCACACGATTTCTTGTTCTACTGGAAAGCCCCAAGTTCAAAAAGATTTCCGCCCGCCTCTGGAAGATTACGGCATAGGCCGTATATGCCCGAAAGCGGAGAAGCCTCCGCTTTCATCCAGAAATTGCGCTCGCAGGGGCAAGGATTCCACATCATGACAAACAAGGTTTGGTTCATCACCGGATCGTCCAAAGGCTTTGGCCGCGTCTGGGCCGAGGCCGCGTTGGCGCGCGGCGACCGCGTCGCCGCGAGCGCCCGTGACACCGGCACGCTTGCCGATCTGGTCGAGAAATACGGCGACAACGTCGCCGCGCTAAAGCTCGATGTCACCGACAAGAAAGCCGTCGATGCAGCAATCGCCGAGGCGCACGAGCGCTTTGGCCGGCTCGACGTCGTCATCAACAATGCCGGCTACGGCCATTTCGGCGCCATCGAGGAAGTCAGCGAGCAGGAAGCCCGCGACCAGATCGAGACCAATGTGTTCGGCGCGCTGTGGGTCACCCAAGCGGCACTGCCGATCATGCGGGCGCAGCGGTCCGGCCATATCATCCAGATTTCGTCGATCGGCGGCGTCAACGCCTTTGCCTCGCTCGGCCTCTATCATGCCTCGAAATGGGCGCTGGAAGCCTTCAGCCAGTCGCTCAGCATCGAGGTCGCGGAATTCGGCATTCATGTCACGCTGGTCGAGCCGGGCGGCTTCGCCACCGACTGGTCGGGAGCATCGGCCAAGGTTTCCCAGCCGATCGAGGCCTATGCGCCTGCCCGTGCCAGGATGGCCGAGCGCCGCGCCAACTCGGTCGCCGGCGATCCCGAGGCGACCGGTCCGGCCATGCTGGCCATCGTCGATGCCGACGAGCCGCCGCTGCGGGTATTCTTCGGCGATGGCGGCCTGCCGATGATACGCCAGGAATACGCCAACCGCCTCGCCACCTGGGACAAGTGGGACCACGTCTCCGTCATGGCGCAAGGCGCCAACAAGAACCGCAAAGGCTGACATCAGGTGTTTTACTGCGCCGCCGCCTCACAGGCGGCGTAGCTCTCACCTCAGCCACGATGCGAGCGCGCGACTATGCCTGATAAATCCATTGTTCCGGCACCCGCACCGAAATCTCTTCGCCGGCCCTGACGATGCCGGGCCTTTCAACCCAGGCGACCACGCCGCGCAACCGCTTCGCCGCCTTGGGAAACAACAGCGCGCCGGCTTCGATGTCGGCCATTCCAGCGTTTTCAGCGATCGATCGCCCGGCGAAGCGGCATGGCCCGTTCTGGGCGTCGACCTTGAGCGTCACGCCGCCCTTGAAGAACAGTAGCGTGCCGGCCGGCAGCATCGACAGATGCGGCACGTCTTCGATCACCAGATTGGCGCCGATCCATTCCGGCTTGATTTCGGCGAGTTCCATCCGTTCAGCGACGATGCCCAATTCGTCCGCCGCCACGATCGATATCTGCCGTTCGTTGCGCATCTCGGTGCCGCGCGGATACCAGGGCTCGCGCCCGCCGGAGCGGCGCGTCGGTCCGGCATGGAAGTCGCCTGAAATGCCGTCGAAGCCGAGCCGCAATTCGTCCACCGGACGCGTCTGGAAATGGTCCGCTGGCGCGACGTACAGCGCCGCCGCGCGGGCGGTAAGCTTCTTTGCCGGAATGATTTCGACCGGCTTTTCAGCCTCGGGAAAGAGATCCAGCATGACTTCATTCCTTGGATGACGTGCCCTGGTTTTGCCCTTCACCCGGCAAGGCCGCAAGAGCGGTTCGGGCCATAACGCGCAATTCTTCCACCGATGCGCCGTCCCGTGCCTGGATCGACATGCCGTTCATGACCCCTGCAATATATTTGGCTAAGCCATCCACGGCGAGGTTTTCCGGCACATCGCCTTCTGCCTTGCCTTTGGCCAGCCGCGCCGCGATCGCCGCCTCGCTCGCCTTGCGATAGGCCTTGAGTTCATCCGCAATGGCTTGCGCCTGCGGCGAGGCCGCC
Organism: Mesorhizobium salmacidum (SeqCode); assembly: GCF_037179605.1. Lineage (NCBI taxonomy): Bacteria > Pseudomonadati > Pseudomonadota > Alphaproteobacteria > Hyphomicrobiales > Phyllobacteriaceae > Mesorhizobium > Mesorhizobium salmacidum (SeqCode). Next base: position 137,498 of record NZ_JAPYKS010000002.1, read on the forward strand.
AGCGCGCCGCTGACGAAAAGGCAGCCGCCCGGCTTGCCGGGCCTGGAATAGGCTTCAGCCGCGCCCAGCAGCAAGCGCCGGATCGCCTCCCCCGTCGATACCGGCGCGCCCAGCGCTTCCAGCGCGAAGCTTGTTTCGGTCTCGTGGTAGCGCGTCAACGCCTTGCGAAACAAAGTCTCCTTGTCGGTGAAGGCGTTGTAGATCTGTGGCGGCGTCAGCCCCATCGCTTCGCGCAGCATGGCCAGCGATGTCGCTTCATAGCCGTGCTCCCAGAAAAGATGCATCGCGGCGTCGAGCGCCCGGTCGGGGTCGAATGCGCGCGGCCGGCCGCCACGTGGTTTGTCCGAGTTTTCCATAGCGATCGATACGAAACCTGTTGACTCACCTTTCCCTCATAACATATCAATCGATACGCAACCAGGCAAACCGGAAGATGACCTCCCGGCGAGAGCCGTGCAACCCAAGGAGAAAAGCAATGCCGATCACCGTGACCGCGCCGAAAGGCGTACTCACTCCCGCTGGAGAGCGCGAAATCCTGCCACGCCTGAGCGCTGCCCTCATCGAAGCCTCCGGCGCCGTCGGCAATTCATTCTTCACCGCGATCGTCGGCGGCACCGTCCATATCCTGCCGCCGCGCCACATTTTTGCGGGTGGCGCCAACCGGCCGGTCGTCATGGTCGAGTTGAAGCTACCCAATATCGCCCTTGGCTCAATCGAAGCCCGCAAGATCTTCATTGCCGCCGCCGCCCGGATTGTCGGCGAACTCTGCGTACCCAGCCACAAGCCGGAAAACACCTGGATCAACATCGTCAACGCGCCCGACGGCGGCTGGGGCATCGGTGACAGGCAATATACCGGCGACGCGCTCATCGCGGCCGCCACCGCCGCCGCGCGGTGATGAACAGGATGATGCGGCTCTCCCCTTCGCTGTTCTTCACCACCAACTGCGAGCCCGCGCTGGCCTTCTACGAACAATGCGGCCTTGGTCGGGCAACGATCCTGCTGCGCTGGGGCGACAACAATATGCCGGTGCGCACCGAAGCCATGCGCGCAAAAGTCCTGCATGCACGCTTCGAAGGTCCAGGTGTGCTGTTCCACGCCTCGGACAATGACGACGCGGAGCCGATGAAGGGCTCCGCCATGATGCTTGATTTCGCCGATCTGGCCGCGATGCGCGTGCTTTTCGACCGCATGTCCGCAGGCGGCCGGATCACCGTGCCGTTTGCCCGGCAATATTGGGGGACCAGCGTCGGCATGCTGGTCGACGCCTTCGGCGTGCAGTGGATGTTCAGTTGCTCCAATGAATAGACGCCGGTCGCAGACCGCTCGATCACAACCTTCTTACCGAAAAACGGCGCCGCGCCGCATTGTCGCCGCGCTGCATCGGCTTCATGGTGAAGCCCGGACGTCGACGGAGGTTCTCATGCGTCCCGGAGCGGCGATCGCAGCGCTTTGGTTGATCTGGGTAGTCACATGGATGGCGGCTGCCCTATGGGCCGATCCGGCGCAGAAGCGCGCCACCATCGGGGCGGAGGCTCGCTATCGCGTCTTCTGGCTGGCAGGCACCGTCCTGCTGTTCGTTCCAGCGCATGGCTATGAAGGCAGGCTGAGATTGTGGACGCCGACCCTTGCCGAAGCCTGGGCCTGCGTTGCCCTGATCGCGGTCGGCATCGGCTTCGCGTGGTGGGCGCGGATCCATCTCGGGCGGTTGTGGTCCGCCACGGTCACCGCCAAGGCGGATCATCGCGTGGTCGACACCGGCCCCTATCGCCTGGTCCGGCATCCGATCTACACCGGGCTGCTGCTGGCGGTGCTCGCCACCATGGTGGCGAAGGGCACGCTCTGGGGCGCTGCCGGTACGGCCCTGCTCATCATCGGCGTCGTCATTAAGGCGAGGCTGGAGGAGCATTTCCTGCGCGACGAACTCGGTCCCGCCTACGACGACTACGCCAGGCGGGTGCCGATGCTGGTTCCGTTCACGCCGGCCTGACGCGACATTACTCAAAGCATTCTGATAAGCGCGCCGCCTATCGAATACCCGGCGCCGAAGGCGCAGATCAGACCGAAATCGCCGGGCTTCATATCGGCATGGTTCTCCGACAGCGCGATAATGGCACCGGCGCCCGCCGTGTTGCCGAGCCGCTCCAGCACCATGGGCGCGCGGTCATGGCCGACATCATGGCCGAAGGCCAGTTTCAGGATCATCGCATTCATGCGCGCATTGGCCTGGTGCAGCCAGAAGCGTCGGACCGCCTGTGGCGTCAGCCCATGCTCGGCCAGGAATTCGACGATGAATTTGTGCCCGGCGACGGTGACTTCCTTGAACACCTTGTTGCCGACCTGCTTGATGAGGTTGCCCTCCAGGTTGATCATGTAGGGATCGTCCTGGGCGGTACGCGTGTGGTAGCCGAGATTGGTGCGGATGTTGTTCGACATCTGCGTCCAGATGCGCGTGTCCAGCACCTCGAAGCGGCCCGGCCGCTTCTCGCCCTGGGCGAGCCCTTCCACCACCATCGACACCGAAGCGTCCCCGAAGATGAAATGCGTCTGCCGGTCGCGGAAATTGAGATGGCCCGTGATGATTTCGGGCGTGGTCACCAGGATGCGCTTGTGCGCGCCCGAGCGCACCAGATTGACCGCCATGTGCAGCGCAGCCGCCGCGGACGAACAGCCAAGTCCCATATCGAAGCCGGCGCCCCTCGTGCCCAGCGCCTCCTGCATTTCGATGGCGATGGCCGGATACGGCCTCTGCTGATGCGAGGATGAGCAGATCACCAGATCGATGTCCGACGCCTCGAGGTCGGCGTGCTCGATCGCCTTCCTGGCCGAAGCGACACCGAATTCCGCCTGCAGCGAGAGCGCGTCGTCCGGGCGCGCCGGAATGCGCGGCGCCATGCGGGTCGGGTCGAGAATGCCTTCCCGCTCGATCACATGGCGGGCGCGCACGCCCGAGGCATGGACGATGAAGTCGGCATCGGATTTCTGCAGCAGCGTCTCGCCGGCAGCCTGGCGCCGCGCGTTCTCGGTGTCGACCCAGGCATTGAAGCTGGCGACCAGGTCCTCATTCGTGATGACAGGCTTGGGTATTTCAGCGCCGATGCCGCTGATGATGACGCGATGCATGTTTCCAGTCCGTCCCGTCCGCGGGCATTGCGGCTTCATGTGGGCGCCGAAACGCTTCGGCGCAACACTTTTCTCACTCGGCCGGTTTACGCAGGCTTAAACCAAGGTTTACGCCAGCCTATCCCGCCCGCTTGGCGACGATGAAAATGCGGGGGAAACGCAGCAGCACCTTGCCATCGGCGGTCTTCGGATACGCCTTGGCGACCTTGGCCGTGTAGTTGTCGAGGAACAGCTTGCGCTCGTCCGCGTCCAGCGGATCGAGGAACGGCTTCAGCCCGGTCGACTTCACCCATTCGACGATCGCCTCGGCGTCGGCCAGCGGATGGTTGTAGATGGTGTGCCAGATGTCGAGCCGAGCGGAGAGCGGCGACAGCAGGTCGTAATAGAACGACACCGGCGGCAGCGGTGCGCGGGCCGCATCCCTGATCTTTGCCGCAAAACGCACTTGCGCCGCGGTTTCCCGCATCAGCCGATGCGAATCCTCGGCCATATTGTCAGGCATCTGGACGGCCAGTGCGCCACCGGGCGCCAGAAAACCCATCAGACGCTGGAACACCGCCGGATGCTCCGGCAGCCACTGGAAGACCGCGTTGGCGAAGATCACGTTGACCGGCTCGGCCGGCTGCCATGTCGACGCCTCGGCGAGGTCGAAGCTGACATTGGGCAGGCGTGCCCTCGCCTTTTCGATCATGTCGGGAGACGTATCGAAGCCGCTCACCTGCGCATCCGGCCAGCGCTCGACCAGAAGTTCGGTCGAATTGCCCGGCCCGCAGCCGATGTCGACGACGCGGCGCGGAAAATCCACCGGCACTTGGGCTGCGAGATCACGCGCCGGCCGTGTGCGCTCGTCCTCGAATTTCAGATATTGGGCGGCGGACCAATCAGCCATTCGAGCTCCTCATGCCAGCTTGAGAGTTCGCCGCCCCGGTGCCCCTTACCGCGTCAGCCTCTTGTAGGTCATGCGGTGCGGGTTGACGGCTTCGGGCCCGAGCCGGCGGATCTTGTCCTGCTCGTAGTCCTCGAAGTTGCCTTCGAACCATTCGACATGGCTGTCGCCCTCGAAAGCGAGGATGTGCGTGGCCAGACGGTCGAGGAACATGCGATCGTGCGAGATGATGACGGCGCAGCCGCCAAAATTTTCCAGCGCGTCTTCGAGTGCGGCCAGCGTTTCCGTATCGAGATCGTTGGTCGGTTCGTCGAGCAGCAGCACATTGCCGCCGGTCTTCAGCATCTTGGCCAAATGCACGCGGTTGCGCTGACCACCGGAGAGATTACCGACCTTCTGTTGCTGGTCGCCGCCACGGAAGTTGAACGAAGCGCAGTACGCACGGGTGTTGGCCTCGAACTTGCCGAGCTTGACCACTTCGGCGCCGCCCGAGATCTCTTCCCAGACGGTCTTCGACGGATCGAGCGCATCGCGGCTTTGGTCGACATAGCCGAGCTTCACCGTCTCGCCGACGCGCACTGAGCCCGCATCCGGCTTTTCCTGGCCGGTGATCATGCGGAACAGCGTCGTCTTGCCGGCGCCGTTCGGGCCGATGACGCCGACGATGCCGCCCGGAGGCAGCTTGAATTCGAGGCCTTCGATCAACAGCGTGTCGCCGAAGCCTTTCGACAGGCCCTCGACCTCGATGACCACGTTGCCGAGCCGCTCACCATGCGGAATGACGATCTGCGTATCCGTCGGCCGCCGCTTGTCGGCGGCATCGAGCAGGTCCTGGAACGCCTGGATACGCGCCTTGGATTTGGTCTGGCGGGCCTTCGGGCTCGACTGGATCCACTCGCGCTCGCGGCCGATGGCGCGCTGGCGGGCGTCGTCCTCGCGGCCCTCCTGCTTGAGGCGCTTGGCCTTGGCTTCGAGATATTTGGTGTAGTTGCCCTCATACGGGATGCCGCGGCCGCGATCGAGTTCCAGGATCCAGCCGGTGACATTGTCGAGGAAGTAGCGATCGTGGGTGATGATCATCACGGCGCCGGGATAGGCGCGCAGATGTTTTTCCAGCCACGCTGTCGTCTCGGCGTCGAGGTGGTTGGTCGGTTCGTCGAGCAGCAGAAGATCAGGCTGGCGCAGCAGCAGCTGGCAGAGCGCGACGCGGCGGCGCTCGCCACCCGACAGCTTGGTGACATTGGCATCCTTGGGCGGGCAGCCCAGCGCTTCCATCGCCATCTCGACCTGCTGTTCGAGATCCCAAAGGTTCAGCCGGTCCATCTCGTCCTGGAGCTTGGCCGACTCGTCGGCCGTCTCGTCGGAATAGTTCATCATCAATTCGTTGTAACGCTCGATGATGGCGGTCTTGGCCGCTACACCTTCCATGATGTTCTCGAACACGGTCTTGTCGGGGTCGAGCGCCGGTTCCTGCGCCAGGTAGCCCACCGTGGCGCCTTCGGCGAGCCACGCTTCACCACTCCACTCCTTGTCGATGCCGGCCATGATCTTGAGGATCGTCGACTTGCCGGCGCCGTTCGGGCCGAGGATGCCGATCTTGGCGTCGGGGTAGAAGGACAGATGAACGTTCTCGAGCACCTTCTTGGTGCCATAGGCCTTGTTGAGGCCGGCCATGTGATAGATGAACTGGCGTGCCACGCGCGCTTCCCTGAATGACTGGATTTGTCGAATTGAATGGAGATTGGCCGCTATGTAGGCGATGCGGCGCCGGACGGCAATCGCTTTTGCCACATCGAGCCAACCACACGGACAAGTGTGCACCGACAGCCAAGTTTTCAACCGGTCGATCGCGCACGGAAATCCCTGGTTAACCCTTCCGCGTCAAAACAGGATCGGGTGGAATCGCCGGCTTGCCGCGATTTCCAGAGAGAGATCGGATCGACGGCATTGCTGAACAGTTTCCTGCTCCTTGCCGAAGCGGTCGTCTACTTCAGCGTCATGGTGACGCTTTTCCGCTTCCGCAAGCGCATCGGCCTTGGCGTCTTCGTCTGCGCGCTTGGCGTCATGCATTTCCTGGAGACCTATCTGGCCAGCGTCTTTTATGTCGCGCTGCCGTTCGGCATGGTGTCGCCGGGCTCCGCGGTGCTCTTTTCCGGCAAGCTGGTGATGCTCCTTCTGCTCTACATGAAGGAAGATGCCGCCACCGTGCGTCAGCCGATCTATGGCCTGCTGCTCGGCAACGCGTTGATGATCGGGCTGGTTCTGCTCCTGCGCCTGCACGCCATCGCTCCGCTTCCCGATGGCCGGCTCCCCGACATCGGCTTCATCGACGAGATGGGCTGGCTGATGGTGTGGGGCACGACGCTGCTGGTCATCGACGCCATCCTGATCATCCTGCTCTATGAAAAGCTTGGGCGCACGCTGCGCAAGGCGCGGTTCTTGCGCATCCTGATTTCGGTTGCCTGCGTGCTCACCTTCGACCAGGCCGGCTTCTTCACCGCGCTGCATTTTGTTGCCGGCGCCCCGATTGCGGTCTTCTTCGGCGGCTGGTTCGCCAAGATGGCGGCGGCACTGACTTTCAGTGCCATGCTGGTCGCCTATCTCAAATGGTTCGAGGTCCGGGACGTCCAGATGCCGCGCGGCCTGACCGACATTTTCGAGACGTTGACCTATCGCGAACGCTACGAAGCGCTGGTCGAGCATGTCGGCCGCGACGGCTTGACCGGCCTGCTGCACAGGGGACGCTTCGATGCCGACGGTGAAGCCGCCGTCCAGGCCAGCCTGCGCACGGCGAGGCCGCTCAGCCTGCTCATCGTCGATGTCGACCACTTCAAGTCGATCAACGACCGTTTCGGCCATGCCGAGGGCGACAAGGTGCTGAAGGCCGTTGCAACCGTACTTTGCGAGGCGGCAGGCGCCGAGGACCAGGTGTTCCGGATCGGCGGCGAGGAATTCGCCATCCTCAGTTCGCGTCCGCATTCCGTCGCCAGGCTGTTTGGCGAAAGCGTCCGCACCGCGCTCAAGGCATCGGCCGCCACCAACCGCTTCGAGCTGACCGTCAGCGCCGGCGTTTCCACCGTCAGCGAAACGACGCAGTGCCTGGCCGATCTGTTCGCGCTCGCCGACCAGCGCCTTTACAAGGCGAAATCGACCGGACGCGACCGCGTCGTCGGCGAACCCGGTGGGCATGAGGCCGACGCCGCCATTGCCTGGACCAGGTCAGCCCAGATCTAGCTCTCTCCGCGACGGCCGCGCCGGCTTACCGGAAGCGGCGATCCCGCACTTACTGGAAGCCGATCGGATCGACCGTCCCGGTCGGGCAACCGGCCTTGTTGGTTGGCACCGAGGCCAGCAGCAGGTCCTTGAGCGAACTGTTCGGGCCGATCGGGCCGGCAAGGCCAAGCGTCAGTTCGCCGATCAGCCGCCGGCCACTCGACGGATCGATAACGCAGGACACCCGCACCCGGTCCCCTGCTCCCGCGCCAAAGGCCTGGTCGAAGGCGCTGCGGATCTGATCCGCGGTCAGCTTGCCGCCGATATTTTTGGCGAAGAGGTCGCGCACCGGCGAGCTGTTGACCTCACGCATCAAATGAAGGGCGTCGGAAAAATACTCCTGCTGGCTTTTGCCGTAGCAGGTGCCGTGCTTGATCCATTCATGCCGTTCCAGCTTCGAGGCCGTGCCGGGCATCACCTTGTCGAGTTCGGTGCGGGTGTCGGCATCGAGGTTGACCGGTGGCAGGTCCTGCCAGTGAGCCGGATTGTCATTGGCCTTGTCGCTGGCCGAAGCCTGGCAATAGAAATTGCCGTTCGGCTGCGGCCACAGACCGTGCAGCGTGAAATTGGTGGCATCGAACTCACCAGGGTTTTGCGCCTTGCATTCGGTCTTGTTCGACTTGGTCTCGCAGAAGGCCGGCTGCCAGCTCAACGCGAAAACGTATTCGGGTTTCCCCGAGGGCGCGGGCTTGCCTTGCCCGCCCGGTGCCGCCGGCACGGTCGCGGCACTGCTGCCCGAGAGATGGCCGCAGCTGACCTTCACCCAGCGGCGCTCGGGATCGGCTCCCGGCACCAGGATGAGGTAGTGGGTCGGAGCGTCCTTGTTGCCGGCCAGCAATTGGTAGGTCTTGCCCGCATCCGTCGAGACATTGCCGGGGTTCTTGCCGTTCTTGATCGCCTGCGTCGCCGGACAGGCAGCGTCGGCCACGAAGGTGCCGCTCATCTTGACGTCGGCATGCGCCGCGCCCGCAAGCAAGGCCAATCCGAAAACAACAGCAATGCGCATGGAGAATCCCCTGCTGGAAAGTGGGCGACAGACTGAAGCTGTCTCCATGTCAGAATTGCGATATTTTGCGGGCTCGTGGCAAGAAAGATCGTCGCGGAAAAGCCCGCAGGCCGGATTGACGCAAATCTGGCACCGGCGCACACAGTTTGGACATCACGAGGGCGAAACCAGGGAGAGACCAGCCGGCATGCCATTCAGCCAGCAGCGCGTGGTTCGCTCGCCGACCGGCGCCGACCTCAATCTGTTCGTCCGGCGGGCCGACAGCTCTCCGCGTGCGGTGGTCCAGATCAATCATGGCCTGGCCGAACACGCCGCGCGCTACGACCGCTTCGCCGGTTTCCTCGCCGCCCGGGGCTTCCATGTCTATGTCCATGACCACCGTGGCCATGGAGCGACCAAGGCGCCCGACGCGCCGCTCGGCAGATTCGCCGACAAGGACGGCCCGGCCAAGGTGATCGCCGATGTCGACGCCATCCACGATCTCATCGCCCGCGAGCAGCCTGACCTGCCGGTGATCCTTTTCGGCCACTCGATGGGCGCGTCCGTGGCGCTGAGCTACCTGTTACACCACTCGCAACGCATCCATGCCGCCGCGATCTGGAACGGCAATTTCTCGCAAGGCCTGCTCGGCCAGGTGGCGCTCGGCATCCTTGCCTGGGAACGGATGCGGCTGGGCTCCGATGTCCCGTCGCGCCTGCTGCCGAAACTTACCTTCCAGGCCTGGGGCAAGGCGGTGCCCAACCATCGCACCTTGTTCGACTGGCTGTCGCGCGACGAGGCGGAGGTGGCGAAATATATCGCCGATCCGCTCTGCGGCTGGGATGCCTCCATCTCGATGTGGCGCGATGTGGTCGCCTTGGCGCTGAACGGCGGCGAGGATGCAGGCTTTGCCGCCGTTCGCCGCGACATCCCCGTCGCCATCCTCGGCGGCGAAAAAGACCCTGCCTCGGACTACGGCAAGGGCATCACCCATCTCGCCAGTCGCATGCGCAGGATGGGCTTTTCGAATCTGGTTTCAAAGGTTTACGCCGAAACCCGCCACGAAAGCCTGAACGAGGTGAATCGCGACATCATCATGAACGATTTCGCCAACTGGGCGGACACTGTCTTGAAGGCGTGACGGGTTGGCCCATTGCAAGGACCGTGACAGCCGCTGCCGGGCTTGATAGAGGCTCTGCTTTCGCGGCAATCAGGATGATTGCGGCAAACACGGTGATTTATGGCCGAACCCCCGCTGAAAGGCGTCCGCGTCGTCGAACTCGCCCGCATTCTTGCCGGGCCCTGGGCCGGGCAGTTGCTTGCCGATCTCGGCGCCGATGTCATCAAGGTCGAGAGTCCCGATGGCGGCGACGACACTCGCAAATGGGGTCCGCCCTTCGTCATAGGCCATGACGGCGAGAACCTGTCGGCCGCCTACTACCATTCCTGCAACCGCGGCAAGCGCTCCATCGCCATCGACTTCTCGACGCCGGATGGCGCCGAGACGGTGCGCCGGCTGGTCGCGACGGCGGATGTGCTGATCGAGAACTTCAAACTCGGCGGCCTGAAGAAATACGGGCTCGACCATGACAGCCTGAAGAAGATCAACCCTCGCCTGGTCTACTGCTCCATCACCGGCTTTGGTCAGGATGGGCCTTATGCGCCCCGCGCCGGTTATGACTTCATCATTCAGGCCATGGCCGGCATGATGTCGATCACCGGCGAGGCCGGCCGCGAGCCGCAGAAGGCCGGCGTCGCCATCTCGGATATCTTCACCGGCCTCTATTCGGTCATCGCCATCCAGGCCGCGCTTCGCCATGCGGAACAGACCGGCGAAGGCCAGCACATCGACATGGCTCTGTTCGACACTCAGATCTCGGCGTTGGGCAACCAGAACCTCAACTATCTCGTTTCCGGCAAGTCGCCGGTGCAGATGGGCAATGCGCATATGAACATTGCCCCGTACGAAGTGCTTCCGGTCAGGGACGGCCACATCATCCTGGCTGTCGGCAATGACGGCCAGTTCGCCAAATTCTGCGCCGCGGTCGGGCTGGACGATTTGCCGGCCAATCCCGATTTCACCACCAATCCGGCCCGCGTCGCCAACCGCGTAGACCTTCGCGCACGCATCATCGAGGCGCTTAAGACCTGGGATCGCGATCCGCTGCTGGCGAAGCTCGAAGCCGCGAGCGTGCCGGCAAGTCCGATCAATACGATCGGCCAGATGTTCGCCGATCCGCAGACCATTGCCCGCGGCATGCGGCTCGACCTCGACGACGGCCATGGCAACCGCCTGCCGTCGGTGCGCGCGCCGATGGTGATGTCGGGCACACCGCTCACCTATGAGCGCCCCTCGCCGCGCCTTGGCGAGCACACTGACGAAATCCTTGCCGAACTGGAGAAGTCTGGGAAATGAAGACCGGTGGACAACTGATCGTCGACGCCCTCGAAGCCAACGGCACAGACCGTATCTTCTGCGTGCCGGGCGAATCCTACCTTGCGGTGCTTGACGCGCTGCATGATTCCTCGATCCGCACCATCGTCTGCCGCCAGGAAGGCGGTGCTGCCATGATGGCCGACTGTCAGGGCCGGCTGACCGGCAAGCCCGGAATCTGCTTCGTCACCCGCGGCCCTGGCGCCACCAACGCTTCGGCCGGCATCCACATCGCCATGCAGGATTCGGTTCCCCTCATCCTGTTCATCGGCCAGGTCGCCAGCCACGCCAAGGAGCGCGAGGCTTTTCAGGAGGTTGATTACGTCAGGTTCTTCGGCGACATCGCCAAATGGGTGGTCGAGATCGACGACGCCTCGCGCATCCCTGAATTCGTCACCCGCGCTTTCGCCGTGGCGACGTCGGGCCGTCCCGGCCCGGTCGTCATCTCGCTGCCGGAGGATATGCTGACCCGCATGGTCGAAGCGCCGGAAGCACTTCCGCACACGCCCGTCGAGACCTATCCCGGCGAGGCCGAACTCGACGCACTGGAAATGCTGCTTGCCGGCGCGAAGCGTCCCTTCGTCATCCTGGGCGGCACGCGCTGGAACGCGGATGCCGTGGCGCGGATACATGAGATCGCCGAGGTCTGGTCGCTTCCTGTCGGCTGTTCATTCCGCCGCCAGATGCTGTTCGACCATCTTCATCCAAACTATGCCGGCGATGTCGGCATCGGCATCAATCCGAAGCTGGCGGCGGCCATCAAGCAGGCCGACGTCGTTCTCTTGATCGGCGGCCGCATGGGCGAGATGCCATCTTCGGATTACACGTTGCTGAAGAGCCCCTATCCCGACCAGGCACTGGTGCATGTCCATGCCGATGCCGGCGAACTCGGCCGGGTCTACCGCCCGACGCTGGCGATCAACGCCTCGCCAGCGGCTTTCGTCGAGGCTTTCGCCAAGCGCAAGCCCGCCGGAACGCCATCATGGGCGGCCGAGACGCCTAGGCATCACGCGGCCTATCTCGAATGGTCGACGCCACCACAGACCGGCCCCGGCGCGGTCCAGATGGGTCCGATCATGGACTATCTGGAAAAGGTGTTGCCCGACGATGCCATCCTGACCAATGGCGCCGGCAATTATGCGACCTGGGTTCATCGCTTCCACCGCTCCCGCCGCTTCGGCACGCAAGCCGCGCCGACGTCGGGCTCGATGGGTTACGGCACGCCGGCGGCGGTCGCGGCCAAGGCGCTTTATCCGGAGCGCACCGTGGTCGCCTTCGCCGGCGACGGCTGCTTCCTGATGAACGGGCAGGAATTCGCCACTGCCGTGCAGTACGATCTGCCGATCGTGGTGATCGTCGTCAACAACGGCATTTACGGCACCATCCGCATGCATCAGGAGCGCGAATATCCCGGTCGTGTCGTCGGCACCGATCTGAAGAACCCCGATTTTGCAGCACTTGCCCGCGCCTATGGCGGCCATGGCGAGACGGTGGAGAAGACAGCTGATTTCGCGCCTGCCTTCGAGCGCGCGCGAACCAGCGGCAAGCCGGCGATCGTCGAGATCAGGCTCGATCCCGAAGCGATCACGCCGACCCGGACGATGACGCAGATACGCGACAAGGCTTAAGGGGTAGCCAGGCCGAGTTTCCTGGCGCCCCCTGTCCCGCCGGCCCTCGGCCGCTACATCGCCTTTTCGACCTGACCGCGGATTTCGCCGTCTTTGTGGGCCGCCGTGTGTACGTTGACATAATATTTGCCTGCCTCCAGGTCGGCGGCCTGCGCATCGGTCAATGTGGCCGATCCTTTGATGGGGCTCTTGAGCTTGCCTTTGAACGGGATCACGGGATCCGCGTTTTCACCCATTGCCGCCGGGCCGTGGATATGCGCGGCCGACGCCGGGCCGCTGAGGCCGGAATACTTCACGTTCCAGCTGAGCTTCTTCTTCGTGGTGTCGAAGGTGAGAGTGGCCGTCCCCTTGCCCTTGGTTGTGACGGCTGGGCTCTGCTGGCCGCCATCCAGGGTCGCCTTGTATTTTACCATCTCGGCCATGGCCGGTGATGCAAACAGGAAAGCGGTGGAAATAGCGAGCGCCGATAGCGCCGGCAGGAAGGAGTGTGCGCGCATGAAGAACCTCCGATTGAAGCGATGCGTCACGGCTCCCCGCCGCGCGCATGCTTCAATGCAACGGCTGGTTGGCACAATGTATCCCCGCACACGGTTTTGTGATCGGAGCGAATGGAAAAGGGGCGGTCGCCCGCCCCTTTTGGTGTCAGCCGTCAAACCGGTCGCGGGCGCTGTTGATTGCGCCTGCCAGGCTTACTTGACCGCCTTGTCCGTGATGGCGGTGGTGTAGGCGCCCTTCGGCTCCTTGGTGATGATCTTCTGGTCGAGCAGCGCCTTGGCGGTGCGCTCGTAGGTCGCCGGGTCGAGCTTGCCGTCGGCGTTGTCGATCAGCTTGGCGACTTCGCTCATCATCCGCTTCTGGTGGTTTTCGTCCTGGCCGCCGCCATCCATGACGATGCCTGCCGCCTCGTCATTGTGGTCGATGGCGTATTTCCAGCCCTTCATCGAAGCGCGCACGAAACGCACCATCTTGTCCTCGAAGGCCGGATCCTTGAGCTTGTCTTCCGACGCATAGAGGCCGTCCTCGAGCAGGTCGTTGCCCATGGCCGAATAGTTGAAGACGGTGAGCTGTTCGGGCTTGTAGCCGGCGTCGATCAGCTGCCAGTATTCATTGTAGGTCATGACCGAGATGCAGTCGGCCTGCTTCTGGATCAGCGGCTGCACATCGAAACTCTGCTTGAGAACGGTGACGCCATCGGGGCCGCCATCGGTCTTGAGGCCAAGCTTGTTCATCCAGGCGTAGAACGGATATTCATTGCCGAAGAACCAGACGCCCAGCGTATGACCCTTGAAATCGGCTTCGCTCTTGATCGGGCCGTCCTTCGGGCAGACCAGCTCCATGCCGGCCTTCTTGAACGGCTGGGCGATGTTGACCAGCGGCACGCCCTTTTCGCGCGCGGCGAGCGCGCCGCCCATCCAGTCGACGATGACATCGGCACCGCCGCCGGCGATCACCTGCTCGGGCGCGATGTCGGGGCCGCCCGGCTTGATGTCGACGTCGAGGCCTTCAGCGTCATAGAAACCCTTGGCCTTGGCGACATAGTAGCCGGCAAACTGCGCCTGCGTGACCCATTTCAGCTGCAAGGTCACCTTGTCGGCGGCCATTGCTTGGAACGCGGCCAGCGACATCGCGCCGGCCAGAACTGGAATAACAAGTCTTTTCATTTTTTTACCCTCTGAAGTTAGTGCCCTAAACCCACCGCCCCTATCCACCACGGACAGAGGGATGCCAAAACGTGACGGCCCTTTCGACAAGGGCGACCACGCCATAAAAGACCGAACCCGCAAGTGCTGCAACTGCGATTTCGGCCCAGACCATGTCGATGTTCATCCGCCCGACCTCGGTCGAAATGCGGAAGCCCATACCGACGACCGGCGTGCCGAAGAACTCGGCGACGATGGCGCCGATCAGCGCCAGCGTCGAGTTGATCTTCAGCGCGTTGAAGATGAAAGGCGCTGCCGCCGGCAGCCGCAGCTTGATGAGCGTCGGCCAATAGCCAGACGCATAGGTGCGCATCAGGTCGCGCTCCATATGGCCGGACGCGGCGAGCCCGGCGACCGTGTTCACCAGCATCGGAAAGAAGGTCATGATGATGACGACAGCCGCCTTGGACTGCCAGTCGAAACCGAACCACATGACCATGATCGGCGCCACGCCGATGATCGGCAGCGCCGAGACCATATTGCCGATCGGCAAGAGCCCGCGCCGCAGGAACGCCACGCGGTCGGCGAGAACAGCGGTGACGAAGCCCGCGCCGCTGCCCACGACATAGCCGAAGAGCACCGCCTTGAAGATGGTCTGCCGGACATCGGCTCCGAGGATCGGCAGCGAACCGGCGATGCGCGCGCCGATGGCGCTCGGCGGTGGCAGGAGGATGAAAGGAATGCCGGCGCCACGCGTTACCGCCTCCCAGATGATCAGGATCCACGCGCCGAAGATCGCCGGGATGATCAGGCGCAAAGCGGTCCGCGAGCCGTCCGTCGGGCGCAGTCCAGACAAGACCGCGACACAACGCCAGCCAAGCAGCCAGGCGGCCGCGAGCAGCAGGAAGTATGGCGCCCGCGCCAGACCTTCGAAGCCGGCAATGCCCCCGATGAGCAGCCAGGCCGCCAGATGCGCACCGATGAAAAGTACGACAGCTTCGGCCATGGGCGGCACTTTGGCCATCGGGATCAAAGCGGCGAGAAGCAGCGCGCCGAAGATCAGCCAGCTCGTCGCGGCATAGGGATAGATCAACGTCCCCGCAGGCTGCGCCAGCGGATCAACTTTTGGCGCTGCGATCGCTCCGAGCGCAACGGCGATCAGGCACGCCAGGACCGCCAACGCCGCTTGCCAGGAAGGTTTCAGCCGGTTCATGCCGGCCTCCCGCCCATGGCGCGGTCGACGAGGCGGCCGGCGATGCCAACCACCATCACAAGCAGCGCCGCCACGATCGAACCGGCGACCAGCGCCGACCAGATGTCGATGGACTGGCTGTAATAGGCGCCGGCCAACAGCTTGGCGCCGATGCCGGCGACAGCACCCGTCGGCAGTTCGCCGACGATGGCGCCGACCAGGCTTGCCGCCACCGCAACCTTCATCGAGGTGAACAGGAACGGCACCGAGGCCGGCACGCGCAGCTTCCAGAAGGTCTGGGCCTGGCTGGCATTGTAGGTGTGCATCAGGTCGAGATGCATGATCTCGGGCGAGCGCAGCCCCTTCACCATCCCGACCGTCACCGGGAAGAACGACAGGTAGGTCGAGATCATCGCCTTCGGGACCAAGCCGGTGATGCCGACCGCCGCCAGCACGACGATGATCATCGGCGCCACCGCCAGGATCGGAATGGTCTGCGAGGCGATGATCCACGGCATCAGGCTGCGGTCGAGCGTCGCCACATGGACGATGCCCACCGCAATGACGATGCCGAGCGCGGTGCCGAAGGCAAAGCCGAGCAGCGTCGACGACAGCGTCACCCAGGCGTTGTAGACAAGACTGCGGTTCGAATTGATGGGCCGCAGAAACGTATTCTCGAAGAAATTCACCGCCACCTGATGCGGCGCCGGCAGCGTCGGCTTCGGCTGCGACAACGTCTTGCCGATGAGTTCGCTGAACGTCGAGGTTTCGTTGGCCCGCCGGTCGAGATCGCGCTGGAAGGGCGCGTTGAGGATGACGGCGAAAACGTACCAGAGCACGACGACGCCAACGAGGATCGAGGTGACCGGGATAAGCTTATCGCGGAAGCTATCCATGGCGTTGCCCTCGCGGGAGCTGCGCCGGACGCTCTCGCAGCAAAGGGCGGAAAAGGCCTCCACACTTCGTCATCCTAGGGCGGAGCAAGGAGCGAAGCGACGCAGCGCAGACCCTAGGATCCATGCCGTTACCTCTGCGCTCCGCGACGGTGCGGAACATGGCTCCATTCGCCTCACTCTGCCCGGTGGATATCCTGAACCGTTTGCACCGCTTGGCCAATGTCACGGCATGGATCCTAGGGTCTGCGCAGGCGGCTTCGCGCCTGCTTCGCCCTAGGATGACGAAGGCATTGTTTGCCGCTCCTTCGTGAAGGCACTCAATCATCATAGCTATGCCCTGCCCTCAACCCGTCCCGCACCCGTGCGGCGATCGCCAGGAACTCCGGCGTCTCGCGGATGCCGAGCGGCCGCTCTTTCGGCAGCGTCGATTCAATGACATCGCTGACCCGGCCCGGACGTGGCGACATGACGACGATGCGTGTCGACAGATAGACCGCCTCCGGGATGGAGTGCGTGACGAAGCAGATGGTCTTGTTCGTCCGTCCCCACAGTTCCAGCAATTGCTCGTTGAGGTGGTCGCGCACAATCTCGTCCAGCGCGCCGAACGGCTCGTCCATCAACAGGAGGTCGGCGTCGAAGGCGAGCGCACGGGCGATCGAGGCGCGCTGCTGCATGCCCCCGGAAAGCTGCCAGGGATATTTCTTCTCGAAGCCGCTGAGATTGACGAGGTCGAGCGTGCGCTTGATGCGCTCCGCCTGCTCGGCCCTGGACAGGCCCATGATCTCCAGCGGCAGCGCGACATTGCGTTCGATGGTGCGCCAGGGAAACAGGGCGGCGGCCTGGAAGACATAGCCGTAGGCGCGTTTCTCGCGCGCCTGTTCAGCTGTCATGCCGTTGACCGAAATCGCCCCCGAGGTCGGCTTCTCCAGATCGGCGATGACGCGCAGCAAAGTGGTCTTGCCGCAGCCCGACGGCCCGATGAAGGAGACGAACTCCCCCTTGCCGATGGTCAGGTCGACATTGGACAGCGCCTGCACCGGCCCGTCATTGGTCTTGAAGGTGAGCCCAAGCTTGCTTGCCGAAACGACGGCTGGCGAAATTCCCGTCATCGGTTGCGGCCTGCCTGTTCCCGTGACGCCGTCCCGATTCCGATTGCTTTTATCGCGATGTTGTTTTCCATTCGACCCGTCCCATTGGCCCCAGCCCTGCTGAGCTTGTCCCACTCAATCGACGCCCGGAGTTTCCCCGATGTCGCCTAAACCCACTTGTCATCTTATCCGCCCTGAAAGCACTTATGAAGGCAAGCAGGGTCTAACCTATTTCGCAGGCATCGCCACCGAGTCGGTCGGCTCTTCCGGCATCTGCATGCATGTGCTGACCATGCCGCCCGGCGCCCGCGCCAAGGCGCATCTGCATGAGAACCATGAAACGGCGATCTACGTGCTCTCCGGCGAGGTCCATACCTGGTATGGCGACCGGCTGGAGCATCACATCGTCGTCAAGGCCGGTGACCTCTTCTACATTCCGGCCGGCGTGCCGCATTTGCCGGCCAATCTGAGCAACGCCCCCTCGTCGGCCGTCATCGCCCGCACCGACCCCAACGAACAGGAAAGCGTCGTCCTGTTGCCGGAACTGGATGCACTGGTCGCTTGATATCCTCGAACGAGGGACGCTGGCCGTCATCGGCACCGTGACACTTCCCCGTAGATGGTACCGTCCTCGTCGGCAATCACCAGCTTCTTGGCGTTCTTGGCGTTGCGCTTGATGGTGAACTGGATCGTCGACTGGCCTTCCTCGCCTTCCGCCTGGCATTGCGCCTTCGCCACCAGCGAACCGTCGGCCTGCACCTGCTTTTCAGTGAAGGTACAGGCGCTGGCGATGGTGATGAAGTCGGTGTCGGTCAGCAGCAGCATGTCCTCGGCATAGACCTTCTGACCATTCTTGTTGATGCAGCCGGTCTTGTTGCCATAGGGCTTGGACAAATCGATGCCGGCCGCCGAGGCGGAGCCGGCAGCCAGAACAAGAACGGCGGTGAGATAGAACCCCGCGCGCCTCACCGTCAAACCCCGGTCGCCGGAATGCCGGTCCGCTCGACCTTGCGCGGCGCGGTGATCTCTTTCCAGGTCGACAGCGCCCGGTTTACCGCGGCGTTCGGCTCGCGGCCGACGAACTCACCATGACCGGGCTTTGCCTTCACCTCGGCTTCCTCGATCGACAACTCGCCTCGCGAGAAGACGAAGCGCGGCAAGCCCGTCACCTCGACCCCTTCGAACACGTTGTAGTCGATGACAGACTGCTGCTTCTTCGAAGAAATCGTTTTCTTGCGCTTCGGATCCCAGACGATGATGTCGGCATCGGCACCTTCGACGATAGCGCCCTTTTTTGGATACATGTTGAGGATCTTGGCGATGTTGGTCGATGTCACGGCGACGAACTCGTTCATCGTCAGCCGCCCGGTGTTGACGCCCTTGGTCCACAGCACCGGTAGCCGGTCCTCGAGACCCCCCGTGCCGTTGGGAATCTTGGTGAAATTGCCGACGCCGAAACGCTTCTGCTCGGTGGTGAAGGCGCAATGATCGGTCGCCACCACCTGCAGCGATCCGGCCTGCAGGCCCGCCCATAGCGAATCCTGGTGCAGCTTGTTGCGGAAGGGTGGGCTCATCACGCGGCGCGCCGCATGGTCCCAGTCCTTGTCGAAATACTCGCTCTCGTCCAGCGTCAGGTGCTGGATCAGCGGCTCGCCGAACACCCGCATGCCCTTCTGGCGCGCCCGCCGGATCGCCTCGTGGCTCTGCTCGCAGGAGACGTGCACGACATAGAGCGGCACGCCGGCCATGTCGGCGATCATGATGGCGCGGTTGGTCGCCTCGCCCTCCACTTCCGGTGGACGCGAATAGGCATGCCCTTCGGGGCCATTGTTGCCGGCGGCGAGCAGCTTCTGCGACAGGGCGGCGACCACGTCGCCATTCTCGGCATGCACCAGCGGCAGTGCGCCGAGGTCGGCGCAGCGCTGGAACGACGCGTACATCTCGTCGTCGTCGACCATCAGCGCGCCCTTGTAGGCCATGAAGTGCTTGAACGAGGTGATGCCCTTGTCGACGACGGTGGCCATCTCGTCGAACACCTGCTTGCCCCACCAGGTGATCGCCATGTGAAAGGAATAGTCGCAGGCAGCTTTCGAGGTCTTGTTGTCCCACATCTGCAGGGCTTCGAGCAGCGATTGCTGAGGTGACGGCAGGCAGAAATCGACCACCATCGTCGTGCCGCCGGCCAGGGCCGCACGCGTACCGGATTCGAAATCATCGGCCGAATAGGTGCCCATGAAGGGCATTTCAAGATGGGTATGTGGATCGATGCCGCCCGGCATGACATAGCAACCGGTGGCGTCGTACTCATGGTCGCCATGCAGGTCCGAGCCGATGGCAACGATCTTGCCGTGCTGCATCAGCACGTCGGCCTTCCAGGTGCGGTCGGCGGTGACGACGGTGCCGTTCTTGATGACTTTGGTCATTTGCTGTTCCCTTGTTCTTCTCTTCGCGCTTCTTGGTGAGCGGCGTTTGGAGGTAAATCTCTTAGTTCACTCCACGATGACGGCCGTCTCCACCACCGCGTGGAACAGAACGTCGGCGCCGGCTGCGGCCCATTCCTTGGTGATCTCTTCCGCCTCGTTGTGGCTTAACCCATCCACGCAAGGGCACATCACCATCGCGGTCGGCGCGACGCGGTTGATCCAGCAGGCGTCGTGGCCGGCGCCGGAGACGATGTTGCGATGCGTGTAGCCAAGCCGCTCTGCGGCGTCGCGGATCGCCTTGACGCAGCTCTTGTCGAAGGTGACCGGATCAAAATGACCGACCTGCTCGATCTCGTATCGGATGTCGAGCGCATCGCAGATCGTGTCGATGCCTTCGCGGATGCGGCCATCCATGGCGTCGAGCACTTCCTTCTCCGGTGAGCGGATGTCTATGGTGAAGACGGTGCGGCCGGCGATGATGTTGCGCGAATTGGGATAGACTTCCATGTGGCCGACCGCGCCGACGGCGTCGGGCTGGTAGTCCATGGCGATCTCGTGCACCAGTTCGATCACCCGGGCCATGCCGAGGCCGGCGTTGCGGCGCTTCGGCATCGGCGTCGAGCCGGTATGCGCCTCCTTGCCGGTCAGCGTCACCTGCAGCCATTTCAGGCCCTGTCCGTGAGTGACGACGCCGATGTCGATGTCTTCGTCCTCGAGGATCGGGCCCTGTTCGATATGCAGTTCGAAGAAGGCGTGGATCTTGCGGTCGCCGACCTTCTCGGTGCCCTTCCAACCGATGCGCTCCAGTTCCTCGCCGAACTTTTTGCCGTTCTTGTCCGTATGCTCGTAGACATCGGCCTGGTCGAGCACGCCGGCGAACACGCCGGACGCCATCATCGCCGGGGCGAAGCGTGCGCCTTCCTCGTTGGTCCAGTTGGTGACGACAATCGGGTGCTTCGTCTTGATGTCGAGATCGTTGAGCGAGCGCACGATCTCCAGGCCGCCGAGGACGCCGAGAACGCCGTCATACTTACCGCCGGTCGGCTGCGTATCGAGATGGCTGCCGACATAGACCGGCGGCAGGCTGGGGTCGGTGCCTTCGCGGCGGGCAAACATGGTGCCCATCTCGTCGACGCCCATTTCAAGCCCGGCGGCATCGCACCAGCGCTTGAACAGGTGCCTGCCCTCGCCGTCCTCGTCGGTCACGGTCTGGCGATTGTTGCCGCCGGCAATGCCGGGGCCGATCTTCGCCATCTCCATGATGGAATCCCACAAACGGTCTGAATTGATTCGCAGATTTTCGCCGGGTGCGGCCATTCAAAGTCCTTCCATTTCATGTTCCGGGCGGGTGGCGGTTCCCATCGCCACCTACCCAGGTAAAGGCAAGTCTAGTCGATCGACCGCAGCACTTCCCGCACATGGTCGATCAGTTCGTTGATCTGGCCCTTGGTGATGATGAGCGGCGGCGACAGTGCGATGATGTCGCCGGTGGTGCGGATCAGCGCGCCGCGCTCGAAGGCTTTGACGAAGGCCGAGAACGCCCGCTTGGTCGGGCTGCCGGCGATCGGCGCCAGTTCGATCGCGCCGATCAGGCCGATGTTCCTGATGTCGATGACATGCGGCTCGCCCTTCAGCGAATGCAGCGCGTCTTCCCAATAGGGTGCCAGTTCCTCGCCACGGGTGAGCAGACCTTCTTCCTTGTAGGTGTCGAGCGTGCCGAGTGCGGCAGCACAGGCGATCGGATTGCCCGAATAGGTGTAGCCGTGGAAGAACTCGATCATGTGCTCGGGGCCGGTCATGAAGGCGTCGTGGATTTCTTTCTTCACGAACACCGCGCCCATCGGGATGACACCGTTGGAGACACCCTTGGCAGTGGTCATGATGTCGGGCGTGACGCCGAAATAGTCGGCGGCGAACGGCGCGCCGAGGCGGCCGAAACCGGTGATGACCTCGTCGAAGATCAGCAGGATGCCGTGCTTGGTGCAGATTTCGCGCAGCTTCTCGAGATAGCCCTTCGGCGGCAGGATAACGCCGGTGGAGCCGGCGACCGGCTCGACGATGACGGCCGCGATGGTCGAGGCGTCATGCAGGGCGACGATCCGCTCCAGCTCGGCGGCGAGCTCCGCGCCATACTCCGGCACGCCTTTCGAAAAAGCGTTCTTCTCCGGCAGATGCGTGTGCGGCATGTGGTCGACGCCGCCCAGCAGCGTGCCGAACATCTTACGGTTGGTGACGATGCCGCCAACCGAGATGCCGCCGAAATTGACGCCGTGATAGCCGCGCTCGCGGCCGATGAGCCGGGTGCGTGAGCCCTCTCCCTTCACGCGGTGATAGGCGATCGCCATCTTCAACGCCGTCTCGACCGATTCCGAACCGGAATTGGTGAAGAACACATGGTCCATGCCCTTGGGCGCGAGGTCGACCAGGCGGTTGGCCAGCTCGAACACGATCGGATGGCCCATCTGGAAGGCCGGGGCGTAGTCGAGTTCGGCGGCCTGGTGCTGGATCGCCTCGGTGATCTTCGGACGGCAATGGCCGGCGTTGACGCACCACAGGCCGGCGGTGCCGTCCAGCACCTTGCGGCCGTCGCTGGTCGTGTAATGCATGTCCTTGGCGGACACGAACATGCGCGGCGCCTGCTTGAACTGCCGGTTTGCCGTGAACGGCATCCAGAATGCGCTGAGATCGTTCGGCGTGACTTTCAGCCGGTTGGACATGACCAAGACTTCCCCTTGTAACCTGTTTCGCTGCGCCCAACGCTTGGTCTTTGCCGCGCTTTCATGCTACGCAAATTTTGACCGATTGGACAAACGTTAGCACCGCCATGTCGGCGGTCAATGGATTACTAGCGGAAATGCGGCTCCTGAAGTGCGTTCCACAGGTTGGAGAAAAACTGGTCCAGAGAATTGGTCCAGATGACCGTCGATGCGAGGGTCCGCAACGGTGATCACGAGCACGCAAGCCCCTCGCCGCACCCGCATCCAGGTGGAAAAGCGCGAACTGATCCTGGAGGCCGCGCTCGAAGTGTTTTCCACCAACGGCTTCCGAGGTTCGACCATCGACCAGATCGCCGAAGCCGCCGGCATGTCGAAGCCGAACCTGCTCTACTATTTCCGCCGCAAGGAGGACATTCACGAGACATTGATGGAACGGCTGCTCGAAACCTGGCTGGCGCCGCTCAGGGAACTCGACGACATCGGCGATCCGATGACCGAACTCAGGAGCTACATCAGGCGCAAGCTGGAAATGGCCCGCGACTTTCCGCGCGAGAGCCGGCTGTTCGCCAACGAGATCCTGCAGGGAGCGCCGCGCATCATGCCGCTGTTGGCGGGCGAGTTGAAGACGTTGGTCGACGAGAAGGCCGCCGTCATCAAGGGCTGGATGCGCGCCGGCAAGATCGCCCGGACCGATCCCTGGCATCTGATCTTCGCGATCTGGGCAACGACGCAGCACTATGCCGATTTCGACGTTCAGGTCCGCGCCGTTCTGGGGCCGAACCGCGGCGGCGACGGCCGCTTCGAGGACGCTGCCCGCTTCCTGGAGCAATTGTTCCTCGATGGGCTGAAGCCAAACGGCTAGCGGCCGACCCACCGGTTGCTTGATTCTTGCCGACCGCGGAGGCTAGCGGACGCGCTCATCATTTCGTCATCCATGGGCGGAGCAAGGAGCGTAGCGACGCAGCGCAGACCCGAGGATGACGACGCTGAGGGGTCTCACGCGCTGCGCCGTTCGGCCGGCATCGCGTCGAGCAATTGCTGCAGCTTGGCGATCGAGTTCTGCTCGGCGAGCGGCGTATAGACGATCAGCCGCATGTCCGAGCCGTCGTCGATCGACAGGCTCATATGCTCGAAAGCCATCAAGCCAGCCTTGGGATGCCGGACGTGCTTCACGCCGGTCAGTTTTCGCGCCACGTCGCGCCGGGGCCACCAGTCACGGAACTCGGGACTTGAGTTCATCATCAGCGCGATCAGCCGTTCGAAATCCGGATCGCCGACATATTTGGCGCTTTCGGCACGAAACGAGGCGAGCACCACGCGGGCGAGTTCTTCCCAGTCGACCAGCAGGCGGCGGTGATGCGGGTTGGTGAACACCATGTGGACGATATTTCTGCTATCGCCCTCCAGCAGGCCGTAGTCGCCGAACACCGCCACGGCCGCTTCGTTCCAGGCAAGAACGTCCCAGCGCCGACCGACGACATAGGCGGGCTGCAGCACCAGGCTTTGCAGCATATGCAACAGCGTGGCGTCGACCTTTTCCGGCGCCGCCACACGACGCTCCGGCTGCTGGCGGCCGGCCAGGATGAACAGATGCCGCTTCTCGACGGCGTCGAGGCGAAGCGCCTCGCAGAGCGCCGCCAGCACTTCCACCGAGGGCCGCACATCCCTGCCCTGTTCGAGCCAGGTGTACCAGGTGGTGCCGACGCCGGCGATCATCGCCACTTCCTCGCGCCGCAGACCCGGCGTGCGCCGTCGCGGACCTGTCGTGATGCCGGTGGCCGACGGCGCCAGCCTTTCCCGGCGCGAACGCAGGAAGGCGCCGAGTTCGCGCCGGCGGCTCTCGTCGGCTGATCGGGTGGAGGCAGCGGGAGCGTTCATGCCGGCTATTATAGCAGTATCGATACCAGGATAAAGTTTGAACTGTTTGACATGGGCAAAGCGCCCCATCTTGCGTTCAGGGCAACAACAGGAGGCTCTGAACATGGAATTGAAAGACAAGACCATCCTCATCACCGGCTCGACCGACGGTGTCGGCCGGGTCGTGGCGCAAAGGCTGGGTGCCGCCGGCGCACGGGTGCTGGTGCATGGCCGCGATGCAACCCGTGGCAAGGCCGTTATCGCCGACATCGAAGCCGCTGGCGGCAAGGCCGAGTTTCTCGCGGCCGATCTCGCTTCGCTGGCGCAGGTAAGACGCCTCGCCGAGGCCGTGCGCGGCAGCACAACCCGCCTCGACATCCTCATCAACAATGCCGGCGTCGGCACTGCTGGCGACAAGCGACAGACAAGCGCCGATGGCTACGAACTGCGCTTTGCCGTCAACTATCTCGCCGGCTTCCTGCTGACCTCGGAGCTTCTGCCGCTGCTGAAGGCGAGCGCCCCGGCACGCATCGTCAATGTCGCGTCCGCCGGCCAGCAGGCGATCGATTTCGACGATGTCATGCTGACCCGCGGCTATAGCGGCGTGCGCGCCTACTGCCAGAGCAAGCTGGCGCAGATCCTGTTCACCGTCGATCTGGCCGAGCAGTTGGAAGGCAGCGGCGTCACCGTCAACGCGCTGCATCCGGCGAGCTACATGAATACCACCATGGTCCGACAGGCGGGCGTGACGCCGTGGAGCTCCGTCGAAACCGGCGCCGAAGCTATCTTGAACCTCGCCACCTCATCCGCGCTCGAAGGCCGCAGCGGCCTCTATTTCGACGGCCTGCGCGAATCCCGCGCCGACGCCCAGGCCTACGACGCCAGGGCAAGACAACAATTGCGCAGCCTGAGCCTCGACCTCGTCGGGTTGGCTTCGCCAAAATCGAAGGAAGAACAGTCATGACCGACAGAACCGAACACACAGTCATCATCGGCGGCTCGTCCGGCATCGGCCTGGCGACAGCGCGCAAACTGCTCGGCCCGGGCATGAAGGTGACCATCACCGGGCGCAACCAGGACAAGCTCGTCGGCGCCTGGAAGAGCCTTAGCGGCGCTGCCGACAAGGCCGCCTTCGACGCTTCGAAGCCGGATGACGTACGCCAGTTCTTCGAGCGCCTCGGCCCGTTCGACCATCTCGTTCTGGCGGCCAGCGGCGGCAAGGGCCTCGGTCCATTCGAGACCCTCGACCTTGCAGACATCGCCGGGGGCGTCGACGAAAAAGTGCGCCCGCAACTCTCCTGCCTGCAGGCAGCCTTGCCGACGCTGAACAAATCGGGATCGGTCACATTCATTTCGGCGGTGTCGGCCCAGGTCGCGATGCCAGGCGTCGCCGGCATCGGCGCCATCAACGGCATGCTGCTGACCGTCGCGCCGATCCTGGCGATGGAACTGAAGCCGTTGCGCGTCAACGTCGTTGCGCCCGGCGTCATCGACACGCCGTGGTGGGGTTTTCTACCGGTTGAGCAGCGGCAGGCGGTCTTCGCCGAATATGCGGGGAAAACGCCGGTCGGCCGCATCGGCCGTGCCGAGGACGTCGCCTCGGCGATAGCCTTCCTCGTCTCCAACAGCTTCATGACCGGCCAGGTGCTGACCTGCGATGGCGGCCTGCGATTTGCGGCCTGAGCATTTGGCAATCGTCGCCAGGCGACCACTGTTCCATGAACAAATTAAAGCGACTGCGCAATCAGCGTCAAAAACCCTCCGCTCAGCGCGACATTGCCCACGAAACCGTTGATGCGCGCTGCCCGGTCTGGACCCTGATGATCCCAGAAATTATGGAACATTGGCGTCGCCACGACCAGAAACATCACCAGCACCATGCAGGCAATCGCGGTCCAGAGACCGGCCATCACCAGCACCCCTGCGATGATCTGCAGGACAATGCCGGCCCACAGCGCCAGCCGGGCCTGTGGCACGCCACGCGCGGCCATCAAACCGGTCAGGAATGCGGCGTTCTGGATGTTGCGCAGGCCGGCGAAGACAAAGGCGCCGCCGAGCAGCAGGCGGCCGAGAAACAGCAAGGTCGAAGGCAAATCGACGGACATTAAACTCTCCCTTTGAAAACAGTAGGAGCGCCGCCTTCCTCGGCGGCGCTCCAATAGACATCAGGACGGTCAGGCCGCCTTGGCGGCCGGCATCGGATGGATGGCATGGAACGGGATGCAGAGCCGGTTCCAGGTGTTGATCATGCCGACCGCCACGGACAGCTTGACCAGTTCCTCTTCCGAAAAATGCTCGAGCGTGCTGACATAAAGCTCATCCGGCACACCGTTTTTGGCGATCATCGTCACCGCCTCGGTCCAGGCGAAGGCGGCGCGTTCGCGCTCGGAGAAGAGCGGTGATTCCTTCCAGGCAGCGACCAGATAGAGCCGTTGTTCGGTCTCACCGTCGCGCCTGGCTTCGCGGCTGTGCATCTCGACGCAGAAGGAACAGCCGTTGATCTGCGAGGCCCTGAGCTTGATCAGGTGCAGCAGGCTCACCTCCAGCCCGCATTCGTCGACCGCCTTGTTGAGTGCCGTCACTGCCTTCATGATTTCCGGCGCCTTCGCGAAAAACTGCAGTCTCTGTTTCATCGTCTTTCCTTTCGCATCTTTGGGGAGGTTAGGCTTGGTTGGTTGAACGGGATTTCTGCGGCCGCTGATGACGCTCGACAAAGTCGCAGCCCGCGGCAAACGATCTGGGATCGCCTTCCGCCGCGTAATCCGCCACGATGTCGGACAGCTTCACCTCTGCGAGCGCTGCCCGGTAGGCGCGCTCGGCCTTCAGCATCGCGGCATTGATGCCGCAGGGTTTGACATAGGCCGAGGCGTCGATCTTGACCGGACCGTTGCGGCGGATCTCGCCGCAGCGAAACGCCGGCTCGCGCCCTTCGACGGCCAGCACGATGTCGAGCAGCGTGATGCGCTCGGCAGCCCGCGCCAGCCGGTAGCCGCCGGCTGGACCCGGCACCGATTCCAGGATCCGCGCCGCGCTCAACATGTTGAGATGCTTCAGGAGATAGCTTGGCGACAGGCCGAAGGCCTCCGCCAGGGCCGCGCCCGGCATCGTGCTGTTGCCCTCGACACTGGCCAGCGTGGCCGCGCAGTGAATGGCCGCTTCAACGCCCTCGCCCAGCTTCATGATGCCAATCTCCAATTCATGGATATCTTTTATCGTGGATAATCTTTATCTGCAATAGGAAACTAAAAAAAACGGCGCCCGAAGACGCCGCTTTTTTCGTCGAAGATCTGTCGCTACTCCGCCGCCACCTTGGCCATCGGATTGTTCGGATGCGTCGTCCAGTTGGCATAGACCGGCGACACCGGCCTGCCGGTGCGCTGGTCCAACGCACCGGCCGCCAGCGGCTCCATGGTGATGCAATTGTCGACCGGGCAGACATTGACGCACAGATTGCAGCCGACGCACTCGGCCTCGATCACCTCGAAATGCCTGACGCCGTTGACCATGCTGGTGATCGCCTGGTGCGAGGTGTCCTCGCAGGCGATGTGGCAGCGGCCGCACTTGATGCAGGCGTCCTGGTCGATACGCGCCTTGGCGACATAGTTGAGGTTGAGGTACTGCCAGTCGGTGACGTTTGGCGTGGCACGGCCGATGATGTCGTCGAGCGAGCGGTGGCCCTTCTCGTCCATCCAGTTTTCGAGGCCGGCGATCATCTCCTGCACGATCTTGAAGCCGTAGGTCATCGCCGCCGTACAGACCTGCACATTGCCGGCGCCAAGCGCCATGAATTCGGCGGCGTCCCGCCACGTGGTGATGCCGCCGATGCCGGAGATCGGCAGGTCGCGGGTTTCGGGGTCGCGCGCGATCTCGGCCACCATGTTCATGGCGATCGGCTTCACCGCCGGGCCGCAATAGCCGCCATGCGAACCCTTGCCGTCGATGGTCGGCATCGGTGCGAAACTGTCGAGGTCGACGCCGGTGATCGAATTGATGGTGTTGATCAGCGACACCGCGTCGGTGCCGCCGGCATGCGCTGCCCGCGCCGGTTTGCGGATATCGGCGATGTTGGGCGTCAGCTTGGTGATGACGGGCATGCGCGTATATTGCTTGCACCAGCGCACCACCATTTCGATATATTCCGGCACCTGGCCGACGGCCGCCCCCATGCCGCGCTCCGACATGCCGTGCGGGCAGCCGAAATTGAGCTCGATGCCGTCGGCTCCCGTCTCCTCGACCAGCGGCAGGATGGATTTCCAGCTTTCCTCGACGCAAGGTACCATGATGGATGCGATCAGCGCGCGGTCGGGCCAGTCCATCTTGACTTGCTTCATCTCGCGCAGATTGGTCTGCAAATCGCGGTCGGTGATCAGCTCGATGTTGTTGAGGCCGAGCAGGCGCCGGTCGGCGCCCCAGATCGCGCCGTAGCGCGGGCCGTTGACGTTGACCACCGGCGGCCCCTCTTCGCCGAGCGTCTTCCAGACCACACCGCCCCACCCCGCCTTGAAAGCGCGGATGACGTTGTAGGCCTTGTCGGTCGGCGGCGCCGAGGCCAGCCAGAACGGATTGGGCGATTTGATGCCGACGAAATTGTTGCGGATGTCAGCCATGACAGGTCCCTTTCAACCGAGACGAAGGAGCATTTCCACAGGAGCAAGAATGCCGCCCTCAAGCGCGGCGGTGAGATTGGCGATCTTGGTGCGGGCATCCTCGCCCATGACAAGGCCGACGCCGGGCGGCGGCTTTTTGCCCTCGGCTTGCGCGGCCGCCATGCGGGCCCGCATCTTCGCGAAGAATTCGATGGCGAAAGCACCGCGCGGGCGCTCCGCGGTCACCGAAAAGCCCGCCGCCGTGGCCGTCGAACGATAGTTGTCTGGCGTGGCGACAAAGGACGTGGTCTCGTCGGATGCCCATGGCACAGGATAGGTCAGCGCGCCGTCCTTGAGCCGCATCACGTCGTAGACAGCGAAGACGCCGCCGGACTTGAGCACGCGGGCGGCCTCGCTCATCAGTTTGCGCTTGTCGGCCAGGTTCATGCCGACATGCAGGATCATTGCCGCATCGAAGCTGGCCTTGTCGAACGGCATGTCCAGCGCGCTGCCTTGCACGAAGCGCGTCTTGCCGTCCATTCCCACCCGTTTTGACAGGCTGGCCGCGATGTCGACATAGCCTTGCGTCAGGTCGATGCCGGTGACGTCGGCGCCGGCATTGTTCGCGGCAAAACGGGCCGGACCGCCGATGCCTGAACCGATGTCGAGAAGCCGGACTCCAGGCTTCAGCCCCATCTGGTCGATGAGTTCCCTGGTGGCGGCCACGCCGCCAATGTGGAATTCGTCGACTGCGGCGAGATCGTCGGCGCTCAGAAGGGCGATTTCCACGCCAGTATCGGCAAGCGCGGCAAGAATCCGCTGCTCCAGGCCTGAAATCTCGTAGTGACGGGCAATGCCCGGTTCCACCGTGGCCATGATCCTTATCCCTGGGTCAGGCTCCTGTGGATGCTCTCAGCCGCATCGCGCCCTTGCGCCACGGCCGAGACGGTCAGGTCGTCGCCACCAAAAATGCAGTCGCCGCCGGCCCAGACCTTGGCCAGCGAGGTGCGCCCTTCCTCGTCAACCTTGATGCGGCCGGCTTCGAGGTCGATTGACGCCCCGCTGCCGTTGAGGGCGACCGGCACAAAACTCTGACCGATGGCCTTGAACACCTGGTCGGCGAGCAGCGTCAGCGTCTCGCCGGTGCCGGCAAGCTTATCCCCGACGAGCGCGGTGTATTCGAGTTCGATGGCACTGACCTTGCCACCTTCGGCGATCACCCGCTTCGGCTGCAGCCAATGGCGGATGGTGACGCCGTTGGCGGCGGCCAGGTCCTGCTCGAACTCGGAGGCGTTCATATGCTCCTGGCCGCGCCGGTAGCAGATCGTCACCTCCTCGGCGCCAAGCAGCTTCGACTGCACGGCGGCGTCGATCGCCGTCATGCCGCCGCCGATGACGACGACGCGGCGGCCAACCGGCAAGCCTGAGAGGTCGCTGGCCTGGCGCAGTACGGCAATGAATTCGACCGCGTTGGTGACGCCGGCGGCATCCTCGCCATCGGCGCGCAGCGCGTTGACGCCGCCAAGCCCCATGCCGAGAAACACCGCATCGTAGTTGCGGATCAGGTCGGAGAACTGGTAGTCGCGGCCGAGCGCCTTGCCGTTCTGGATGTCGATGCCACCGATCGCGGTGACATAGTCGACCTCGGCCTGGGCGAAGTTGTCGACGCTCTTGTAGGCGGCGATACCATATTCGTTGAGGCCGCCGGCCTTCGGGCGCGCCTCCAGGATGGTCACGTCATGGCCGTGGCGGGCGAGCCGGTGCGCCGCGGCAAGGCCGGCCGGGCCGGCGCCGACCACGGCGACCGTCTTGCCCGTTGGCTCGGCGCGTGGATAAAACTGCTTGTTCTCGCTCATCGCGACATCGGTGGCGTAGCGCTGCAAACGGCCGATCTGCACCGGCTTGCCTTCCGCCACCTCGCGCACGCAGACCTCCTCGCACAGCGTCTCGGTCGGGCAGACGCGGGCGCACATGCCGCCCAGGATGTTCTGGTCGAAGATGGTCTTGGCCGACCCGATCGGGTTGCCGGTCGAGATCTGGCGGATGAACATCGGAATGTCGATCGAGGTCGGACATGCATTCATGCACGGCGCGTCGTAGCAGAAATAACAGCGGTCGGATTCGACCAGCGCCTCGTGATGATCGAGCGGCGGGTGCAGGTCGGAAAAATTGTCCGCGTATTGGTCGGGCAGGAGCCGGCCGCCGACAATACCTTCTTTGAACTGGCCCTCTGGCATTTTCAGTTCCCCGTGTTTTTCGTTTTGGGGAAGGCTAGCACGTTTTGTTTTTTTATCAATTGGTCAATTTTTGACGCAAAACATTGAAAAGGCTGGACTAAAAGATGACAATCGAATTCAAGTTAAGGGGACGGGTATGCAGGGATGGAGCTGCCACCCATGCCAATGCCGTGGATCGACCTGATCTCATCGGCGACCAATTGTTGCAATGTCCAAAGATTGCGGTCGCGGATGCCGAATTCCTCGAGATGGCTGACCGTGTTGTAAAGATATTCCGCGCCGGAGCCGACATGGCCGCAGGCGCGCGCCAGCACCCGTGCTACTGTCTCCAGCGGCTGCCCGAGCGAAGTGCCTCTGCCCGTCACCCCGCCCCAGAAACCCAGCGCCCGCAGATGCCCTTGCGCCGTACGCACCGGGACCCACCTGACCGACGCGACGCTCTCGTGATCGTCGATCTCGCGCCGCAACAGTCTTTCGATCTGAGCAGCCTTCTCCCCTTCCGGTAGACGATAGATCACACCATCGGATCGCCCGCCGCGTTCGAGCGCCATCATCAGGCCTGGCTGCGCGACACTGCCGCGCCAGCGGACCATGTCGATGCAGAAGGAGCGATGCCAGCCATGGGCGGTGGCGCGTTGGCGTTCGACGGACTCGAAAGCCGGCTTCCAGATCAGTGAGCCATAGGCGAACACCCATAGCGGCCCCGCATCGGCTTCATCGGACAGCCGCGCGGAAAGGACCCGGAAATCCTCGTCGCTCAGCTGCGTCCAGCTGCCGCTGGGCCCGGGATCGGCCTCCTCGCGATGGCACAGTGCGACAAGCTCGGCTGTAAGCGACATCTGCCGCATGGATCGAGCCCCCCTTCTCGAGGCCAAGCAAAGGCGAAAATCGCAAGGCGCGCAAGATACCAGGAGGCTGGCCTTGCCGTTCCCGATTTCTAGCCCAGATGTCGGATTTCCGTCGTCGAGATCGTCCTAGGATGGATCGAACGACGATCGGCGCACAACGGTGAGGAGACCGACCATGCCAAAATCCCCGATGCCCTTCTTCTGGTACGAACTGATGACGTCGGACCTCGACGCCGCGGAGGCTTTCTACACAACCGTGGTCGGCTGGAGAGCCGAGCCCTTCGACAAGGCCCCAGGCATGCCGCGCTATATCGTCATGAATGTCGGCGAGCGTGGCGTCGGCGGCCTGATGACGATGCAGGAGGATGCGGCCAAGATGGGTATGCCGCCCGCCTGGCTGGGCTATATCCATGCAAGGGATGTCGATGCCGCTACGGCGTCGCTGGAAGCGGCAGGTGGTACCGTTCACCGCCAGCCCGACGACATTCCAGGCGTCGGCCGCTTCGCCGTCGTCGCCGATCCGCAAGGCGCGACCTTCATGTTCCTGCAGCCGAACGGCCCCGACCAGCCGGTTGTGCCGGCCAGCACGCCTGGCCATATTGGCTGGCACGAACTTTATACGAGCGATTGGAAGGCCGCCTTCGATTTCTATTCCAGCCAGTTCGGCTGGACCAATGCCGGCGAATTCGATATGGGCCCGATGGGCATCTATCAGACCTTCACCGCCGGCCCTGAATCCGGCGGCGGCATCATGAACAAGCCCGAGCAGATTCCGGTCCCGGTCTGGCAGTTCTATTTCAATGTCACCGGCATCGACGCGGCCGCCAAACGCGTCACCGACAATGGTGGCAAGATCCTGATGGGACCGATGGAGGTGCCCGGAGGCAGCTGGATCGTGCAATGCCAGGACCCGCAAGGCGCGCATTTCGCTCTGATGGCGCCGGTGCGGTAGCGAGCGCTTACGCCAACCACTGAAATCACGCCTGCTGGCGTCGGCTCATTCCGGCACCAGCACCGCGACCTTGAGGGTCTCTTTCTTGGCACCACTGAACTGGACAGTGGCTTGGCCGGCCGCCAGCTTGAAGCGCACGCTCTTGCGGATGCCGGGGCAGGTTTTGACACCGCTATAACCCGCCGATTTCACGGCATGGCCGTCCTGGATCACATCGATCCAGGCCTCGCCCGACAGGCTGATCTGGATGGCCCCCTCCGGCGGAACCGCCACGCTGGCTACGGCGCCGAACGTGCCTTCCGCGGGGGCCCGTTCGGGCGGCACCGCGAAACCGGCCTTCTCGGCCGGCACCAGCGCCAGATCCGCGGCGGCACCCACCGCGAGCGTCGCTCCGGACGGCGCTGAGGGCGCAGCCGCAAACAGCGCCTGTTCGCGCGTCACCGGCCATTTGAAGGCCTCGCAGCCGGCGTCCTCGGCCATGGCGAAGCTGGTGGTGCCCATAAGGATTGCGAACAGGTTTTTTCATGGCGAGGGGACCCACATGTCTGAAGTGTCCATAAATCAATACAACCATAGCGATATAGTTGCAACCCTAACGGGCGCAATATCAAAGGTCAGGCTGGGGAACATTTCCAATCACCAATTGTTGACGGCAGGCCAGGGGATGTGAATGGTCCATAGCCGGGCGATAACCTATGGCCGAGCCGAGAAGCCAAATGGAGTTTTGGATGAAGCTTTTCGATGGCCTTGCCAGATACCAGCCGCAGGCGCTTGGCGTGCTGCGCATCGTGACCGCGCTGCAGTTCGTCGAGCACGGCACGCAGAAACTGTTCAATTTCCCCGCAGGCGAGCACGCCGCCGCCGCGTTGAGCGGACTGCCGCTAGCAGCCGGCATCCTCGAATTCGTCGGCGGCATTCTGCTGGCACTGGGCCTTTTCACCCGCCCGGTCGCGTTCCTTCTGGCCGGCGAAATGGCGATCGCCTATTTCGTGGCGCATATGCCGCGCGACTTTTTCCCGGTCAACAACGGCGGCGATTCGGCGATCTCGTTCTGCTTTATCTTTCTCTATCTGGTCTTCGCCGGCGCTGGCGCCTTTGCGCTCGACAACCGCCGCAACGCATGATCCCATGCGGGGGTGCGCTCTCACCCCCGCATCCGTTCGAAATCAGCATCGAACAGCGGCGCCGCCTGCATGCGCGCCGCATGCCGCTTGCCCAGCAACTCGATCTCGAAGCCGTCGCTCTCGTCGGCGATCTCCTTCGGCACGTAGCCGACGGCGACCGACTTCTTCGAATGATGGGCGTAGCCGCCCGACGTCACCCAGCCGCGCACCACGCCGCCGAACCAGATCGGCTCGTCGCCGATGACGTCGGCATCCTTGGCATCGACGATGAAGGCGCGTAGCCGCAACTTGCCGCCCTGTTTGCGCTCGGCCAGCGCCGCCGCCTTGCCGATGAAATCGGCGTCCTTGCCGTAGGCGACGAAACGATCGAGTCCGGCTTCCAGCGGCCCGTAGATGGGCCGGTATTCGCGCCCCCATGAACCATAGTTCTTCTCCAGCCGCAGCGCGTTGAGCGCGCGCGAACCGAACAGGCCGATGCCAAATTCCGCTCCCGCCGCCATCAGCGCCTGGTAGGCGGCGCGCTGATATTCCGGCGCCACCCAGATCTCGTAGCCGAGATCCCCGGTGTAGCTGACGCGGCCGACCAGGCACGGCGCCATGCCGATATCCATGTTGCCAATGGCCATGAAGGGAAACGCCGCGTTCGATATGTCGGAGCGTGTGGCTTTCGCCAGCACGTCCCTCGCCTTGGGACCGGCGATCGACAGGCCGGTGAGCTTTTGCCCCAGCGCTTCGATATGGACCGAGCCATCGTCAGGCAGATGCTGCTCGAACCAGCGCATGTGATATTGCTCGGCAATGCCGGAGCCGGCCAGGAACCAGCCATCGGGGCCCAGATTGGCCAGCGTGAAATCGCCGATCAGCCTGCCGTCTTCCTTCAGCATCGGCGCCAGGGTCATGCGACCGGGCTTCGGCAGCTTGCAGGCGAGCATCCGGTCGAGCCAGGCCGCGGCCCCCTCGCCCGTCACCTTGTATTTGGCAAAGCTCGATATCTCCGACAGGCCGACGCCTGAGCGCACCGCCGCGACTTCGGCGGCGACATGGGTGAAGTCGCTCGAGCGCCGCCATGAGAACTCGTCCTTGATGCCTTCCGGTGCGTACCAGAGCGGCACCTCCAGCCCATAGGCGACACCCCATTGCGCGCCCTTGGCCGACAGCAGGTCGTAAACAGGGGTCGTCTTGAGCGGCCGGCCGGCCGGCAATTCCTCGTTGGGGAAGCGGATCGAAAAACGCCTGGAGTAATTCTCGCGGACCTTGGCGTTGGTATAGGCCATCGTCGCCCAGTCGCCGTAGCGCGCCACGTCCATCGCCCAGATATCGGCGCCGGGGTCGCCCTCGATCATCCAGTTGGACAGCGCGAGCCCGACGCCGCCGCCCTGGCTGAAGCCCGCCATCACGCCGCAGGCGACCCAGAAGCCCGGCAGGCCGCGCACCGGCCCGACCAGCGGGTTGCCGTCGGGCGCGAAGGTGAAAGGCCCGTTGATGATCTGCTTGATGCCGGTGTTCTGGAAAGCCGGGAAATGTCGGAACCCGACCTCGAGCGACGGCGCGATGCGGTCGATGTCCGGCGCCAGCAACTCATGGCCGAAATTCCACGGCGTCTGATACTCGGACCACGGCTTGTTGGCCTTCTCATAGGTTCCCATCAGCATGCCGCCGCGCTCCTGGCGCAGATAGAGCTCGCCGTCGAAATCGACCGCATGGATGACCTCGGTGCCGGTTTTGGCATTCCAGGCCGCGACCTCCGGCATATCCTCGGTGATCAGGTACATGTGCTCCATGGCGAGCACCGGCAGTTCGAGCCCGACCATGCGGCCGACCTCGCGCGCCCACAGGCCGCCGGCATTGACGACATGTTCGGCCACCACCTCGCCCTTGTTGGTGATGACGCGCCACATCCCGTCCGGGCGCCGCACGATGTCCTCCACCTTGGTGAAACGTTCGATCTCGGCGCCCAGCTTTCGCGCCGCCTTGGCATAGGCGTGCGTGACGCCCGAGGGATCGAGGTGGCCGTCCTCCTTGTTGCGGACGGCGCCAACGAACTGGCTGGGGTCGAGCAGCGGCATCAGCTCGGCCGCCTCTTTCGGCGAGATTTCCTCCAGCTCGATGCCGAGATAACGGCCCTTGGCGACAACCCCTCGCAGCCAGTCAAGGCGCGCGTCGGTGGCAGCCAGAAGCACGCCGCCGGTCAGGTGGACGCCGGTCGCCTGCCCCGACAGCTCCTCGATCTCCTTGTAGAGGTTGATTGTGTATTTCTGCAGCTTGGCGACGTTGGGGTCGCCATTGATCGTGTGCATGCCGCCGGCCGCGTGCCAGGTCGAGCCGGATGTCAATTCGTCGCGCTCCAGGAGCACGATGTCGGTCCAGCCATGGCGGGCGAGGTGGAACAGCACCGAGCACCCAACGACGCCACCGCCAATGACCACGACTTTTGCATGCGATTTCATGGGTTTTTCTCTGATATCAGTGAGTTGGATGGGAGATGTGAATCGGGACAGCAGGTGCCGCGCGCCGGCGCCACGGAAATCACGGCTCGCCCTGCCCGATCGCTTCCTTGCGCTTGGCCACATAGGCCTCGAGCTCTTCACGTACGGCAATGTCCATTGTCGGCTCGACATAATCCGCCAGCGCCTTCTTCCACAGCCGCGTCGCGCGCGCGGTCGCGTCGAGGCCGCCGGCTTCCTGCCAGGCTTCGAAATTCTGCCAGTTGGAGAGCATCGGCTGGTAGAAGGCGGTCGCATAGCGCTCCAGTGTGTGAGGCTCGCCGAAGAAATGGCCGCCGGTCGGCACCGCGCCCAGCGCCTCGACGGCAAGCTCGGCCTCGTCGACCACGATCGGGCGCAAAAACTCCATCATGTGCTGGATCATCTCGACATCGATGACGAATTTCTCGAACGACGCCGTCAGCCCGCCTTCCTGCCAACCGGCGGCGTGGTAGACGAGATTGCCATGGCCAAGCACCGCGCCCCACAGCGCCATCAGCGTCTCATAGGCGCCTTGCGCATCGGCGGCGTTGGAAGCCGAGCCGGGCGTCGTCCGGTATGGCAGGCCGTAGCGCCGCGCCAATTGACCCGAGGCGATGTTGGCCTTGGTGTTTTCAGGCGTGCCGAAAGCCGGCGCGCCGGACTTCATATCGACATTGGACGTGAAGGCGCCATACATCACAGGCGCGCCGGGACGCACGAGTTGCGTCAGCACAACACCGAACAGCGCCTCCGCATTCTGCTGCGCCAAGGCGCCGGCCAGCGTCACCGGGCTCATCGCCCCCATCAGCGTGAACGGTGTCACCGCCACCGACTGGCCGTACTCGGCCATGGTCATCAGCCCCTCGGCCATCATCTCGTCGAAGCGGCGCGGCGAGTTGACCGAGATGATGGTGGCGATGCCGGGATCATCGCGCATCTGATCCAGCGTCAGCCCGCGCGAAATCGCCATCATCTCGATGCCGTCCAGAGCCCTGCCCCGGCCGATCGCCGAGACATGGAAGCTCTTGTCGGTCAGCGTCAGATTGGTGAAGTAGGTGTCGAGATGGCGTGAGTTGGCCGGCAGCTCGACCGGCGCGCAGACCTGATTGCCGAGCATGTGGATACAGTTGAAATGCTGCGCCAGCCGGGTGAGATCGGCATAGTCGCGCAGATTGCCGGCACGGCGGCCGCGCTCCATGTCGTGCACATTGGGAGGACCGGCCACAAGCGTGAAATTGATGGTGCTGCCACCGAGATGGATTGACTTGGCCGGGTTGCGTGGGGTCAGCGTATAGGTAGATCGCGTCGTCTTCAGCGCCTCGTCGACCATGCCGCGATCGACGCGCACATTGGCCGAGGCGTGATCGACCTTGGCGCCGGCTTTCTCGAACAGCGACAGCGCACGCGGGCTCATCACCTCGATGCCGAAATTCTCCAACATATGCATCGACGCCTGATGGATCGCCTCGATCTGGTCTGGTGACAGCAACGCCATCGGCGGATACGGGTTCGTCACCCGTCTGGGCGGCAGCTGCGCGATGGGCGCTGGCCCCCTGTTGCTGGTGCGCTCGGCGCCGCGCTTGCGTCTTGGTTCGGTCATGCCGGCATCAAAGCTTCGGCAGCGCGGCCGGTCTGTCAGAAATACGCCGTTTGCCGGCGTGATTTTAGCCAAGGCGGCATATCTGCAATGCCTGTTTGGAAATGACGACAATTGGCGTCGGAATACCGATATGGCATTTTCTCACCTGCTCGTGCCGACCAGGCGTTAACGGCGGCAGCAAGATTCCCTTTATGATTTCGGCTTATTGCTCATCCAATGCGTAGGTCGAGTTTTAGTAAAATTGTAGCGGTGTGTGCGCTGCTGGCACTTTCGGCTTGCGCCACCGCGCCCAGCCACATCAACAATGTCTGTGCCGTCTTCGACCAGAATGACGGCTGGTTCGACAATTGGCAGTCGGCCGCCGAGCGCGCGTCCCAGAAATACGGCGTGCCGGTGCCGGTGCTGATGGCCACCGTGCGCAAGGAATCCGGTTTCAAGAGCAACGCCCGGCCGCCGCGCACCAAGCTGCTCGGTTTCATTCCGTGGAAGCACGTCTCGTCGGCCACCGGGTTCTCGCAGGCGCTGGACGGAACCTGGTCGCAATATCAGAGCGAGACCGGCAACTGGGCGGCGCGGCGGACGAAATTCGCCGACGCCGTCGACTTCGTCGGCTGGTATCATTCCAAGACATCAGACGCATACGGCGTCGCGCGCAACGACACCTACAACCTCTATCTCGCCTACTATCTCGGCTGGACCGCCTATGGCCGAGGCAATCGTGGCGATGCCGGCGTCCAGGGCTATGCAAGGGCCACCGACAAGATGGCCCGCGACTATGCACAGCAACTGAGCCAGTGCGGCAACTAAAGGGTTGCCGCAACGGTCGTGGCTTTCAGCGCGGCTTCTTGCCGAACACCTTGATGTATTCAGCCTCGCCGCCCTTGGCTAGCGCCTTTGCCTGCCTGACCCAGTCCTCGCGCTCGATACGGCCGTGGAATCTCAGATGATCGTCAACCCACTCGCGCTCTGCCTTCTTCCATGCGGCGACCTGAGCGTAGGTGAAGATGCCGAGGCCATTGAGGATGCCTTCCGTCTTCGAGCCGACGCCGGAGATCAGCTTGAGGTCATCGGGTTTGGCAGGCCTGGCGATGCCCGACGGGCGGTTCTTGTCGACATTTGCGCCGGCCAGACGGGCTGGCTCCGCAGTCGCGCTCGCCTTTGTCGCACTTTGGCTTGATTTGGTCTGCCTCACCGCAGGCTTACCAATTGGTGCCACGCGTGCGTTCTCCGCCTGGCGGCCGTCTCCAAGCGTCCTTGGCGTGAACGGCGCGGAGGTGGCGTTGGCGGGCTTCGGAGAGGCATCGCCGGTCTCGGAGACCTCGTCCCGAACTTCGTGGCGGCGAGCCCGCGAAACGGCTTCGGCCTCCTCGGCGGCCTCCCCCACGGCGTCGGCTTCGGCACTGGCCGTCTTGCCATGTGGTCGGTTGGGCGGCGTACCGGCAAAGCCCGGACCGTCGCCATGCGGCGCATCGTCCGGCACGCCCTCATGGGCGGCGTGTTCCTTGTCGAACTTGATCACCGGCTCCATGGTCTTGAGCACGTCGTCGGAGAGCCAGCATAGGCTCATATGGCCTTCGCCGAGATTCTTGACCGGCGGCACCTTGGTCTCGCACAAATTATCGGGGACCAACTTCTTGTAGCCGCAGCGTGTCTGGAACGGACAGCCGGACGGCGGGTTCATCGCCGAGGGTATGTCGCCCTCCAGCACGATGTGCTTCTTGACCACGCTGGTATCGGCGATCGGGATCGCCGACAGCAGCGCCTCGGTATAGGGATGATAGGGCGGTGCGAAGATCTGGTCGGTCGTGCCCTGCTCGACGATATAGCCGAGATACATGACGACGACGCGGTCGGCGATGTAGCGCACGACGGACAGATCGTGGCTGATGAACAGCATTGTCGTCTTGTTCTTGCGCTGGATGTCCATCAGCAGTTCGGTCACCGCCGCCTGCACCGAAACGTCGAGCGCCGAAACCGGCTCGTCGGCCACAACCACCTTGGCGTCGCCGGCAAAGGCGCGTGCCACGCCGATACGCTGCTTCTGGCCGCCGGAAAGCTGGCGCGGCTTGCGCGTCTCGAAGGCGCGCGGCAGCTTCACCAGGTCGAGCAGTTCCAGCATCCGTTTGCGCCGGTCGGCGACGGTCTTGCCGACATTGAATTTTTCCAGCGTGCGGATGATCTGCGATCCGACCGAATGGCTGGGGTTGAGCGTGTCGAACGGATTCTGGAACACCATCTGGATCGACGACACAGTATCGACGCTGCGCTTCTCGATGCCGGTCGACTGGATTTCCTTGTTGCCCAGCGTCACGCTGCCGGAACTGGCCGTCTCAAGTCCGAGCAGCACCTTGGCCAGCGTCGACTTCCCGCAGCCGGATTCGCCGACGATGGCGACCGTCTCGGATTCGCGCGCCATGAACGAGATCGTCTCGTTGGCCTTGACGACGCGGCCTTCGCTCGAGCCGAACACCTCGCTGCCGCCGACCTTGTAATATTTCCGGAGGTCCTCGATCTTGAGCACCGGCGCGCCGGGCACGACACGTTCATTGATCTTCTTGGCGCCGGGCGGCAGCGCGTCCCAGTCGATCTCGTTGAAGCGTACGCAACGCGAGAAATGGCCTTCGTGACCCGCGACCTCGATCATCGGGATCTCGGCGGCGTTGCAGACGCCCTCGACGAAATGATGGCAGCGCGGGCCGAAATTGCAGCCTTTCGGCCGCTCGTGCGGCAGCGGCAATTGGCCGGGAATCGCAATCAGCGGCCGGGAGTTCTTGTCGGCGCCCGGCAGCGGGATCGAACGGAACAGCCCTTGCGTATAGGGGTGGCGCATCCGGTCGAAGACGTCCTTGATCTTGCCCGTCTCCACCGCCTCGCCCGAATACATCACCGTGATGCGGTCGCAGGTTTCAAGGATCAGGCCGAGATTGTGCGAGACGAAGATCATCGAGGTGCCGAACTTCTCGCCCAACCCCTTCACCAGGTCGACGATGCCCGCTTCCACGGTCACGTCGAGCGCGGTGGTCGGCTCGTCGAGCAGAAGCAGCGCCGGCTTCGACAGCAGCGCCATGGCAATGACGATGCGCTGCTGCTGGCCGCCGGAAAGCTGGTGCGGATAGGAGCGCATCATGCGCTCGGGATCGGGAAGCTTGACCGAGCGCACCATTTCGAGCGCCCTGGAGTAGGCCTCTTCCTTCGACACCTTGTCGTGGATCAACGGCACTTCCATCAGTTGCTGGCCGATCTTCATCGCCGGATTGAGGCTGGCCATCGGCTCCTGGTAGATCATGGCGATCTTGTTGCCGCGGATGGCGCGCAGTTCCTCGTCGGAGAGC
The DNA here is from genome assembly GCF_037179605.1 of Mesorhizobium salmacidum (SeqCode). Classification (NCBI taxonomy): domain Bacteria; kingdom Pseudomonadati; phylum Pseudomonadota; class Alphaproteobacteria; order Hyphomicrobiales; family Phyllobacteriaceae; genus Mesorhizobium; species Mesorhizobium salmacidum (SeqCode). The sequence continues at coordinate 178,784 of NZ_JAPYKS010000002.1, forward strand.
TCGCCCATGTCCTTGCCCTGGAACTTGATCTTGCCGCCGACGATCTTTCCGATGTTGGACAGGTCGCGCATGATGCCGAGCGATACGGTCGACTTGCCGCAGCCGGATTCACCGACGATACCCATCGCCTCGCCCGGCATGACCGTGCAGGAAAAATCCATCACCGCCGGTATCTCGCCCTTGCGGGTGAAGAAGGAGATCGACAGGTTCTCGATCTCGATGATCGGCCCATTGGTCGGCCCATTGGTCGGCTTGGCGGGATTTCGAACTGCCTCGTTCATGGGTCGCTCCAATCCAAATTTTACCAGACGCGGGTCAAGGCCCGTCAATCAGTCTTTCATCGATTGCTCGCGCAGCGAATCGGCCAACAGGTTGAGCCCCAGCACGAACGACATCAGCGCGATCGTCGGCGGCAGCGCCGGATGGATGAAGGAGCGCAGCAATCGGCTGGCGTCCTTGATCGCGGTGCCCCAGTCCGGGCTCTCGGGCGCAAGCCCCAGGCCGAAATAGCCCAGCGTGCCGAGCAGGATCGTGGTGTAGCCGATGCGCAGGCAGGCATCGACGATCAGCGGTCCGCGCGCATTGGGCAGGATTTCCCACAGCATGATATACCACGGCGATTCACCGCGCGTCTGCGCCGCCGCCACATAGTCGCGCGTCTTGATGTCCATCACAAGGCCGCGCACGATGCGGAACACGCCGGGGCTGGAGGCGAACACCACAGCCACGAAAATGTTGAGCTGGTTGGGATCGATGTGGACGATGTGCAGCGGATCCCTGTCGAAGACAAGGCCGAGGTAGACCCAGCCGCCTATGATCAGCGTCAGGCCAAGCAGGATATAGATCCGGTCGGGCCGGTTCTTGTAGCGGGTCCAGAACAGCACGCTGAAGAAGATGATCGGGAACAGGAAGAAGACACCGGCCAGCGCATAGGGGATCGGCGTGTCCATGATGCCCGGCGTCACCAGCAGGTAGAACAGCAGGATCACCGGGAAAGCCAGCACGAGGTTGGCCAGGAACGACAGGATGGAATCGATCTTGCCGCCGTAGTAACCGGCCGGCAGGCCGAGCGTGATGCCGACCATGAGCGCGAAACCGGTCGCTGCGGGTGCGATGATCAGCACGATCTGGCTGCCATAGACCATGCGCGAGAACACATCGCGCGCCAGCTTGTCGCCGCCGAACAGGTAGACGAGCCCCGATTGCGGTTCGATGGCGCCGGGCAGCGTGTCCTTCATGATCGGGACCTGGCCGAGCGGATCGAAAGGCGAGATGGTCGAGGCGAAGATCGCCGTGAACAGCCAGAACAGGCAGATGAAGACGCCCGCTATGCCGACGCCGCTGTCGAACAGCTGGCCATAGAGCGCCAGCTTCTTCTTGTAGAGAAAGCTCGCGCCCATGACGATGAAAAGCGCGACCCAGACCGGCCAGAAGCGCCAGAACACTTCGAGGATGATGGTGGAGGCGCCGATATATTGAGCTTGCATGCGCCTTCTCCCTACTGAACGCGGATGCGCGGATTGAGGAACGCGTAGCCGACGTCGGAAATGAGCTGCGTGATCAAGACGATGAACACCGAGACCAGCGAACAGCCGAGCAGAAGATCGATGTCGTTGTTGCCCGCGGCCTCGACCAGCGTGTAGCCGAAGCCCTGGTAGCGGAACATCACCTCGACGATGACGACGCCGGTGAGCAGCCATGGAAACTGCAGCATGATGACGGTGAACGGCGCGATCAACGCGTTGCGCAGCGCGTGCTTGACCACGACGCTCTTGAAGGAAAGCCCCTTCAGGCGTGCCGTGCGGATATATTGCTGCGTCATCACCTCGACCATCGAGGCGCGCGTCATGCGCGCGATGTAACCGATGCCGTAGATCGCCAGCGTGATGACCGGCAGCGTGAAGTTGTAGAAGGTGATACCCTGGCTTGCCGAGGCGGCAGAACCGTTCAGCCAGCCGAGCCATGAGGCGAAGACGACGGTGAAGATGACGCCCGACACATATTCAGGTGTCGCCGTCGAGGCGATCGACGCGACCGACAGCACGCGGTCGGTGCGCGAGCCCTCGCGCATGCCGGCAAGGATGCCGATCAGCAGCGAGACCGGCACCATCACCGCCAGCACCCAGAACATCAGGATGCCGGTGGCGCCGAGCGCAGGGAACAGCTTGGCCCCAACCGTGGTCTTGAATTTGGTCGAGCAGCCGAAATCGCCCTCGATGACACCGGAGAATGTCGGCACCGTCGGGTCGTTGCAGAAAGAGAAGCGCTGTGTCGTCTTCCCCGTCGCCGGATCCGTGATCGGTTGCTTGGGCACGACGCCGAGCCACTGGCCATAGCGAGCGAAGAAGTTCTGGCGGTAGCCGTGATTGACCAGCCAGCTTTCGAGCTGCTCGGCCGATGTGTGCATTTCGGTCTGGCTGATCGCCAGCTTCTTCAGATTGGGTTCGAGATTGACGAGGAAGAAAACGACCAGCGTCAGGCACAGCATCGTGAGCAGTATAGTGCCGATGCGTCTGATGATGAATGAGAACATTGTACCCCCTGCCGGCCGGGTTGGGGTCAGATATGGTCAACCCTGTTTCGAAAACCTTGCGACGTCACGCCGCCGCTGCATCCAGTGCAACGGCGACGATCCCGCGAATTCGAGGGGCCAGTCGCCCCTCGTATTCGTCAAGCTGTGGGTCACGCCTGATCGAGCCAAACCTTGCCGAAGTCGTGCTCGTAGGTGGGGTGCATCGAGTGGTTCTTCACCTCGGGCTTGATGTTGATGTAGAGCTTGCGCCAGTAAGGCTGGATGATGATGCCGGACTCCTGCAGCATCGTCTCGATGTCCTTCATCACGACTTTGCGCTTCTCCGCATCGGCGATGCCGAGGGCCTCGTTGACCTTCTTGTCGAAGTCCGGATTGGCATAGGCCGTCTCGTTCCAGGCTTCGCCGGAGCGGTAGGCGATGGCGATGACCTGGATGCCAAGCGGACGCATGTTCCAGTTGGTTTCCGAGAACGGGTATTTCGTCCAGTCGTTCCAGAAGGTCGAGCTCGGCAGCACGGTGCGCTTCACCTTGATGCCGGCCTCGCGCAGCTGGGCCGCGATCGCGTCGGTGGTGTTCTTGTGGTAGTCCTCGTCATTGCTGATCAGCTCGTGCTCGAAATCGATCACGCCGGCTTCCGTCAGCATCTGCTTGGCCTTGGCCATGTCGCGCTTGATCTTCGGCAGTTCGACATATTCCGGATGGATCGGCGCGACATGGTGGTTTTCGGCCGGCGTGCCGGCATTGCCATAGCCGAGCTGCAGCACGACCGAATTATCGACGGCGAGGCACATCGCCTGGCGCACCTTCTGGTCGCCATAGGGCTTGGCATTGATGTTGAAGCGAGAGACCACGGTGGCCGCGGTCACGACTTCCGAAGCCGGCGCACCGACACCTTCGATGATCTTGACGTAATCGGCCGTGGTTTCGTGGTTGGTCTGCACTTCGCCCGATTCGAAGGCCGAGACCGTCGCGGCCGGATCGGTGCCGTAGTCGATGAACTCGACGCCATCGAGGAAGGCTTCGCCCTGCCACCACTTGCCGGTCGTGCGGCGCTTGTAGACCACCTTCTGGCCGACATCATAGGAGACGAGCTCGAACGGACCGGTGCCGATCGGGCAGTTCTTGAAGTTGGCGCCCTTCTCGTCGAAGGTCTTGTGGACGACGAGGCCGGGATAGTCGCACAGGTTCGGGATGATGGCGATGTCGGGCTTCGAGAGCTTCAACTTGACGGTCATGTCGTCGACCTTGACGATCGCCCCTTCGCGCAACTTCTTGGTTGTCTCATCGACGAGACTGCCAAGGCGTCCCGGCATCGAGTTGCCTTCCGCTGATTTGTCGGCCCAGCGGGTGAAATTGTAGATCACGTCATCGGCGGTGAACTTGTCGCCATTGTTCCATTCAACGCCAGGCCGCACATGCAGCGTGTATTCGGTGGCGTCGTCGTTGATGTCCCAGCTTGCCAGCAGATATGGCGCGAAGGTGTATTCTTTGGTGTATTTCACCAGCGGCTCGAGCGCCTGGCGCTCGGCGTTGGAAATCTCGGACCAGTCTGCTGTACGCGGATCCTTGGGATCCTTGACGGACATGGCGACCTTCAGCACGCCGCCCTTCTTGCCCTGGACGTCCTCGGCCTTGGCCGGGGTCGGAGCGGCAAGGCCGAGCAGCCCGTAGGCCATGGCCGTCGAGGCGCCGAAGACGCTGGCGAGCGCGAGGAATTCGCGGCGGTCGACCTTGCCCGACTTGGCTTCTTCGGCCATCGCCAGGATGTGATCCGGAACGCTGTCGCCATTGCTCTTATAGATTGTCATGACTAACTCCCATTGTTGGCTTTCCGCCGATTAACATTCCGCATCCAGGCCATGATGTCAAAGACGACATGGATTGGGAACATGTTAGCGAATGTGCAACTTTGAAAGGGGGGCAGTTCGCGTGATAGCGACAGTCTTGGCGCAAAATTGCTAGTGCGCCCAGATTTCGCCAAAATCTCTTCGGGCGATTAAACTGAGACATTCGCACCGGTTACGACAGCGCCAGTTGCGGCCAGAACGAGGGCCAGATCGTCAATATTCCTTCTCGTAGAATATTCCGCCCTTGGCTTCGCCGGCGTCCGTCGCCTCGCCGCGCAATTTGACGCCACGCCCGACATTGAGGTCGATGGTCGCCTTGCCGGAACCCGGCTTGTCGCCCTTCTGGATGGTTACATAGGTGCGGTCGTTGAGATATTTGCCGGCCGAGACCGCCGTGCCCCCCTTATCGTCGGTGATGACGTCGAGATCGTCGACACCGATGGCGCCGCGCAGATTCTCCAGCAGCGACGTCGAGCCGCCGACACCGGCCAGTTGCCCGGCCGCTTCTGCCAGTTGCGCGATCTGCAGCGGCGACAGGTTCGACATCGACCGCCCGAAGATCAGTTGCGCCAGCACTTCATCCTCCGGCAGCGCCGGCACTGAACTGAAGGTGAATTTTGGATTGGTCGCCTCGCCCGACACCACGATGGTGACGGTTGCGCCGGTCGTGGTCGTCGTCGCCGTCAGGTTGAGGTAAGGCACCAGTGAGCCGGAGAATCCGACCGTGCCTTCGGTGAAGGTCAGCCGCTTGCCAAGGATCGACAGCCGGCCACGCAGCAAGGTGAAGGTGCCGACGGCTTGCGGCGACGAGGCCGGGCCGGTCAGTTTGAGCGAGCCGCCGAGTTCGGCGTCGACACCCCTGCCCTGGATGAAAATCTGGTTCGGCGCATTGACAGTGACGTCGAGCGCAAGGCCGCTGCCACTGCTCTTGCCGCTGGTCGTCGCCGGGCGCAGCGCCTTGTCCTGTGCCCTGACCGCACCCGGCGCGTTCTTGTGCTTGACGTCGAGTGCCGAGAGCGAGCCCGGCAATTTGTCCGGAACCGTGATGACGGTCTTGGCCAGGTTGACGGTGCCGGCGATGGCCGGTGCCGAAGTCAGCGGCCCCTTGATCGTCAGGTCGCCGCCCAGGTTTGCGGTCACCACGCGTCCATCCGTGTAGCGGCCATCGGTGAGCTTGATCGACAGGTCGGCCGGGAACCCTTGCGCCGGATTGATGCCAACCGTACCGCTGGCCGAAAGGCTGCCGCGCGTCGACAGCGTTCCGGTCAACCGGTTGATCCTGGCAACGCCGTTGCCTATCGAGACGTCCGCCGCGATATCGTTGACCGCAAGGCCCGAGCGTGCGTCGACCAGCCGCGCGCCCGAGGTTTTGACGCTGCCGCCGATCACGGGCGATGTCGCCGGACCGCGCACCTGAATATTGACGTTGGCGTTGCCGGTCAGCGCCAGGCCCTGCGCGGCAAGCTTCTCGCCGAGGAGGCCGAATGGCACGGCACCGTTGAAATCGAGCGCCAGCGCGGGCGTGCCCGCCGTCGTCACCGTGCCGCCGCCCTTGAGGCCAAGCCCGGCTCCGTCGCTGATATTGGCGTCGAAGGTCAGCTTGTTGCCAGCAAAGGTACCCGACGAGGAAACACTCACCGCGCCGACGCCCGCGCCGCGGGTCTGCGATGTCTGCACGCCGGCCGCGTCGATGTTGAAGGCAACGGCGGGGCTCGCCGGTGCGCCCGTCACCTTCACCGTGCCGGAGATGGAACCCGCGGCATCGAGACCGGGCGAAAAACTGTTGGCGAGCGACATCGGCACGCGCGCCAGGACCGCATTGATGTCGAGCGCCTGTCCGACCTTGCCGGTCACCGTCGCGGTGCCGCCGCCAAGGTTGAGCACCAGCCTGTCAAGCGTCGTCGTGCCATTGGCGATGCTGACGGTCGAGGCCTGGGCGATGGCCGCCTTGATGCCCTGGACCGTCGCCTGCCCCGAAGCGAGCTCGATCGTAGTGGTGCCGCCGGCCACCTTCACGCGGCCGGCGGCCCTCGCCGGAATGCCCTTGACCGTGGCGCCACCGGAGAAGCCGGTCCAGTCGCCGTCGCGCTTCAAATCGACATCGATGCCGCTGATCACGGTGCCGCCCGATGTGACGGTGTCGGCGTGGATCTTGCCGGAGATGACTGGCGCGGCGAGATAGTTGGCGATCAGCGCATCGATGGAAACGGTCTTTGCCTGGAGGTCGCCACGCGTGATGGAGGCGGAAGCCGCCTTGATGGCGACCTGGGGCGCCGCGCCATTCCTGGAGAAGGCGATCGTGCCGCGCACATCGCCCTCTGCCTTTTCAAGGGCCAGCGCGGCGAGCGGGCCGATATCGGGCAGGTCGAGTGAGATGGTGCCTTCAGGTACGAACTTGTCGTCCAGCGCCAGATCGCCTGAAATCCTGTTCTTGCCAAGCGAGAGGAGCAGGCCGTTGATGGCGCTCTTGCCGTCCGCCGTCGCCAGCACGGCACTCCCCTGCAGCGCCTGGCCGGCGACAATGCCGGTGAGCTGCACATTGGCTGCAGGGTTGGCGGCATCGGCCTTGCCGGTCGCCGTGAGCTTCAATCCGATGATCTCGCGCGATGCCACCGAGAGCTTGTCGCTGTTGACGGTAAGCGACAGGTCCGGCGCCATGGCCGGCCCTTGCGCACTCAGCGCAAAAGCGATGGCGCCCTTGGCATCCTTCGACAATGGCGAGATGTCGCTCAGCGTTCCCCTGATGTCGGCGGTCACCTTGTTGTCGGCAAGGTTTGCCTGGCCGTCGGCACTCAGCGCGCCCGAAGTGAGCTTCAATCCGCCTATGTTGAGATTGCCGTTGGGCTCGCGCTTCAGCGTGGCGCTCATCTGGGCGCGGTCGCCAAGCATGCCGCGTGCCGCCGCCGGCAGGGCCGACGATGGCGCATCCGCCTTCAGGTTGAGATCGATGGCACCGTCACGCAGCGATACCTGGCCGGCGACCTGGCTGCTGAGCGCATCGCTTTTCAGCGTGCCGCTGTCGATGGCGACGGCGTCGGCGCTCAGCCGGGCGCTGAGCGCCGCCGTGACCTTGCCTGCGATGAGCGGCGCGATCGTTGCATTGTCGAGCCCAACCTTGTCCACCGACACCGTTCCGGAAACCGGCCCGGCGCGGTTCCTGAGATCGAATGCGTCCGAGTGCAGCGTCAGGGTAAGTCCGTCCACCTTCGCCGGGCTGGTGACGACCGAAGGCACGATCGCGGAAAAGTCCAGCCGGGCATGCGTGCTTTCGCCCGCAATTTTGGCCGACACTGATCGGACCTCGAGCTTGACTGGGCTCTCGATACTTCCGACCGTCAGCGGCAGGCTGGGGCCGGACGAGGTCAGATCGATCGCGAAATCGCTGGCCCCGTTCGGGTTGATGGTGCCGGCGGCCTGGCCGGAGACCTTCTCGCCGGAGAGGGTGGCACGGTCGAGGGCGACGCCGCCGGCAATGGTGTAGCTGCCGACCGCATCGACGGCGAGTGGTCCGAGCCCTGCCTGCCGGGTCTGGCTGGTCTCGGCGCCGGCCAGTTTCGCGTTGAACCGGATGTCGGGAGCTGCCGGGGCGCCGCTCACTTCAGCGATACCATCAAGCGTTCCCGTAGCATCCAGGCCTGGCAAAAACGCATTGGCAAGCGTGGCAGGCAAAGCGGAGACCTGTGCCGCCAGATCGAGCGTCTCGCCGGCGCTGCCCGAAAGCGCCACTTTGCCGCCGTCAATATCGAGCGCCAGCTTGTCGATGTTGGCCGTGCCGTCCGCGATGGTCAGAGCCGACGGTTCGGCAATCGCCGCCTTGATCCCGCGAATAGTGGCGTCGCCCGAGGCAATCTCGACGCTGGTGGTGCCCCCGGCGATCTTCACCCGGCCGGCAGCGGTCGCCGGAATGCCCGCGATCGTGGCGCCGCCGGTGAAATCGGTCCAGTCGCCGTCGCGCTTGAGATCGACGCCGATGCCGCTGATTTCTGTGCTTCCCGAAGTGACCGCATCGGCCTTGATGGTGCCCGAGATCGCCGGCGCCTTGAGATAATTGGCGATCAGCGCATTGATGGCGATCGCTTTGGCCGTCACCTCGCCACGCGCGACCGACGTGCTCTTGGCATCGATGGCAATGGAGGGTGCGTCGCCGTCCTTGGCGAAGAGGATGGTGCCGTTGATGTCGCCGGTCACCGCCTGGCCGGCCAGCGCGGCCAATTGGTCGATTGCCGGCGCGGCGAGCGTCAGCGTTCCCAAGGGCATGAACTTGTCGTCGAGCGCCAGGTCGCCCGAGACCTTGTTGTCGCCCAGCGAGACCAGGAAGCCGTTGATCGAACGCTTGCCCTCGCTGGTCACCAGGGCCGCCTTGATGTCGAGCGGCTGGTCGTTGACGGCACCGGTCAGCGAGACATTGGCGGAAGGGTTCGTTATGTCGGCCTTGCCGCTGGCAGTCAGCTTGATGGCCTTCACCGTGCGGCCCGAAGCGGTCAGGCTGTCGCTGTCGGCGCTAACAGTGAAATCCGGCGCGGTGATCGCGCCGGATGCCGACAGTGCGAAATCGACCCCGCCGGTAACCGGTACGCCGACCGTCGGCGACAACACTGAAACGTCACCCAATTTGCCCTTGATGTCGGCCTGGATATCCGTGCCTTGCATGCTGGCCGTACCGCTGGCGCTGAGCGATCCCGAAGTGAGTTCGATCGAGTTCGCGGCGAAAGAGCCCTGCGGATCGCGCGATGCCGTGGCCGAGAATTTCACCCGCCCGCCGAGCACCGAGGCGATCTGCTGCGGGAACGCGGTCGCCACGGCATCGGCGTTCATTTTGAGCTGCATCGACATGTCGGCGAGCGCTACCGTCGCCGTCAGCGACGCATTGAGCGCATCGGAGCGCAGCGTACCCTGGTCGATGGCAACAATGGCGTCCTTGCTGATTGAACCGGCCAGATCGACATTGACCTTGCCGGTGACCAGCGGCGCCAACGTCGCGACGTCGGTTTTCAGGCCGCCAGCCTCCAGCTTGACGGCAACCGGGCCGGCGCGGTTCTGGATATCGAAACCATCGGAATGGATTTGCGCCGCCAGATCGTCCAGCCGCGTGCCGCCGACGACGATCGAAACGAAGGAGGCGCCAATGTCGACGATCGGCGCCTTGCCGTCGCCGAAGGCCCGCGCGGTGGCGTTCTTGATCGCGAGCGTGATCGGCTGCGCCTTGCTGCCGACGCTGATCACCACGGGCGGGCCCTTGGCGGCGAGTTCGACCGACAGGTCGCTGGCGCCGGCGGGATCGGCTATGCCGGAGGCGGTGCCGTGCACCGCATCGCTCTCGATGCTGGCCCGGTCGATGCTGATGCCGCCAGCCGATGTGGCGGTACCCGCGATATCGAAGCTGGTCTTGCCGGCAAACAGCGACTTCAGGTTTTCCGGCAGGAAGCGCGCAAAATCGCCGTCGCCCTTTGCCTCGACATGATTGCCCTTGTCGGTGAGCTGATGGCGGCCGGTGAGCTGGGTGACGATCCGATGGTCGACGAGGAAGGTACCGACACCACTCCAGTTGGCAAGCGGCCCGCTGCCCAAAACCGCGATATCGACCGGTGGCGCATCCGGTAGCTTGAGCAGATTGGCAATGATGCCGCCGGCCGGCTCCGACGCCTTGAGGTCGAGGTCCAGCTTGTTGTCGGCGGGTGCGAAATGGATCTTGGCATCGACATTGCCCTGTTTACCGTCGTGGCGGGTGACGTTGAGCACCGTCTGGACCGCCAGTGGCGCGGCATCGGCCTTGAGCATTCCCTTGGCTGCGAGCTCGGCGATGCCGCTGCCGGCCAGCTGCTCGCCAAGCGCGATTTCCGGCAGGTCGATCTGCTTGATGTCGATGGAGACCGGCAGCGTCGTCGTGCCGCTTTGCGCCGGCGGCCGCGTACCGGCCACCGGCAGGCGTGCCAGTTCGATGCGCTCGGCCGCGATGCGATCGGCGCTGAAGCTTTTCGACAGCAGCGCCGTCGGCGACCAGTCGACGGCTACCTTGCGCGCCACCAGCCAGGCGCCCTCGCGGTCCTCCAGCACGACATGGTCGACGCTGAGATTACCCGACCAGATGCCGTCGATACCGCTGACGGTAACCTTGCGATCATCGCTTGAGGCCAGCCGCGAAATGATGCCGGCGAGGTTGTCGCGCCCGCGCTCGGTCTTGGTCAGCACGACGAGCGCGCCGATCGCACCCGCGAGCACGATCAGCAGCGTGTAGAGGACAATGCGAAGGATGCGCCAGACCGTTTTCATCGTCAGAACGCCTGGCCAATGCCGGCATAGATGCCGAAATGCGGGTCGCCGGGATCACGGTTGAGCGGCACGGCCGCGTCAATGCGCAACGGTCCGAACGGCGTGACGTAGCGAAGACCGACGCCGGCACCGACTTTGACGTCGGAGAAATTGGGAACCGACTTGGTCGACACCGTACCGGCATCGACGAAGGGCACGATGCCGATCGTGTCGGTGACGGCGATGCGCATCTCCACCGAGGTCTCGAAGAACGACAGGCCGCCGATCGGCTGGCCGGTGAAATCCTTGGGACCGATGCCCTGATAGGCATAGCCGCGCACCGAGCCGCCACCGCCGGAATAAAAGCGCCGGTCGGCCGGGACGCTCTGCAGCCCGGTACCGACGATCGAGCCGATGGCGACACGCTCGGCAAGCACGAATTTCGAGGCCGTGTCCAGCGACTGATAGGCCGATCCCTCGCCCTTCAGCTTGAGGAAGGCGGCACCACTCAATATGTCGTAGCTCGGCTCGGCATAGGCGAGCACCCTGAAGCCCCTGGTCGGATTCAGCCTGCTGTCCCTGTTGTCATAGACATATTGCAGCGGAATGCTGGCGATCAGGTAGGTGTGCTTGCCGAAAGCGTCGTGGATGCGCGAATAATCGAGCGCGACCTCGGCCGATACGGTCTGCCTCTTGTCGAGTTCGTAGGACAGGCCGGTGCTGCCCTTGACCGAGAAATGGTCGTATGCGTCCGGATGCTCGAGCACGGTCTTCACGCTGGCGAAGAATTTCGACGCCGGCCCGATGACGCCGGGTTTCTCGAACATGATGCCGGCATTGTAGTTCAGTTCGGACAGATTGTTGCTGCCGATGCCGCTGATGGCGCCGTCGATGCGCAGCTTTTCGGCACGGCCAAACAGGTTGCGATGGCCCCAGTACCCCTCCAGGCCAAGCCCCTCGGTGTTCGAGAAGGTGCCGCCGAGCCCGAAGAAGCGCGGTTTGCGCTCGCTGACCTGGACGTCGATCGGGATGTTGCCTTCGGCGTCGAGCTTGTCGGCTTCCTTGAACGTCACGCTGTTGAAGACCTCGAGCGCCAGCAGCCTGTCGCGCGCGTCGCTGATCTCCTGCGGCGAGTACTGCTTGCCGCGCTTCAGCCCGGTCATGTATTCGGTGAAGTCGCGGTCGACCTTCTCGGTGCCTTCCACGGTGGTCGCGCCATAGCCGGCGACCGGCCCGGCTGCGACCGTCAGCGTCACGTCGAGTGTCGAGGTGGCATGGTCGGCGACGATCTGCCGGTCGGTCACCTTGGCCAGCGGCCTGCCCTGCTCCTTCAGCGTCCGCACGATCAGCGCCTCGGCCTTCAGCACCGCGCCCGATCCGGCGTCGCCACCAGCTATCAGCCCATAGTCGGCGCTCATCAGGCCCGCAGCATCGCCCTCCAGCCTGATATTGCCAAGAGTGAATTTGGGGCCGGCGGCGACAGTGATCGCCACCGGAATGGGCTGCGGACCCTTGAATTCGGCGTCCGGCGGCAGTTCGTCGAGCGGCTTGCCGTCGATGGTGATGGTGACGACGCCTTCATAACGGGCATCGGCATAAAGTGCGGCGACCAGCTGTTCACGGTCGCTGCGCGCCTTGGCCATCAGCCCGAGCGAGCCCGAAACCGGCCGGTCCTCATCGCCTTTCAGAGCCGAGGCGTTTTCGAGCTTCTTGACGAGGTCCTTGTCGGCATCGGGTGCGGAGATGGTCACCGCGTAACGCAGGGGATCGGCAATATCGGCGTCCTCGTCGCTGGAGGATCCCCACAGCTTGATGCCGAAAAGCTCGAACGCGGCCGCGTGCCTCGCTTCGCAAAGCAGCGCCGACGAACACAGCATGGCCAAAAGCAGGGCGCGCGGAAGCACGCGCCCTGGCGCGGTCCCTCCTGACATCTGCTCTTCATGCGCCGGCATTAAGATAACCTAGTTCGTAAACCTAAAATTGGAATGAAGTTCTGAAGCGCTCGTAAAGGGGCCACAATCCAATTGTCTGAAATAGGACGGGCTTGGAATTCACACCTTCTGCGTTTCCGCAAGAATGCGTGATCCCCTGTCCTATGGAGGTTACTGTCCGCATACCGGTCCTTGGCCGGAAAATAAACCGTTGGCAGGCGGCACCTGCCGCGTTCGCGCGTTGACAAGCCTGACTGAAGCTTGATCATGCCCGGACGTCTGCAATTGTCTGGAGGGTGTAATGGCAATGCGCGCGGCTCGTGGTCTGTCGATTCTCGTCCTTCTCTTCTTTGCCTGGGGCAGCGTCGCGCAAGCGGCCGAGGCCCGGCGAATCGCAACGACCGACAATTCCGACTATTTCGGTTTCGACCTCAGGTCGGACCAGAACGTCACGCTCGACCAGTGCAAGACGACATGTCTGGGCGATCCGGCCTGCCGCGCCTTCACCTACAACACCAAGGCCAAATGGTGCTTTCTCAAATCCGACTATAACCAGTTGAAATCCTTCACCGGCGCGATCGCCGGCAAGGTCGTCAACATCGACGGCGATCCCGATATCGGCGCGCCGCCGGAACTCGCCTTCTTCCCCAACTGGATGGCCGACCAGGCCCAGCAATACCGCAACAAGCTGCTTGGCCCGGCCTTCGACAAGCCGACTGAGGGCATGGCGGCGCTGACCAATGCCGCCGAACAGGCCGTATTGGCCAGCGATCATCGCGCCGCCATGCAGAGATACGAGGCCGCTGTCTCGGTCATGCCTGACGATGGCCAGCTCTGGCTCAGGCTGGCGCGCGAAACGCTGGCCGTGCAGCCTGCCGCGAACACCTCCGAAGCCTCGACTTTGCCGGCAAACGGCACATCGGCCGCCTTCAACGCCTACAAGCTGCTGCGCACCACCAAGACGCGCGCCGAAGTGCTGGCGCTGCTCGGCAATGGTCTCGACAAGCGCGATCTCTACCGGCCGGCGCTCCAGGCCTATGAGGCCAGCCTTGCGTTGGAAAGCGCACCCGCGGTGCAGGCCGACTATGCCGATCTGAAGGCCCGCAAGGGGTTCCGTGTCATCGATCACTCTGTCGATGCCGACACCAGCGCGCCGCGCATCTGCGCGCAATTCTCCGAGGATCTGGTCAAGACCGGCGTCGACTACACGCAGTTCGTCACCGTCGACAACGCGCCGCCCAAGGGCGTCGAGGCCAAGGACAAGCAGATCTGCGTCGAAGGGCTCGAACACGGCCAGCACTATGACGTCACCTTCCGCGCCGGCCTGCCGGCGGCGATCGGCGAAGTGAGCGCCGCCCCCGTGGTGCTGTCGATCTACGTGCAGGACCGCGCGCCGTCCGCCCGTTTCACCGGCGACAGCTTCGTGCTGCCGGCCGGCGCGCGCCGCGGCATCCCGGTCGTCACCGTCAACATGAACGCCGCCGAAATGAAGCTCTACCGCATCGGCGATCGTTCGCTGGCGCAGCTTCTGTCGGGCTATCAGTTCCTGCACCAGCTCGACGGCTATGACATCTCCAACATTTCCGAGCAGATGGGCGCGCCGGTCTGGCAGGGCCAGCTCGACATCGTCAATGACCTCAACAAGGAGGTCACCACCTCGTTCCCGGTCGACGAAGCGCTGCCGCAGCGCAAGCCCGGCGTCTACGTGCTGACAGCACAGCCCGTCAACGACAAGAGCGACGACTACGGTTCGCTGGCCACGCAGTGGTTCGTCGTCTCCGACATTGGCCTGTCGACCTATACCGGCCAGGACGGGCTCAATGTCTTTGCCCGTTCGCTGGGCAGCGCCAAGCCGATAGCGGGTGCCGAACTGACGCTGGTTGCCCGAAACAACGAGGTTCTGGGCACCGCGACGTCCGATGCGAACGGCCACGCCGTCTTCAACCCCGGCCTGACGCGCGGTGACGGCGGCATGGTGCCGGCCGTGCTGATGGCCAAGCAGGGCGACAATGATTTCGTCTTCCTCGACATGGCCAAGGCCGGCTTCGACCTGTCCGACCGTGGCGTCACCGGACGCGCCGCACCGGGCGCGCTCGACGTCTTTGCCTGGACCGAACGCGGCATCTACCGCGCCGGCGAGGACGTCCACGTCGCCGCCCTTGCCCGCGACGGTGCGGCCAAGGCGGTCGAGAACCTGCCGCTGACCTTCATCTTCTCGCGTCCCGATGGCGTCGAGGACCGCCGCATCGTCAGCGACGGCGCCTCGGCCGGCGGCCACGCCGTCGACCTGCCGCTCGAACCCAACGCCATGCGCGGCACATGGTCGGTGTCGATCCATACCGATCCAAAGCAGCCGGCGGTTGCCAGCCAGATGTTCCTGGTCGAGGACTTCGTGCCGGATCGCATCGAATTCGACATGAAGGCCGACAAGCAGGAGATTGCGCGGGGCGAAACCGCCAACATCGACATTGACGGCCGCTTCCTCTACGGCGCGCCGGCGGCGGGGCTGGCGCTGGAAGGCGAACTCACGCTGTCGACGTCGCGCGACTGGGACCGCTTCCCCAACTTTTCCTTCGGCCTCGCCGACGAGCAGTCGGCGGAGCCCACGGTCACGCCGCTCACCGATCTGCCGGTGGTTGGCGATGACGGCAAGGCGACCTTCCCTGTTACCGTCGACCAGTTGCCCTCGACCACCAAGCTGGTCGACGGCAAGGTGACGGTGCGCATGCGCGAAACCGGCGGCCGCGCCATCGAGCGCTCGCTCAACATCGGCATCCGCCCGCAAGGCCATATGATCGGCATCCGTCCGGACTTCGCCGACGGTGAAGTGCCGCAAGGCGGCACGGCCAAGTTCAGCCTGATCGCCGTCGATCCCGACGGCAAGCGCGAGGCGCTGAAAGGCGCGCAGTGGACGCTGGTCAAGGTCGAACGCAATTATCAGTGGTACCGCTCCAACAATTCCTGGAACTACGAGCCGGTGAGCTTGACCAAGTCGATCGCCAACGGCCAGGTCGACCTCGCCGCCGATCGCGACGCAACCGTCTCCGTACCGGTCGATTGGGGCCAGTACAGGCTCGAGGTCGAGACATCGGACCCGGAGGGGCCCGCCACCAGCTATGAGTTCGACGCCGGCTGGTATGTCGCCTCGACCACCACAGAAACGCCCGACGGCCTGGAGATTGCCCTGGACAAGGATAATTATGCCGCCGGCGAAGTGGCCAAGCTGAAAATCTCGCCGCATTTTGCTGGCGAACTTCTGATCAACATCGGCTCCGACAAGCTGCTGAAGACCATCACGGCGACCGTGCCGGCTGGCGGCAGCACCGTCGACATCCCGGTCGGTGACGACTGGGGCGCCGGCGCCTATGTCACCGCAACCCTGTTCCGGCCGGGCGATGCGCAGGAAACGCGCATGCCCGCCCGCGCCATCGGCGTGAAATGGCTGACCGTCGATCCGGGCGCCAAGAAGCTCGCCATCACGCTCACGCCGCCGGACAAGACCATGCCGCGCCGGCAGCTGTCGATCCCGGTTTCCGTGGCCGGCGTGCAGCCGGGCACAAACGCCTATGTCATGGTTGCCGCCGTCGATGTAGGCATCCTCAATTTGACCAACTACAAGGCGCCGGATCCGGAGACCTGGTTCTTCGGCCAGCGCATGCTGGGTATGGAGATCCGCGACATCTACGGCCGCCTGATCGATGGCTCGCTGGGCACCGCCGGCAAGCTCAGGACTGGTGGCGACGGCGCCAACATGCAGGCGCAAGGCAGCCCGCCCACCGAAAAGCTGGTCGCCTTCTTCTCCGGCCCGGTCCAGCTCGATGCCAATGGCAAGGCGCGGATCGACTTCGACATTCCGCAGTTCAACGGCACCGTGCGCGTCATGGCCGTCGCCTGGACCAAGGAGGCGGTCGGTCATGCCCAGTCGGACGTGATCGTACGTGATCCCGTAGTGATCACCGCCGGCCTGCCGCGCTTCCTGGCGCCTGGCGACAATGCCGTCATGCGGCTCGACGTAGCGGACACGGACGGCCCCGCCGGCGACTATGCGCTGTCGATCGACACGACGGGCGACCTGTCGACAGGCGACAAACCCCTGCCCCAGAAGCTGACGCTCGCCCAGGGCAAGCGCCAGACCCTGACGGTACCGCTGATCGCAAAGACGGCGGGCAATGCGTCGCTCACCATCAAGCTGGCACACGCCGACGGCACCAAGGTCGAGCAGACGCTCTATGTGCCGGTGCGCCCGGCCCAATTGCCGGTCACCACGCGCCTTGTCGTCGATCTCAAGGGCAATGGCGGCGCGTTGCGCGTCGACAAGGAACTGCTGGCCGCAAGCCTGCTTGAGGGCGCTTCGGTCAGCGTCGGCGTTTCGCAGGCGGCGGCCTTCGACGTGCCGTCGCTGCTGATGACGCTCGATCGCTACCCCTATGGTTGCGCCGAGCAGACCACCAGCCGCGCCATGCCGCTTCTCTACGTCAACGAGATGGCATCGGGCATCGGCATGGAAAGCGACCCTGACCTGCACGGCCGCATCCAGGATGCGATCTACAAGGTCCTGAGCTACCAGTCCTCGAGCGGCAGCTTCGGCCTGTGGGGTCCGGGCTCCGGCGATTTGTGGCTCGACGCCTATGTCAGCGAGTTCCTGACCAGGGCACGGGAGCAGAAATACGACGTGCCGGCTCTTGCGATGAACCAGGCCCTGAACAACCTGCAGAACTCGCTCGGCTACGACCAGAGCGTACAGGACCGTGGCAGCGAGATCGCCTACGCCCTCTATGTGCTGGCCCGCAACAAGAAGGCCTCGATCGGCGACCTGCGCTACTACGCCGACACCCAGCTCGAAGCGTTTTCGAGCCCGATGGCCGTTGCCCAGCTGGCGGCGAGCCTGGCGCTCTATGGCGACACGCAGCGTTCGGAGGCGACGTTCAAGACCGCGCTGCAGCTCGCCAAGTCGAGCACCGACTACGACTGGTACCGCTCCGACTACGGCTCGGCGTTGCGTGACGGCGCGGCGATGCTGTCGCTGGCGGCGGAATCGAAGCCGGTATCGACCATCGTGCCCGAGCTTATCAAGCTGGTGACCAGGAAACGCGCCGAAGCCCGCTGGACCAGCACCCAGGACGATTCCTGGATGCTGCTGGCGGCCCGCGCGCTGAAGGAGGGCAATGATTCGATCACGCTGACCGTCAATGGCGCGCCGCATTCCGGCGGCTATTCCAACCAGGTGAACGGCTCGGAACTGGTCGACAGCCCGCTCGAAATCGCCAACACCGGCAAGCCCCCGCTGCAGGCCGTCGTCACTACCCTGGCGTCGCCGATCCAGCCCTTGCCGGCCGGCGGCGACGGCTTCACCATCAACCGCACCTACTACAAGCTCGACGGCACCGAAGCCAATGTGACCGAGGCGACCCAGAACGAACGCTATGTCGTCGTGCTCAAGGTCACCGAGCAGAACAGCTGGCCGTCGCGCCTGCTGGTCACCGACCTGTTGCCGGCCGGCTTCGAGATCGACAATCCAGGCCTGGTTTCCAGCGCCCAGCTGTCGAACTTCTCCTGGCTGGCACAGACCGACGCCGCGCATCTGGAATTCCGCGACGACCGCTTCGTCGCGGCATTCAACCCGGCCGACGGCGACCACGACCACAATCTGACGCTTGCCTATGTCGTGCGCGCCGTGACGCCGGGCACCTACGCCCATCCGGCGGCAACGGTGGAGGACATGTACCGGCCGCAATATTCGGCCCGCACCGCCACCGGTATGATGGAGATCAAGGCACCGTAAGGTGCTGATGGTAACGATCATGCACATGGCGGTTGCGTTCATCACAGCTACCTTCTCCCCGCCCCTATGCGGGGAGAAGGTGCCGGCAGGCGGATGAGGCCAGCGCCATGCTCTCCAAGAGAATCCTTTGCCGGGCGGTTATTGCTGGAGCGTCCCTAGCCGGACTAGCGGCAATCGCCGTCGCCGCGCTTTGGGAGCTCGACCGCGCCTTCCCGCCTCCGCTTCCTGAAAAGCTCACCGTCTCCACCGAAGTCCAGGACCGCGACGGCCAGCTGTTGCGCGCCTTCGCCACCCCGGACGGCTACTGGCGGCTCGAAACCCGGCTCGACCAGGTCGACAAGCAGTTCGTCGACATGCTGGTCACCTATGAGGACAAGCGCTTCTGGGACCATGAGGGCGTCGATGTGCTGGCGCTGGCCCGCGCCGCCGGCCAGTTCGCCACCAGCGGCCACATCGTCTCCGGCGGCTCGACCCTGTCTATGCAGCTCGCCCGCCTGATCGAGCCGCGCGAGAGCCGCAGCCTCGGCTCCAAGATCAAGCAGATGTTGCGCGCCATCCAGATCGAATGGCGGCTGTCGAAGCGCGAGATCCTCGAGCGTTACCTGACACTGGCGCCCTATGGCGGCAATCTGGAGGGCGTGCGCGCCGCTTCGCTCGCCTATTTCGGCAAAGAACCGAAGCGGCTGACCGTTTCCGAGGCCGCCCTTCTCGTCGCCCTCCCCCAACTGCCGGAAAAGCGCCGGCCCGACCGCAATCTCCAGATCGCCCATGCAGCGCGCGATCGTGTGCTCGCCCGCATGGTCTCATCAGGCCTGACCGGCGAACGCGAGGCGGCACGCGCGGCACTCGACGATGTGTCAGGGTTGCGGCGCACCTTGCCGGCGCTTGCCGCGCATGCCTCCTATGCGATGCTTCCCAAGGCCCTCCCCGGTCAGCCGCTCAAGCTGACGATCCGCAAAAGCGTCCAGCAAGGACTGGAACAGGTGGCGCGCGACGCCGCCACCAAGCTCGGGCCGCGTCTCTCCGTCGCCATGGTGCTGGCCGACGCCCGCACCGGCGAGATTTTGGGCGAGGTCGGCTCGGCCAATTTCTTCGATGCCAGCCGTTCCGGCTGGATCGACATGACCAAGGTCGTGCGTTCGCCCGGCTCGACGCTGAAGCCGTTCATCTATGGCCTCGCCTTCGAGCAGGGACTGGTGGCGCAGGAAACGCTGATAGAGGATAGCCCAGTTGATTTCAGCGGCTACAGGCCGAAGAATTTCGACATGGGCTACCAGGGCGATGTCAGCATCCGCCAGGCTTTGCAACTGTCGCTCAACGTGCCGGCGATCCGCGTGCTCGACGCGGTCGGCCCGGCGCGGCTGACAGCGCGCTTCCGCCAGGCGGGCGTCAACCCGATCTTGCCGGTCAACGAAGCGCCGGGCCTGGCCATCGGCCTCGGCGGCGTCGGCGTCACGCTGCGCGACCTGGTCCAGCTCTACACAGGGCTCGCCAATGGCGGCAAGACGCACTCGCTGCGCGACGGCACCGAACCGGCCAACGCCGTGAGTTCGACCACCACCATCCTCAACGACCAGGCCAACTGGCAGATCATCGACATCCTCTCGGGTGTGAAGCCACCCGAAGGCGCTTTGCAGCGTGGCATCGCCTACAAGACCGGCACTTCTTACGGCTACCGTGACGCCTGGTCGGTGGGCTTCGACGGCCGCTATGTGCTGGGTGTCTGGGTCGGCCGGCCCGATGCCGGCGCGGTGCCGGGTCTTTCCGGCTATGTCTCGGCCGCTCCGATTCTGTTCGAAGGCTTTGTCCGCTCGGGGCTGGCGACCGTGCCGCTGCCGGGCAAACCGCCTGGCGTCTTTACCCCCAAGCGCGAGGACCTTCCGGTGACGCTTGCCCGCTTCGGCGCCGGCGCGGATGGCCTGGTGCAGGCGATGCCGACCGAACCCGCGCCGACCATCATTTTCCCGCCGGACGGCGCCCGCGTCGATCTCGCCACCAATTCGGCCGACGCCTCGCCGCTGGTGCTGAAATTGCAAGGTGGCCGTGCGCCGTTCCGCTGGCTGGCCAACGGCAAGCCGCTCATCGGCCTCGACCGCCGCCGCACCGCGACATGGCAGCCCGACGGCGCGGGTTACTCGACGCTGACCGTCATCGATGCGGCTGGACGAGCGGCGAGTGTGAAAGTGTTCGTTGAGTAGGGTGCGTCAAGGGATTCAGCGCATTGGCTTTTTGAGGCCGGGATAGAAGGATAGCTCGCCTGATGCCTGGTGCGAGGCGCCCCCCTCTGGCCTGCCGGCCATCTCCCCCTCGAGTGGGGAGATCGGACTTCCTCGTTGATTTCGCCAACGTTCGACGACTGAGCTCGGCGTCAAAGTTGCCGATCTCCCCCCTTGAGGGGGAGATGCCCGGCAGGGCAGAGGGGGGCCTGCTTGGCTATGTCCTGCGCCAGGTCGCAGCCATTCTCGTCACATTGCTGATGGTCACCCACTCTGCCTTCGCCGATCCCCTCCCTGCCGGCTTCGTCCGCCTCTCCGATATCGCCCCATCCATCCGCCAGGACGTTC
Organism: Mesorhizobium salmacidum (SeqCode); assembly: GCF_037179605.1. Classification (NCBI taxonomy): domain Bacteria; kingdom Pseudomonadati; phylum Pseudomonadota; class Alphaproteobacteria; order Hyphomicrobiales; family Phyllobacteriaceae; genus Mesorhizobium; species Mesorhizobium salmacidum (SeqCode). The sequence continues at coordinate 199,690 of NZ_JAPYKS010000002.1, forward strand.
GCTACGCCAGCTCCAACAATTTCCTGCACCGCAAGGTGAACGGCTACAACGCACCTGTCTGCATTCTCACCGAGGAGGCGGCGAAGGCACTCTCCAGCGTTCAGAAGGCGATGATCGCCAGGGGCATGACGCTGGTCGTGTTCGACTGCTACCGCCCTGCCCGCGCGGTGGCCGACATGGGCGATTGGACGACAGCGGGTGGACCGCCGGATCCGCAGTGGTATCCGAAGATCAAGCGCAGCGACCTCATCACCGAGGGCTACGTCGCCCGGCAGTCGGCACATTCTCGCGGCTCAACCGTCGATGTTGCTATCGCGCCTGCCGACAGTCCGTCTGTGCCGAAACCGGCCTGCGGCGCTGTCGATGCCAACACCCTCGATTTCGGCACCGGCTTCGATTGTTTCGACACGATGAGCGAGACCGCGCATCGCCCGCTCGGCACCGAAGCTGCGGCAAACCGCAAGCTGCTCGTCGATGCCATGCGTGCTGGCGGGTTCAAGAACTATGCCCGCGAATGGTGGCATTTTGCGCTCGCCCACGAGCCATTTCCCAAGCAGCGCTTCGATTTCTCCGTGACCGCCGAGTAAGCTGCCCAACGCAGACTTGCCCGGCAGCCGTGCATCCCTAGATAGGCCGGATGGCGGACCGGCTCCGGTGCGGCGCAGCTGCAAGGAAAATATTTTCCCATTGCCGCGACAGATCGCCGAAGATTTTCTTCAGGAAGGCAAAAAAGGCAAACATTCAATGCATCTTATTTCTATCAATTCGGTAGATTTGGCGCGGGTTCAACGGAGGCAGAAATGACCAAACCTCATTTCCGAAAACTGCTCGGCGCACTGGTCGCCACATCTGTCCAGTTCGGCACGCTCGGTTTCGCGTTTGCCGACACCACCATTCTCAACGTGTCCTACGATCCGACGCGCGAGCTCTACAAGGCCTATGACGAGGCCTTCGCCGCCCATTGGAAGGCACAGACCGGCGAGACGGTGACCATCCAGCAGTCACATGGCGGATCGGGCGCCCAGGCCCGCGCCGTGATCGACGGCCTGGACGCCGATGTGGTGACGCTGGCGCTCGAAGGCGACATCAACGCCATCGTCTCCAAGTCAAAGAAGATCAATCCCGACTGGCGCACCAAATTCGAGAACAATTCAGCGCCTTACACCTCGACGATCATCTTCCTTGTCCGCAAGGGCAATCCCAAGGGCATCCACGACTGGAACGATCTGATCAAGGACGGCACGCAGGTGATCACGCCTAACCCCAAGACCTCGGGCGGCGCGCGCTGGAACTATCTCGCGGCCTGGGCCTATGCCAACGCCAACGATGGCGGCGACGAAGCCAAGACCAAGGAATTCGTCGGCAAGCTCTACGCCAATGCTCCCGTGCTCGACACCGGCGCGCGCGGCTCGACCGTGACCTTCGCGCAAAAAGGCCTGGGCGACGTGCTGATCGCCTGGGAAAACGATGCCTATCTGGCGCTCGACGAGTTTGGCGCCGACAATTTCGACGTCGTCTATCCGCCGACCTCGATCCTGGCCGAGCCGCCGGTGGCGGTGGTCGATGCCAATGTCGACGCCAAGGGCACGCGCAAGGTGGCCGAGGCCTATCTGAGCTACCTCTACTCCAAGGAAGGCCAGACCATCATCGCCAGGAACCACTACCGGCCGTCCAAGCCCGAACTGGTTCCGCCTGAGGATCTCGCCAAGCTGCCGCCTATCAAGCTGATCACCATCGATGACCCGCTTTTCGGTGGCTGGAAGAAGGCACAGCCTTATCATTTCGGCGACGGTGGTATATTCGACCAGATCTACAAACCGGCCCAGTGAGCTAAAACCTAGATCGGGACGACATGACCACAGCACCCGCGCAGGCGGGGTGGCGGTTCAGACAGCCGAGCGTCATTCCGGGTTTCGGATTGACGCTCGGCTTCTCGCTTGCCTACCTCACCCTCATCATCCTCATCCCGCTATCCGGGCTGATCTGGCGTTCGGCCGCTCTCGGCTGGGCCGATTTCTGGGCCATCGCCACCGATCGCCGCACGCTCAACGCACTTGAAATCAGCTTCGGCACCGCCTTCATCGCGGCTGTCGTCAATGTCGTTTTCGGCACGCTCGTCGCCTGGGTGCTGGTGCGCTACCGTTTTCCCGGCCGCCGCATCGTCGATGCCATGGTCGACCTGCCATTCGCGCTGCCGACGGCGGTGGCTGGCATCGCGCTGACCACGCTCTACGCGCCGAATGGCTGGATCGGCAAGCTGCTGATGCCGCTCGGCATCAAGGTCGCCTACACGCCGCTCGGCATCGTCATCGCGTTGATCTTCATCGGCCTGCCCTTCGTCGTGCGCACCGTGCAGCCGATCATGGAAGAGATCGACAAGGAAGTGGAGGAAGCCGCCGCCACGCTTGGCGCCAGCCGCTTTCAGATCATCACCCGCGTGCTCTTTCCAGGCTTGGCGCCGGCCATCATCACCGGATTCTCGCTGGCCTTCGCGCGCGGCGTCGGCGAATACGGCTCGGTCATCTTCATCGCCGGCAATTTGCCCTACAAATCCGAGATCGCGCCGCTTTTGATCGTCATCCGGCTCGAGGAATACAATTACCCGGCGGCGACCGCGATCGCGGCAATCATGCTGGCGTTGTCGTTCATCATGCTGTTGATCGTCAATCTGGTGCAGACATGGAGCCGCAAGCGCTATGGCTGAGCCCGAGATCAAATCCTACGAACCGTTCCATGAAAGCCGCTCGGCGGCAGTGACCGAAAGCCGGCCGGCACGGGCCGTGCTGATGACCGTCGTCTTCGTCTTTCTCGCCGTCTTCCTGTTGCTGCCGCTGATCATCGTTTTCAAGGAAGCCTTCGCCAAGGGCGTTGGCACCTACCTGGAATCGCTGAGCGATGCGGACACCCGTTCGGCAATCCGCTTGACCTTGCTGGTCGCGGCGATCTCGGTACCGCTCAACATCGTCTTCGGTATCTCGGCCGCCTGGGCGATCGCCAAGTTCGAGTTCAAGGGCAAGGCCTTCCTGACCACGTTGATCGATCTGCCCTTCTCGGTCTCCCCCGTCATTTCGGGCCTGGTCTACGTGCTTCTGTTTGGCGCCCAGGGGCTGCTCGGCGAGTGGTTGAAGGCACATGGCATCCAGATCTTGTTCGCCGTGCCAGGCATTGTGCTGGCCACCGTCTTCGTCACCTTCCCCTTCGTCGCCCGCGAACTGATCCCGCTGATGCAGGAACAGGGCAATGGCGACGAGGAAGCGGCTCTTTCGCTCGGGGCCAATGGCTGGCAGACGTTCTGGTATGTGACCTTGCCCAATGTCAAATGGGGCCTGCTCTACGGCGTGCTTCTGTGCAATGCGCGCGCCATGGGCGAGTTCGGCGCGGTTTCGGTGGTGTCGGGCCACATACGCGGCCTGACCAACACCATGCCGCTGCATGTCGAAATCCTCTACAACGAATACAATGCCGTCGGCGCCTTCGCCGTCGCCTCGTTGCTTGCCGGGCTGGCGCTCGTCACGCTGGTCTTGAAAACTCTGCTCGAGATGCGCTACGGCGCCGAACTCGCCGCGACGCGCGGACATTAGAAGGTTCATTGCATGGAAGTTCGCGTTGCCAATGTGCGCAAGGAATTCGAGCGGTTTCCGGCGCTCCACGACGTGTCGCTCGACATCAAGTCGGGCGAACTGATTGCGTTGCTCGGACCGTCCGGCTCCGGCAAGACGACCTTGCTCAGGCTGATCGCCGGGCTGGAGCGCCCGACGCGTGGAAAAATTTTCTTTGGCGACGAGGACGCTTCGCAAAAGTCGATCCAGGAACGCAATGTCGGCTTCGTCTTCCAGCACTACGCGCTGTTCCGGCACATGACGGTGGCCGACAATATCGGCTTCGGTCTCAAGGTGCGGCACGGGCCGACGCGGCCGCCCGCGGCCGAAATCCGCCGCCGCGCCTCCGAGCTTCTCGATCTCGTCCAGCTGTCGGGTCTGGAAAAACGCTATCCGGCGCAACTTTCGGGCGGCCAGCGCCAGCGCGTGGCGCTCGCGCGTGCCATGGCCATCGAACCCAAGGTGCTGCTGCTCGACGAGCCGTTCGGCGCGCTCGATGCGCAGGTGCGCCGGGAACTGCGCCGCTGGCTGCGCGAAATCCATGACGCTACTGGCCACACCACCGTCTTCGTCACCCACGATCAGGAAGAGGCGCTGGAGCTTGCCGACCGCGTCGTGGTGATGAGCCAGGGCCGCGTCGAGCAGGTCGGCACCGCCGACGACATCTACGACACGCCGAACTCGCCCTTCGTCTACGGCTTCATTGGTGAATCGAGCTCGCTTCCGGTCAAGATCGAGAATGGCGAGATCTGGCTCGCCGACCGTCCGATCGGATTGTCGGCGCCGCACGCGCCCCAGGGCGATGCGATGCTGTATTTTCGCCCGCATGATGTCGAACTGCTGGACGGCTGCAGCGGCTGCATCGCCGGCACCGTGGCCGCCAGCCGCCGCGTTGCCGGCACACGGCGCGTGGAGCTCGAAATCGGTGGCGAACGCCAGCGGGTCGAGATCGAACTGCCGGTCGATCATCCGGCGGCACAAAAGAGCCGGGTGGCATTCCGGCCGGGGCGCTGGAAGCTGTTTCCGGCTGCTTAGCGATCGGACCACTGTGAATCTCGTCACCAGCGAATATCCTGGTCTGGTGGCGGTCGCTTACCCTTCCATCTGGCCTTTCAACGACAACGCCAAGGTCATGGGATTTTTCGGGGAAGCCGCAAAGCCGTAGTGCTCGTAAAAGGCTTTCGCTTCATCCGATATGGCATGAACAAAAACTCCGCGAATCCCCAGGATCGTCGCGGCGCGACCGGCGCGCAGGACGGCGTCTTGCAGAAGCGCAGCACCCAGCCCCTTCCCTTGCCAGCTTGCATCCACCGCGAGACGTCCGAGCACGACCATTGGAATGGGATCTGGCATGTTGCGGCGAATGATGCCAGGCGCTTCCGCCAGATCAAGCCCGCCCGAAGACAAGCAATAGTAGCCGACAACGCGTGTGCCTTCCGCCACCACATAGGTCCGCGATGCGCCACTGACCTGGTTGGCCCGTGCCCGACGGCGAAGCCATTGATCGAGGCTTTCTGTTCCGCTTTGGAAAAATTCGAGATCGTGGTGTTCCGCCAGCGGCGTGGGCGCCGATGGCATCAGTCCCGCCAAGGCCTGGGCACATCCATAAGGCGTGCAAAACCTTCCCCGCTTGGCGGTTCATCGAGGATGTCGAGATAATGTCGGTAACTCTCCGGATCCACCTTGATCAATGTTTGGTCGAGCAGCGTATCCTCGGCCGCACGATAAGCGGCATCGATCATGAAGTCGGAACGGGTCTTCCCGCGTATCTTGGCGGCACGGTCAATCAGTATACGTATGTCCTCTCGGATGCGCAGATTGACGGGCTTGGCGTGGGTTTCGGGTGCGGCTTTCGCCATGGAAGACTCCTTTCGAACATCATAACATGGGGCATACACAATGTGTATCCATTTGTCGCCTCTCTCGGAAGAGACTGGGACCGGCCTCAAAAAGATGACTCCACGTGAAAGAAAAAACTACGATGTGCGTGTGTGGGAAACGGTTTTCTAGCAACAGCCGCCAAGCCCTGAATCTATGCCTCGCCGCTCCTCTGCGCCCCGGCTATGGTCTGGTGATAGAGCATGACATCCGGAGCCTTTTCATGAAGCGATTTTTCATCGGCGTTGCCGCCGCCGCCGGCCTCCTCCTCGCATCCTCCCAAGCCTGGCCGGCCGACAAGCTGCTGAACGCCTCCTATGACGTCGGCCGCGAACTTTTCGTGCAGGTCAACAAGGCCTTTATCGCCAAGCACCCGGGTGTGAGCATCGACCAGTCGCATGCCGGCACTTCCGCGCAGGCGCGCGCCATCGCCGAAGGCCTCGGTGCCGATGTCGTCACCTTCAACCAGGTCACCGACGTCGACTTCCTGGTCAAGAAGGGCCTCGTCTCGGCCGACTGGCAGAAGGATTTTCCCGACAACGCTTCGCCCTTCTATTCACTGCCTTCGTTTCTCGTCCGCGCGGGCAACCCCAAGCACATCAAGGACTGGAACGATCTCGTGCGCGACGACGTGCAGGTGATCTTCCCCAACCCGAAAACGTCTGGCAATGCCCGCTACACCTATCTGGCGGCCACCGCCTACGCCAAGGAAGCCTTCAAGGGCGACGACGCGAAGGTGAAGGAATTCATCACCAAGCTGTTCAACAACGTGCCGATCTTCGACACTGGCGGGCGCGCAGCGACCACCACCTTCGTGCAGCGCGAGATCGGCGACGTGCTGATCACCTTCGAATCCGAGACACGCGGCATCCGCAAGGAATACGGCGACGACAAATTCGAGCAGGTCACGCCTTCGGTCAGCCTTCTGGCGGAATTCCCGGTGGCGATCGTCGACAAGGTCGCCGACGAGCACGGCACGCGTGATCTGGCCAAGAGCTATCTCGACTTCCTCTATACACCCGAGGGCCAGGGCATCGCCGCCGACAATGGCCTGCGCGCACGCGACGCGGCTGTCGCTGCCAAATACAAGGCCGATTTTCCAGATGTGCGCCTGCTGACGGTGGAAGACGTCTTCGGCGGCTGGGACAAGGTCCAAAAAGCGCATTTCGCCGCCGGCGGTCTGCTCGATCAGGCTTATGGCAGCCGGTAAAGTCTCCGCTGCCCGATGGAAAGATCGAGGAAAGCCGGCCCCGAGCCGGCTTTCCTCGTTATTCAGCCGATAGGGTAAAGCCGGCGCCCTTCGTGCAAAACGTTACAAAGAATCAACGCGTTTGTGCCTAACATGCCTTCCAATGGCATTGTTCCGCGAAACGGCGGCGTGCGGAAGCAACGCCGTCATCATTTGCACACAAACAGCCGCCAGATGCGGGTTGGTTGGGGCTTCAACGGGTTGACTCGGGCATGCTGACGAAAAAAGGCAAATACGGCCTCAAGGCCCTCGTGCATCTTTCCAATCTTCCGGTTGGCCAACTGGCCTTCGTCAACGACATCGCCGTCGCCAACAACATCCCGAAGAAATTCCTCGATGCCATCCTGGGCGAATTGCGCAACGCCGGCTTCGTCCAGAGCCGCAAGGGCAAGGAAGGCGGTTACCGTCTCGCCCGCCCCGCTTCCGAGATCAAGATCGGCCACGTCGTGCGCGTGCTCGACGGGCCGCTGGCGCCGATACCTTGCGCCAGCCGCACGCAGTACCAGCGCTGCGAGGATTGTGATGAAGCGACTTGCCAGGTCCGGCACATGATGCTGGAAGTGCGCCAGGCGATTGCCGAGGTGCTGGACAACCGTAGCCTCGCCGCCATGCGCGATGCCGACAATGACGATTTCCCAGTCGAGTTGACATCGCAGATTTAGAGCCGGTGGATGAGGCTGTCGAGGTTTACGAAATCCCGAAAGGCCGCACGCAAGCAGTCATCGGCAACCAGCTTTCGCACCGAGATCATCGCCGACGTCTTTGTCCCCGAATATGCCGAGGACGTGCGCTTTTTCAGCCGCAAGGTGGTTAGTCCCGGCAGGCTCCGCCGCTTCTCCACCAAGGATCTTCGCGAGAGCCTGATTGCTCTCTTCTATCTCGCGGTCGCGGCAGCACTGCCGGTTCGCTGGTGGTCGCCGATCTGCGATTGGGCGTCGAGATTTCGGCTGAAGCGCCATATGCGCAAGGATTTCCGCTTCTATGCCGCCGCAACGCGCGCGGTGCTCGGCGACGGCATCGATGCACGCAAGCTGTTCGAGGCATTGCTCGCGGCGCGCCATCGCCGCCGCATGCAACTCGCCGCGCATCTGGTCGCCGGTCGCTGGACGCCGACGATCCGGCTGGAAGGGCTCGAGGGCTTGCAGGCAGCCATGCAACGCGGCCACGGCGCGATCCTCTGGTGCGATCAATTCACCGCCCAAACGATAATCGGCAAGCGCGCCATATATGAGGCCGGCATCGAAGCGCATCAGGTCAGCGTCAACACGCATGGCGTGTCCGAGACGGCATTCGGCCAGCGCTTCCTCAACCCGCCAATGGTTCATGTCGAGAACCGGTTCCTGAAAAGCCGGATCGTCTTCGACCGCGACGACGCCTATCAGGTCACCATCCGCATTCAAAAGACGTTGAAGCAGAACGGCGTCGTGCTGATGACCAACACCATCCACGCCGGCTCGACCTTCACCGAAACCGCCCTGGGCGAAAGCGGCTGGACACACCTTGCCTCGGCACCGGCGAATTTCGCCGCACGAGGCAAGACGGCCCTGTTTGCCATGTCCACTTTCGAGGTGGTGCCCTTCCGGGAATACCGGGCCGTCTTGAGCCCGGAACTGATGCCAGCGGCACCGGCGCTCCCGGCAGTGGACACCACCAGGGACGGAGCCAAGAACATGGCCCTGCAGGCACACTATATCCTGCTGAAACGCGACTGCCTGCTGCAAGCACTGAAGCAGTGCCCCGAGCAGATGATGTCCTGGTCGCGCCATGAACGGTTGACAGAAGCTCAGGACAGGATCGGCTTCAGCGAAGAAGAAGGCTCATGACCGGCGCATCGAGCGCATTGCCTGGGCGACGAGCTCGTCGATTGGCCGCGTCGCGTCGAGCGTCAATGCTCGCTCATCGGCACCTGGCGGCTCGAGGATGGCGAACTGGCTGTCGACCAGGCTTGCCGGCATGAAATGGCCCTTGCGGCCGGCGACCCGCTGCCGCGCGGTGGCGGGATCGATCTCCAGATAGAGGAAGATGATATCAGGGCAGAAGCCGCGCAGACGCTCGCGATAGCCGCGCTTCAGCGCCGAGCAGGCTGCAACCACGCCCTGTCCCTTGGCGATCGACGCCGCGATGCGCTCGCCGATCGCGTCGAGCCAGCCTTCGCGCAGCTGGTCGGTGAGCGGTTCGCCCCGCGCCATGCGGGCAACGTTTTCGGGCGGATGCAGCCTGTCGCCCTCGATGAAGACGGCACCCAGCGCGTCGGCCAGCGCGATACCGACGGCTGACTTGCCGCAGCCGGCGACGCCCATCATCACGATGGCCGGAAGCGCCAAACCGGAAGCGCCCGTAGGCGCCTGCGCTGCGTTTTCGTCCACCGTCAGCGGCTCGCCGGCGCGCGGCCATAGAGCAGGAGCATGGCGACGATGACGACGCCATAGATGATCTGCCGTCCCGCTTCCGGCATCTGCATGACCGACAGGATAGATTGCAGCAGTGTGATCAGGATCACGCCGGCGACCGTGCCGAGATAGGAGCCGCGCCCGCCGAGGATCGAGGTGCCGCCGAGCACCACGGCCGCGATCGATGGCAGCAGATAGGCGTCACCCATCGATTGCGCCGCCTTGGAGGCGTAGCCGGCCAGCAGCACGCCGCCAAAGGCGGAGAGTCCGCCGGAGACGGCGAAGGCGATCATCACCACGCGTCTTGTGTCGATCCCGGAGAGATAGGCGGCGCGCTCGCGGTTGCCGATGCCATAGACCGCGCGGCCAAAGCCGCTACGGGTCAGCACGAACACCATTGCGGCCCCGATCAGCGCCCAGATGATGACCGCGTTGGGGACGCCCGGAATGGTGAAGCCGGTGGCCAGGTAGCGCATGGCGCCGGTGGCCGAATCCTGCGGCGAGAAACCGCCGGTGTAGACCACCATCAGCCCTTGCGCGACGGCGTTGGTGGCGAGCGTGATGATCATCGAGGGGATGCGCAGATAGGCAACGCCGATGCCGTTGACGATGCCGATCAGCACGCCGCAGAAGATGCCGAACGGGATCGCCAGTGCCACCCCGGCCGGACCGTAGGCGGCCGCCGCGCAGGCCATCATCGCGCCCGCCGCCACCGACCACGGCACCGACAGGTCGATCTGGCCGAGCAGGATGACCAGCATCATGCCGGTGGCGATGACGCCGAGGAACGAGGCGACCTTGAGCTGCTGCAAGAGATATTCAGGCGACAGGAAGCTGCGCGAATAGAGGCTGCCGACCAACAGCAGCACCACGATACAGGCAAAGGCGGTCAGCACCGCCGGATCGGCGCGGCGGATGAATTTCGGCATGCGGCCGGCAATGCCGCCCGAGGTCGTATCGCTCACAGGAACCACTCCAGCCGGTTGCGGACCCGAAACAGGGCGAAGGCGCCGAGGCTGACGGCGACCAGCAGGATAACGCCCTGGAACAGCGGCTGCCAGAGCGGATCGAAATCGAACACGAACAACAAGTCGCCGATGGTGCGGAAGGCCAGAGCGCCGAAGATGGCGCCGATGGCGCTTCCCTTGCCGCCGAACAGCGACACCCCGCCCAGAACCACGGCCGCGATCGAGAACAGCGTATAGGCGTTGCCGCTGGCATAGGCCGCCTCGCCCGTATAGGTGAAAAAGGTCAGGAACAGCCCGCCGATCGCGGCCAGCAGCCCCGCAAGCGTGTAAGCGGCGAACTTGCCGCGCCTTATCGGCACGGCCGACATATAGGCAGCCGTTTCCGAAGAGCCGGCCGCGTAGGCGGCACGGCCGAGCACCGAGCGGCTGAACGGCACCCAGATCAACAGCACGACCGCCAGCAGCACGACCAGGCTTGCCGGCACCAGATCGAACAAACGCCCCGTCAAAGCATCGGCCAGGTTCTCGTTGACGGAGCCGCCCGGGAAGGGCCGCAGCAAAAGGCCGATGCCGTAATAGACCGCCCCGGTGGCGATGGTCGCGACGATCGGCTGCAGCCTTCCGTAGATCACGATGGCGCCATTGATGGCGCCGCACAGAAGTCCCGCCACCAGCACGGCGATGACGCCGAGCGTGGTCTGCATCGGCGTGCCGACCACCAGCCAGGAGGCCAGGCAGTTGGTGAGAAGGAAGATCATGCCGACGGACAGGTCGATGCCGGAGGTGATGACGACCAGCGTCTGCGCCATGGCGACGAAGGCGAGCAGCACGCCCTTGTTCGCCGCCGTCTGCACGACATTGGCGGTGAAGCCCGCAGGATGATTCGAGGTGTAGATGACGAACATGACGATGAAGATGCCGAGCGCCAGCAGCGTTCCGCGCTGCTCGGCCAGCCAATAGCGCCAATCTTTCACACGCTTGCTCCCAGGCCCACGGGGCTCTCCTCGCCATGGATGTTGAGCGCGCTCGATATCAGCGCTCGTTCGGTGATTTCGGCGCCGACCAGTTCGCGCTTGACCGCCCCGTCATAGAGCACCAGCACCCGGTCGCAGCAGCCGATCAGCTCGTCATAGTCGGTCGAATAGAACAGGATCGCCGCGCCCGCGTCCGCCAGCTTGCGCATCAGTTGATAGATTTCCTGCTTGGTGCCGACATCGATGCCGCGCGTCGGATCGTTGAGCAGGATGATGCGCGGCTGGCGCATCAGCCATTTGGCGATGACCACCTTCTGCTGGTTACCGCCCGACAGCGCGCCGACCGGAATATCGAGCCCCGCCGTCTTGATCGCCAGAAGGCCGACCATGTCGTCGATGAGCCGCTGTTCGGCGGCACGGTCGATGATGCCGCCTTTCGACAGCCGGTCGAGCGCTGCGAAGGACAGGTTTTCGCGCACCGTCATCGGCAGCATTAGTCCCTCGGTCTTGCGGTCTTCCGGGATAAGCGCCATGCCGATGCCATCCTCGCGGGCCGCCGCCGGGCTGGTGATCGTCACCGGCTTGCCGTCGATCAGCACCTCGCCCGAGAGGCCGCGCAGCACACCGAAGAAAGCAAGCAGCAATTCGCGCTGGCCTTGGCCGTCGAGCCCGCCGAGGCCGACCACCTCGCCTGCCCTGACCGTCAACGAGATGTTATCCAGCCGGTCGGCCCAGGACAATTTGCGCGCCTCGAGCCGGGGGGCGGCGCTGGCCGGTGCCGCCGGCGGCTTGGGCGGAAAAATATGGCTGTATTCGCGGCCGATCATCAGCTCGACCACCTCGTTGTCGCTTTTCGAGCCGGCCTTGTAGCTGGCGACATTGCGGCCGTTGCGGAACACCGTGCAGTGGTCGGCCAGTTCGGCGATCTCGTTCATGCGGTGGGAGATGTAGAGCAGCGCCAGCCCTTCCGAGCGCAGCCGCTTCAGCACGCCGAAGATCTTCGCGACATCCGCTGCCGTCAGCGCCGACGTCGCCTCGTCGAGGATGAGGATGCGTGGTTTGCGTGCCAGCGCCTTGGCGATCTCCACCATCTGCCGGCGCGACAGCGGCAGGTCCTTGACCAACGCCAGCGGATGGATGTCGGCGGCGCCCGCGCGCGCCAGCGCGTCCTCGGCGACGCGGCGTTGCGCCTTGCGGTCGATCATGCCGAAGCGTTTGGGCGGATCCGAAATGACGATGTTGTCGGCGACGCTGAGTTCGGGGATCAGCGACAATTCCTGGAAGATGCAGACGATGCCGGCCTTATTCGCCGCACCGGGCGAGGCGAAGGTCACTTCGCGGCCATCCAGCATCATGCGGCCTTCGTCGGGCGCCACGACACCGGCCATGACCTTGATCAATGTCGACTTGCCGGCGCCGTTTTCACCGAGGATGGCGTGGATGCTGCCGGTGGAAACCGTCAGCTCGGCCTTTTCCAGCGCCCGCACGCCGCCATAGCGCTTGGAAATGCCTTCCATGCGAAAGAGTGGAGCCGCACCGTCCATCAACCCTCCCCGGGGCGATTGTGGGATTGCAGGCTGGCGCCGCGGGGTCATCCGCGGCGCCAGATGATAGCCAGTGACTACTGGTTTTCCTTGCTCTGCCCCATGATTTCCTGGGCACTGAAATTGATGCCGCAGGTCGGGAAGGAGTTGCCGACGAAGAAATTGTCGGACTGGTCGGGGAAGAAATCCTGGCCTGCCTTGAAGTTCGGATCCTCGACAATGGCCAGCGGCAGCTTCACCGATTGCGGCACGACATTGCCTTCGAGGGCCGCGATTGCCGTCTTGATTGCCACAGCCACCTGGGCGGGGCCGGTGCCGGCGGACGAGCACTTCAAGCCGTCGGCGGCATGCGCGGCGCAGAACTTGCGAAAACCGTTCTCCGTCTCGCCGCCGAACGGAACGAATGGATGCTTGGCATCCATCATCGCCTGGACGATGCCGGTGTCGCCGCCTTGCCCGGTGATGCCGTCGAAGGGTCCGTTGGTGGCAATCGCGTCCGCCGTAGCTTTCTGGGCAACGCCGTCGTCCCACTTGCCGACCACCTCCGTGACTTCCCATTTCTTGCCCGAGCCGTCGAGCACCTCGTGGATGCCAGCGTGACGGTCCGTGTCAACGGAAGTGCCGGCGACGCCGCGCACTTCGAGCACCTTTCCGCCGTTCGGGACATGTGAGACCAACCACTTGCCCCACAATGCGCCAAGGCCCTTCTGGTCGACATTGACGTTGATGGCATCCTTGGTGTCGAGAATGTTGTCGAAGGCGACCAGCACGACCCCGGCCTCCCTGGCGCGCTTGATGACTGGCCCGAAGGCGGTCGGGTTCTGCGCGTTGACAACGATCGCGTCAAAGCCGGAATCGATGAAATTGTTGATCGCGGAGATCTGCGCCGGGACGTCCTCGCCGGTTGACACGACCTTGAATTCCTTCAGCTTTTTGGCGACATCCGGCTGTGCCGCATACGCCTTGGCGGTCTGCACCATCTGGATACGCCAGGTGTTGGCGATATAGCCGTTGGCGAGCGCGATGCGATATGGGCCGGCCTTCTTGGGGAACTTGAAGAATTGCGTATCGGCTGCCCAGGGGGCAAAGCAGTCCGGCTCGGCTGCTGGTCCCTTGACGACTTCTGGGCCTGCGGCCATCGCCGCTGAGCTCAACATGACGAATGCAGTGGCGGCAACGATGCCACCAACGAGTGACTTGATCATCGATATTCCTCCCAGTTGCAGTTCTGACTTGTTTGTTTAGCTGCAGTACAATGACGTGTTCGCCCCAGCACCTCCCGCCCTGGCCCGCCACGCACGTCAGGTGGCCCGGGCCGACCTGCTCCTCCTCGTTGCTTCTTTAAGCTGCAACGAAAGTATCATATTATCAATAATAAACAAGAAACATTCTGTCGCTTATGTATAATAAACAGCAGTCGAACTTCACACCGGCTCGAATGGTAGCGCTACCAAGAATGCCTGTAAAGGCTGATTTCGGCAGGTTCCAACTGCTTCAACGTGCCGTGCTCTCGCGGCGCTTGAGCTCGAAACCAAGGTCGACGACCCGCTGCTCCGGCCTGTCACCCGATATCGCCGCCAGCGCCATGGCGACCGCGCGCCTGCCGATTTCGTAGCGATGGGTGCGGATGCTGGTGATCGAGGGAAAGGCCACCTGCATCATGTCGAGATCGTTGAAGCCGACAATGCCGATGGTCTTCGGCACGTCGATCGAGGCGCGATGGCATTCGAACAGTACGCCGAGCGCGATGTCGTCATTGTTGCAAAACACGCCGTCGAGCGTCGGCATTTTGGCAAGCGCATCGCGGAACAGCTCGCGGCCAAGCGGCACGCTGGATGGCACCGGCGTGGTGGTGATCAGGCGCGGGTCCAGCAGGCCGGCCTTCTCCATTGCCAGCCGGTAACCAGCCAGGCGCCGCTGCGAGCGCGGGTCCATGCGCGCACCGATGAAGCCGATCCTGCGATACCCCGCCTCGATCAGGTGCTGGGTCGCCGTCCTGCCGCCTTCGAGATGCGAGAAACCGACCATCATGTCCACGGGATCGGGTCCGGTCTCCATCACCTGAACCACCGGGCAACCGGCGTTCTCCAGGAGTTTTCGCGAGGTAGGTGTCTGGTCGATGCCGGCAACGATCAGCGCTGCCGGCCGCTGGGAGCCAAACACCTGCAGCAGCCGCTCTTCCTCCAGTCCGGAATAGTGCGTGTTGCCGAGCTGGATGCGGAACGGGCTGTCCGACAGGCTGTCATAGATGCCGCGCACCACCTCCGCGAAGACGTTGTTGGTCAGCGAAGGCACCAGCACGCCGAACACCTCGGCCCGCGCCGAGGCCAATGCCCGCGCGTTGGGATCCGGCACATAGCCGAGCTCTTCGATGGCGGCCAGGATCTGGCGGCGCAGTTCCTCGGAAACGCGTTCCGGCTCGCGCAGCGCGCGTGAAACGGTGATGGCGCCGACGCCGGCCTTGCGTGCCACGTCAGATAGGGTCGGGCGGCCACCGCCCCGGCGCGAGCGCGGCTTGATCAAGGCCTTGGCCCATGCGCCTGGCCATTCAAGCACGCCCGCAATGCGATCTTTCCAGCTGTCGCCATCTCACCGGCCTGTTTCAGCACCCGTCGGCCCTGGCGTCGCGCAGTGACTGCTTGTTGTCAAGCTGAGCCATTGAGTGGCTGTGCTTGGCCTTCCTCAGGCGGCTACGGCCGCCCTGTGCCTCGCCTTCCACATGAACAGCCCGACCGCCAGTATGTTCAGCAGGTTCCAGGCAATGCCGTTCAGGAACGCGGCGGCGTAGGAGCCCGTCATGTCGTAGATCCAGCCCGACATCCAGCCGCCGATCGCCATGCCGAAAATCGTCGCCATCATGACGATGCCGATGCGCTGGCCGGCCTCCTTGGCCGGCAGGTATTCGCGCACGATGATCGCATAGCAAGGCACGATGCCGCCCTGCGACAGGCCGAAGACCAGCGACACGACATAGAGCGAGGCGAGCCCGTCGAACGGGATATAGAACAGCAATGACAGGCATTGCAGCACAGAGCCGATAAGCAACGTTTTGACGCCGCCGATCCGATCGGCGACAAAGCCCGAGGCAAGCCGGCTGACGACGCCCGCGGCCATCATGATCGACAGCATGTCGGCGCCATGCGCCATGCCGTAGCCAAGGTCCATGCAATAGGCAACGATATGCACTTGCGGCATCGACATCGCCACGCAGCAGCCCAGTCCCGCGACGACCAGCAATATTTGCAGCATCGCCGGCGACAGTGAAATCGACTGCACCGGCCGGCTTCCGGGCGAGCCGGCGGCCGTCGCTTCCGGAGCGCCGCGCCGCAGCAACAACACCAGCGGCACCATGGTGACCAGGCAGAAGACGCCGATGGCGGCATAGGTGAAGCGCCAGCCTTCCGCCTTGATCAGCGTCGGCATGACGGTGGGCCATATCGCTCCGGCGAGGTAGTTGCCGGCCGCCGCCGCCGTGACAGCCACGCCGCGCCGGCGGTTGAACCAGTGCGAGATATCGGCGATCAGCGGCCCGAAGATCACCGATGTGCCGACACCGATCAGCACCCCCTGGGCAAGGGTGAATTGTAGGATCGAGGTCGACAGAGCCGCGAGCAGGAGACCGGCGGAGAGCGCGATCGAGGAAAACAGCGCCGGGATCCAGTAGCCCATGCGGTCAATGGCGCGGCCGACCAGCACATTGCCGGCGGCGAAGCCCACCATGGTCGCGGTGTAGGGCATGGATGCCGCGGCGCGGTCGACGCCGAACTCGGCCTGTACCGCTGGCAGCACGACGACAACGGCCCACATGCCGACCGCACCGATCGTCGCCAGCAGCATCGAGATGGCCAGCCGCATCCAGGCGTAGGAACTATCGATGCCGGGGCTGGGCCGGCTCACGTCGGTTCGCGTCAAAGGCGTTTCCTGTCGGCGGTCTCAACCGTTGCTGTTTTGGCCACTATCGACGCATTCTCGGCGCACAGCAGCGCCACAGCGGGCAAATCCGTGGCTCCAGGCCAATACGAATGCGGGAACCGACGCCAACATCTGGAGTTTCCGATCAGCAACCCTGCAAAGGAGTCCCAGCCATGACCGCCACCAAGCAGAAATGGTCGGCCGAGGTGACCGAGCACAGCAATGCGATGGATCTCGAGGAGCATGTCTTCGAATCCGACGACGCCAAGAAGATCGCCGCCTCGCTCAAGCGGTCGGCCGAACACAGCCACCGCCGCAAGGCCGAGCCCTTCCAGTCCGCCATGTCGATGCTGAATTTCTACATCAACAGGGCCGGCAAAAACCTGCCCGCGGCGCGCAAGAAGATCCTTGAGGACGCCAAGGACGAACTGCGCGCCGCATTCGGGCGTCCAAAGGAGGATTAGCCGCCCTCGCCCGCCAATGGCACCTGACTGAATGGGGCGCCCTATTGTTTGATCTCGGGTTCGACGAGCTTGGCCAGGTTCCGTAGCGACTCCTGCCAACCGAGATAGCAAGCTTCCGCGGGAATGACATCAGGGATGCCGGCCTGGGTGATGTTCACTTCGGTGCCCACGGACACTTTCTTCAACGTCACGGTCACCTCAATTTCGCCGGGCAGGTTGGGATCGTCGAACCTGTCTGTGTAGCGCAGGAGTTCGCCCGCGACGAGTTCGACATACTCACCGCCAAACGAGTGGCTGTCGCCAGTGGTGAAGTTGCGGAACGACATTTTGAACGTGCCGCCGACCTTGCCCTCGAACTGATGGACCGTGCAGGTGAAGCCGTTCGGCGGAAGCCATTTGGCAAGCGCATCGGCCTCGAGAAACGCGCGATAGACCTTCTCCGGGCTGGTGGTCAGAACGCGATGCAGACGAACGGTGCTGGGCATGTCAAATTCTCCTTCCTGGTTTCCTGTTCGATACCCCAAGGACGGGTAACACACAGCCCATCCGACACAGGCTCTCGAATTTTTGGCGGTGCCGGCCCGAATTGCTTCGACGGCCTCCAAGGCGGAAACAGCCGAATGCCGAATGCCTGTATCGGTGAATTCTACCGCGAACGGATGACGTTGTCGGTATTGGCCAGCAGCTTGCGCACGGCATTGCGCGCCGCATCGGGCCGCTGCAGGCGGATATTCTTTTCGATTGCCTCGTGCATCTTCTGGGCGAGCTGCAAGTCGTCGAGTTCCCGGGTCGTGTAGGCAAACAGGTGATCGAAGGCGGATTCGATCAGCACGCCGAGCGGCACCAGCAGATCATTGCCCGAGGCACGCAGGATGGCGAGGTGGAAGCGGGTGTCGGCGCGGGTCCGCTCCTGCAAACTTTTCGCCTCGCCCATCTCCCGGCAGGCCTGGCTGATCTCGGCCATCTGCTCGTCGGTCCGCCGCATGGCGGCAAAGGCGGTCGCTTCCGGCTCGATGATGTGGCGGAATTCCTGCACCGTCCTCAAGAACACCTCGCGGTCCGGCGACGTCGCGTACCAGGCAAGCACATCGCGGTCGAGCAGGTTCCAGCGTTCCTTCGGTTCGACCCAACTGCCGATCTTGGGGCGCGATGCCAACAGGCTCTTGGCCATCAGCATCTTGATCGCCTCGCGCACCGCCGACCGGCTGACGCTGAAGGTCTCCGACCATTTGGCTTCATTGGGCAGGATGGTGCCGGGCGGATAGTCGCCGCGCACGATCCGCAGCCCAATCTCGCTCGCCAGCGACGCATGCACACTGGAGCCCGGGATACGCGCCGCGTCGGGCCGGCGAGCGCCGGTCGGGCGCTCGGCGGCTACAGCCTTTTTGGGCGATTTTTCCTTGTTCGGCCTCGCGTCCCGCATGAGTTCCAGAAAGGCCGGTTTAGGGAAGCTGTCAAGCGCGGTGCGGCCGTGGGGCGGTAAAGCCGGCTTCTATGCACAACCCAGCCGCGATTCGACCTCGCTCAGGCGGTCTTGACGTATTTGCGCCAGCTATACTCGGGCCGGAAGCCGAGCATGTCGCGCGCCTTGCGGTTCGACAACAGCGTCTGGTATTCGCCGAGTTCGCCCTTGACTGGCACGCCGGGATAAAACCGCTTCAGGAGTTCGGCGGTCGGCAGATCGGACGAGGTGTCGTCGTTGGCGGCGTTGAACACCTGGTAGCCCAGCCCGTCCTTCTCGATGGCGCGCAGCGTGATCTGACCAAGGTCGCGCGCGTCGATGTAGCTCCAGGCGATACGTTTGCGAAAGCCCGGATCGGCGAACCATTTCGGAAACAGCGAATACTCATGCGGCTCGATGACGTTACCGATACGCAAGGCGTAGATGTCTGTGCCATTGCGCTGCGCGAAGGCGCGCGCCGTCTTCTCGTTGACGATCTTGGAGAGCGCATAGCTGTCCATCGGATCAACATCGTAATCTTCGTCGAGCGGGAAATGCGTGGGGTCGCGCGGCTCGTTGGCGAACACCAGGCCGTAGGTCGTCTCGCTGGAAGCGATGATCACCTTGCGGATGCCGAGTTTCACCGCGGCCTCGATGACATTGTAGGTGCCCATCGCATTGATGCGGAACACCTCGTTGTCGGGCGTGATCATGATGCGTGGGATGGCGGCGAAATGCACCACCGCGTCGACCGGCTGCGGCCGCAGCGACGGATCGAATTCGTGCAGCCCCATATAGCTCGACAGCGCGTTGAACACCTGGCCGCTGTCGGTGATGTCGGTGATCAGCGTGCGCACCTTGGGATTGTCGAGCGGCCGGGTGTCGATGTTGAGCACCTGGCAGCCCTGCTCCACCAGATATTGCACGACATGGCGCCCAGCCTTGCCGCTGCCGCCGGTGAACATGATCCGCTTCGTCATTTCTGGTCTCCACGAAAGTCCTGGGATTGACGTGTATTGTCAGACAATATTGCTTTCCGCAACCGTCTATGGCTAAAACAGCGGCAACATTATCGATAATCGCAAACAGGACAGCTAGCATGAACACCACCGCCGCCAGCGAGAAGATCGGCTTTGTCGGCCTTGGCCTGATGGGTCACGGCATCGCCAAGAACATCGTCGACAAGGGGTATTTCCTGACCTTCCTCGGCCGCAAGAACCGCAAACCGGCGGAGGATCTTCTCGGCCGAGGCGCCCACGAGGCATCGACCTCCCGCGACGTGGCGGCGGCATCCGATATCGTCTTCATCTGCGTCACCGGCTCGCGCGAGGTGGAGGCCATTATTCGCGGTCCCGGCGGCCTCAAGGAGGGGTTGAAGAAGGGGTCGGTCGTCGTCGACTGCTCCACCTCCGATCCGGTCTCGACGGTTGCACTTGCCGCGGAACTCAACGCGATTGGCGTCGACTATGTCGACGCGCCGCTCAGCCGCACCCCGAAGGAAGCCTGGGAAGGCACGCTCGACGCCATGGTCGGCGCGCCCGACGCCGTCTTCGCCAGGGTCAAGCCTGTGATCGACACCTGGGCCGGCCGCATCGTCCATATCGGCGACACCGGCGACGGCCACCGCATGAAGCTGCTCAACAATTTCATCTCGCTGGGTTATGCCGCGATCTACTCCGAGGCATTGGCCCTGGCGGAGAAGGTCGGCATCTCGCCGCCGCGTTTCGACAGCGTCATCCGCAACGGCCGCATGGATTGCGGCTTCTACCAGACGTTCATGCGCTGGACGCTGGAAGGCGACCGCGACGCCCACAAATTCACCATCGCCAACGCCTTCAAGGACCTGACCTATCTGGAATCGATGGCCGGTGCGGCCGGCATCGCCAACCCGCTCGGCAACGCCACCAAGAACTCCTTTGCCGGCGCCCACGCAACCGGTCCGGCCGAGCAGTTCGTGCCGATGCTGGCCACGCACATCGCCAAAGTGAATGGCGTCGACCTGATGCCGATGAAGGACGGAAAGAAGCAGACGATCTGAGACCCGGACCGCCGGCGGGCCTTACCGCCGGCCCCTTCCGATCCCCTCATCGGTGTCGGCAAGCAGCTTGTGCACGGCGTTGCGCGCCGCCGCGGGCCGCTGCAGGCGGATGCTCTTCTCGATCGCCTCGTGCAGTTTCTGCGCCCGCCGCTGATCGCCGACCTGGCGCGTGGTGAAGACGAAGAGATGGTCGAGCGCCGATTCGATCAGCACGCCGAGCGGCACCAGAAGGTCGTTGCCCGAGGCCCGCAGGATGGCGAGATGAAAGCGCGTGTCGGCACGAATGCGCTCGGGCAGGTTGGCCGCCTCGCCCATCTCGCGGCAAGCCAGGCTGATCTCGGCCATCTGCTCGTCGCTGCGCCGCATGGCGGCAAAGGCGGACGCCTCCGGTTCGATGATGTGGCGGAACTCCTGAACGGTGCGCAGGAACGCCTCGCGATCCGGCGCGGTCGCATACCAGGCCAACACGTCGCGGTCGAGCAGGTTCCAGCGCTCCTTCGGCTCGACCCAGCTGCCGATCTTGGGACGCGACGCCAAAAGGCTCTTGGCCATCAGCATTTTGATCGCCTCGCGCACCGCCGAACGGCTGACATTGAAGGTTTCGGCCCATTTGGCTTCATTGGGCAGAATGCTGCCAGGCGGGTAGTCGCCGCGCACGATCCTGAGGCCAATCTCGCTGGCGAGCGAGGCATGGACGCTGGACCCGGGAAAGTGCGCCGCATCCGCCCTGCGCAAGGCTGCCGGGTCGCGACTGGCTCGCGCCTTGGCCCGGCCGGCTTTTCTCTTTGCCTTCTCGTCCGGCATCCACGTTCCAATAGGTCGGCCGCCCGTCACCCGGATTGATCTGAACCCGCGCGGCGCACCGATCCGTTGCCGAAAATCCAAACCACGGACGAGTCAAAGCCGGAGCCTGCTGCCCCAACCAAGGCGTCCTGTTGAAGAATTGGAGAGGAAACGGGGCGCTCGTTGGCGAGCGCCCCGAATCTCGGCCTATTTCTGGATGCAGGTGTCGACCGTGTCCTTGGTGCATTCGTCGAGACCGGTGAACACCGGATCGGCGACCTTCTTGCCTTCGACCAGGTCGATCATCACCGATGGCGCCTTGTAGCCCATTTCGAAGGGCCGCTGGCCGACCAGCGCGGTGACAAGGCCGTCCCTGGCGATCGCCACCTCGTCGCCGATCGTGTCGGCGGCGCCGATGACGAAGTCGTTCTTGGCCAGCCGGTCCTTCAGCGGTCCGACCAGGTCGCGATAGGGCTGCGGCGCGCCGAACAGCGGCCAGCCGCCCATGATGCCGAACGCATCGAGCTTGGGGTTGGCGGCGAGGATGTCGGTCATCGCCTGAACGCCCTTGGCGCCGTCGTCATTGGTGAACACCGGGCAGCCGGAGACTTCCGTCCAGCCGCCTTCGCCGGCAAGTGCCGTGAGGCCTTCCTTGCCTGTCAGCGCGTCGCGCATGCCTTGCGCGCGGCGCAGGATGTTGTCCGCCGCGGGATTGCCCTCGATGGTGCAGATCGTGCCACCATTCGGCTTGGCCTTCTTGATGTACTCGCCGATCTTCTTGCCCATCAGATAGTTGTCGGTGCCGAGATAGGTCTTGCGCAGTGCCGCGTCCTCCTTGGCGAGGTCGGCGTCGACGGTCATGATCGGGATCGACGGATTGGCGCTCTTGATCGTTTGCGCGATCAGCGGCGCGTTGGACGGCGAGATCGCCATCGCCACCGTGTCGGCCTTGCTCAGCATATCCTGCACGATCTGCGCCTCGCCGGCCTCGTCGGAAGTCGATGCCGGGCCGGTGTAGAAGCATGCATATTCCGAGCTGGCGTTTTCCTTGTTCCACTTCTCGCAACCCTGGTGGATGGCTTCGAAGAATGGATTGTCGAGGCCTTTTACCACGATGACGAGCTGCTTCTTGGCCAAAGCCGGCCCGGCGCCCAACGCCATGGCGGCGACGGCGGCGAGCAATACTGTTTTCCTCATGTCAGTCCTCCCTTGGAAACAGACGGACACGGCGTGCCCGCCACACAAACCAGCCCAGATGCGAGATGACTGAGACGCGTGCGCTCATTCAATCCGGCTAAGCCGATAAGTATTTTCAGATGCGACCAGCTCAGCGATGACGCCGGCAGATCGCCAAAACCCTTCTGCCGGTAGCGCGCCGATGGCGTCGTCAAAGCCGGCATGTCTTCCTCCGAGGCTCAACTAATAACGGCTTGCCGCCAACGTCAATGCTATTTGTCCTACAAAACGGATTTTTCAAAAACGCACGGCACTATTCGTCTGACAATTGCCTGTTCGACAATTGACGCCCGCGACGCCATTCGCGTAAATGACCGCATCGCTGTCCCCGGGAGGAGCTGGGGAAAGCCAAGGGAAGCTGTCGCCTGTCCGTGGACGGATGGGCCAGACATGGGAGGCAAAGACTGGTGGCGGTTCTCGAACTCACCAACATCTCGAAGCATTTTGGCGCCATCCAGGCTGTCAACGACGTGTCGCTGTCGATCGAACCGGGCCAGGTTGTCGGCCTGATGGGCGACAATGGCGCCGGCAAGTCGACGCTGGTCAAGATGATAGCCGGCAACTTCCGGCCGAGCCACGGCACGATGCGGATGGATGACAAGGAACTGATCCTGCACAAGCCGGTCGAGGCGCGCCAGCACGGCATCGAGATCGTCCACCAGGACCTAGCGCTCTGCAACAATCTGACGGCGGCGGCCAACGTCTATCTCGGGCGCGAATTGCGCCGTGGCGTCGGCCCGTTCCGCATCCTCGACTATACCGCGATGTACAAGCGCGCCGGTCAGATCTTCGCCGAGTTGAAATCCGAGACCCGCCCGCGCGACCTCGTCAAGCAGATGTCGGGCGGCCAGCGCCAGGCGGTGGCGATCGCCCGCACCATGCTGTCGCAGGCCAAGATCGTGCTGATGGACGAGCCGACGGCGGCAATCTCGGTGCGGCAGGTCGCCGAAGTCTTGAACCTCATCCGTCATCTGCGCGACCAGGGCATCGCGGTGGTGCTGATCAGCCACCGCATGCCCGACGTCTTCGACGTCGCCGACCGCGTCATCGTCATGCGGCGCGGCAGGAAGGTCGCCGACAAGGCGATCGCGTTGAGTTCGCCCGAGGAAGTCACCGGGCTGATCACCGGCGCCATCGAGCAGGTGGCATGACAATGGCGAACCCGGATTTCACCGCGCATCGGCAGCGCAGGAAAGGTCTATAATGGCAGTCACCCTTGACCAGACGATCGCGCAGAAGCAGCACAGCTTCCTGTCGCGCCTGTTCTCCAGCCAGACTTTCTGGGTGGTGATCGCCGTCATCCTGGCCTGTATTTTCCTGTCCTTCGCCACCGACGCCTTCGCCACCTCGAAGAACCTCTACAACATCACCCGCAACATCACCTTCGTCGCCATCGTCGCGCTCGGCATGACCTTCGTCATCATCACCGGCGGCATCGACCTGTCGGTCGGCTCGGTGCTGTGCCTGTGCTCGATGGTGCTGGCCGTCACCATGCATGCCGGCTATTCGATCGAGATCGGCATTCTGGCCTCAATCGTCACCGCGCTCGTCATCGGTGCCTTTAACGGCATTTTTATCGCCTACCTGGGCTTTCCGCCCTTCGTGGTGACGCTCGGCATGCTGTCGATCGCCCGCAGCCTTGCCATGGTCGCCTCCAACAACACCGTCGTCTTCCAGTTCGGGCCGGACCACGACAAGCTGCTGGCGCTTGGCGGCGGCGCGTGGGTGTTCGGCATCGCCAATCCGGTGCTCTACATGATCCTGCTGGCGCTGATCACCGGCTTCATCCTGCGCTGGACGAAGTTCGGCCGCCATATCTTCGCCATTGGCGGCAACGAGCACGCCGCGACGCTGACCGGCGTGCCGGTGCGCCAGATCAAGGTCGCCGTCTACATGATCTCGGCGCTGTCGGCCGGTATCGCCGGCATCATCGAGACCGGCTGGCTCGGCGCCGTCACCACCAATCTTGGCAACGGCATGGAACTGCAAGTGATCGCCGCCACCGTCATCGGCGGCGCCAATCTGGCCGGCGGCGTCGGCACCGCCTTTGGCGCCATTGTCGGTGCTGCCCTCATCGAGGTGATCCGCAACAGCCTTGGCCTGCTTGGCATCAACGCCTTCTGGCAAGGCACCTTCATCGGCGGCGCCATCCTGCTGGCGGTTTTGTTCGACCGCATCCGCAACTTCAGGCGCAGCGACTAGCGCTGCATCCTCCTTCCCCCTTGTGGGGGAAGGTGGCCTCGCGAAGCGAGGTCGGATGAGGGGTGTTCCAGGGAATACCAACGCCCACTCCGCTGGAACACCGCGCTGGAGCGCTATTCCTTTCGCCTCCTATCGCTCAGTCTGAAAATCCGTCGCCAAGAACCCTTGCGAGCGCACGTCCCGGCCCCGTAGCTTGACGCGAGCCAGCACTCAGCCGCACAATCCCCCTGCAGGCGAAGGGAGGCCAGTCGCTTGCGGGAGGATATACCCATGACGGAAGCGATCAGGCTCTACTGGGGCCGGTTCGGACATGTTTCTGTCCTGAATGTCGCGAGCGACTTCGTCACCCATGCCCATGTCGAGGCACATCTGATCATCTGGCTCGAAGGCACCGCCGGCGAGATGAGAATCGGCCGCGAGACGGTCCGCCTCGGCCCGGGCACCGCCGCCGGCATCAACTCGCTCCAGCCGCATAGCCACGTCCTGTCCCAGGATGGCAGGCCGGGTCTGTTCCTGGCCTTTTACATCGACCCGGACTGGGCGCGCCGGCGCCGCGACCTCCCGTCCAGCGCGCCGCTGTTTTCGCAGGCGGCGATCGCGCTCGAGCCGTGGCTGCACCAGGCCGCCGCCAGCCTGCTCGATCATCTCACCGACAATGAAAGCGTCGACGATGTCGCCAATTACGAGATCGAGCGCTTCATCGACTCCGTGCTCGATGCCGCCGACGCTTCGGCACCGCAGGAGGCGCGCGGCCGCATAAACACGATGCAGGATTTCCGTGTCCGCAAGGCGATCCAGCTGATGAAG
Source organism: Mesorhizobium salmacidum (SeqCode) (assembly GCF_037179605.1). NCBI lineage: Bacteria > Pseudomonadati > Pseudomonadota > Alphaproteobacteria > Hyphomicrobiales > Phyllobacteriaceae > Mesorhizobium > Mesorhizobium salmacidum (SeqCode). The sequence goes on from NZ_JAPYKS010000002.1 coordinate 225,175, forward strand.
GCCAATGTCTGCGAGCGGATCTCCTTCGACGACGTCGCCCGCGCCGTTGGCCTGTCCAGGCCGCATTTCTTCGCCTTGTTCAAGGAACAAACCAATCTGACGCCCAACGTCTACTGGAACACGCTGCGCATGGAGGAAGCGGTGCGGCAGCTGCAATGGTCGCGGGAGCCGCTGATCTCTGTCGCCTGCAATCTCGGCTTCACCACGCAAGGCAATTTCTCGCGCTTCTTCCGCGATCATGTCGGCGTGCCGCCGACGCTCTACCGCGAGGCCGCGCGGGCGACGGCCTGAACCGGCAGCCATCTGTTTTTCAGACTGGTTGATACACACTCAAGACGCATTGATAAGCGCTGCCCGCTCTGGCGCCCTACCCTTGCCGTAACGATCATTCGGAAGGGAACATTTTATGGCGAAAGTCACCATCTCCAGCGTCATCGACGCGCCGGTCGAAAAGGTCTGGGCGCGCATACGCGACTTCAACGGCCTGCCGGGCTGGCATCCGCGCATGGTCGAAAGCCATATCGAGGACGGCGAGGATTCCACCACGATTGGCTGCGTGCGCAACTTTCAGCTCGCCAGCGGTGCACGGCTGCGCGAAAAACTGCTCGACTTTTCCGATGACGATTTCCTGGTCAGCTATTCCATCCTGGAAACGCCGCAGCCGCTCACCAACCATAAGGCGACGCTGCAGCTCAGGCGCGTCACCGACGGCGACCGCACCTATGCCGAATGGACCGCCAGCTTCGACGCGGCCCCGGAGGAAGCCGACAAGCTGGCCGAGGGCATGGGAACCAATGTTTTTCAAGGCGGCTTCAATGCATTGAAGAGCCATTTCGCCGGCCAGAGCTGAAGGAGCGGGCCATGGCGCTGGCGTTGCAGACATTCTCGACGGTGAAGGACGCGGATGCCGCCCTGAAGTCCGCCGGCACGCGCTATCTCGGCGGGGGTACACTCGTCGTCCGTGCGGCCAATGAAGGCGATGTCTCGGTCTCCGGCCTTGTCAGGTCGACCGACCCGGCGCTGTCGGCCATCGCGGTCAGCGGCGGCAAGGTCCGCATCGGCGCCTCGGTGACCATGGCGGAGATCGGCCGCCATCCGGAACTCGGTACCCTTGCCAAGGCCGCCCGCGCTGTCGGCGGCCCGGCGATCCGCAATATGGCGACCGTCGGCGGCAATCTGTTCGCGCCGGCGCCCTATGGTGATTTCGCCGTCACCCTGCTGGCGCTCGATGCAACGGTCGGCACCGATGACGGCGAAACGCCCATCGAGACCTTCCTGGCCGGACGGGACGATAGTCGCGCCATCGTCACGTCGGTCAGTTTCACCAAGGCCGACAGCTTCCGCTTCCTCAAAGTGTCGCGGGTCAAGCCCAAGGGAGTCGCGGTGCTCAGCATCGCCGTCGTTCTGGAACAGGCTGGAGACGGGACCGTATCCTCGGCGCGGATCGCGCTCGGCTGCATGGCCGATCGGCCGATGCGTGCCAAGGCAGCGGAAAAGGCGCTGCTCGGCAGGACGCTCGATCCGGACGGCATCGCGGCAGCGCTGGCCGCCGCCACCAAAGGCACCGCGCCCATCACCGATCCCATCGCCAGCGCCTGGTATCGCGCCGAAGTCCTGCCGGTCCACCTCGGCCGGCTGCTGTTGAGTTAGCCTGAAACACGTCGGGGGGGCGCCCTTGCCCTGGCGGCAAGCGCGCAAGGAGGAAGAATGGCAAAGGTCCCGGTTCAATTCACGCTCAATGGCTCTGAAAAGGCCGAATTCATCGACAGCGGCACGACGTTGCTCAATGCCTTGCGCGACAAGATCGGTGACACCTCGCCGAAGGGCGGCTGCCACCAGGGCACGTGCGGCGCCTGCTCCGTTATTATCGACGGCGAGTTGAGGCTCTCCTGCCTGACGCTGGCCGAGACCTGCAACGGTGCAACGATCACCACCACGTCGGGCCTTGCCGAAGGCGGCGTGCTGCACCCGCTGCAACGGGCTTTTCTCGACACATTCGCCACCCAATGCGGCTTCTGCACGCCGGGCATGATCATGGCGGCCAAGGTGCTGCTCGACCACACCCCCAATCCCAGCCGCGAGGACGTCGTCGAGGCGCTGTCTGGGAACATCTGCCGTTGCACCGGCTACGAGCCGATCATCCAGGCGGTGCTCGCCGCCGCCCGCGCCAATTCGCAGAACGCGGCTTGAGGGACCAAAGCATGGAACTACGCAAGAGCTACTTCGCCGATGTCCGCAAGGACGATCTGCACGAGATCGGCCAGCCCCGGCCACGCTCGGATTCGCCCGGCCACGTCACCGGCAGAACCGCCTATTTCGCCGACCGTAATTTCCCCGGCATGCTGCACCTCAAGATGGTGCGCAGCCCGCACCACCATGCCCGCATCCGCTCGATCGACACCTCCGAGGCCGAAAAACACCCAGGCGTTGTCAGAGTGCTGACGGCCAAGGACGTACCACACAATGTCTACACCATCCTGATCCTCATCCAGGTCGGCCCTGAGGACGAGACGGTGCTGGCCGACGGCAAGGTGCGCTGGAAGGGCGAGGCCGTGGTGGCGGTGCTGGCCGAAACCGAGCGGGCCGCGCAGGAAGCCGCCGCCAAGGTCAAGGTCGACTATGAGGTGCTGCCCGCCGTCTTCGATATGGAGGAAGCGCTGAAGCCCGGCGCGCCCATCGTCAACGAATATCACGGCCAGAACTATTACCTCTATGACAGCGGCGCGTGCCGCAAGGTGCGCTTCGGCGATGTCGAGGCGGGCTTTGCTCAAGCCGATCACGTGCTGGAACAGAGCTACCAATCCTCGCCCATCGAGCACGCGCCGACCGAGACCACCGGCTGCGTGGTGGTGCCCGAAGGCAATGACCGCTTCACCTGCTACACCAACACGCAGGCGATGTTCTTCACCCTCGACAACGCTTCGATCATCCTGCAGATGCCGGGCAGCAAGCTGCATTTCGTCGGCGGCACGGTCGGCGGCGGTTTCGGCGGCAAGGTTGATGTCATCGTCGAGCCGATCGCCATCCTCGGCGCAAAATTAACCGGGCGACCGGTCTGTTTTATCTACAGCCGCGAGGAGGAGATGCAGATTTCATCGCCCCGCGCGGCCGAAAAAGTCGTCATCAAGGACGGCGTCATGAAGGACGGCCGCATCGTCGCGCGGAAAGTCACAGGCTACACCGATGCCGGCGCCTACTCCCGCCACTCGCCCTATGGCGCGCAGAAGGGGGCGGGCCATTATCCCGGTCCCTACACCATCCCGAATGTCTGGATCGACACCTACTGCGTCTACACCAACCGCACGCCATCGTCGGCCATGCGCGGCTTCGGCGTCACCATCGGCGATTTCGCGCTGGAGGTTCAGATGGACAAGCTCGCGCGGCTGATCGGCATGGACCCGCTCGAATTCCGTTTCATCAACGCCTATCGCGACGGCGACATGAAGGCCCATCGCCAGCCGACGGAGGGCGCAGCACTGATCGAATGCATGCAGGAAGCCTCGCGCGCCGCCAACTGGCCGGTGGCGGAGAAATTCATGGCGATGTCCTCCTACAAGAACGGAGCTTGAGATGGCGATCAGGCGCGGACGCGGCGTCGCCGCGATCAACTATCCCACCGGCATGAACCTTGGCGGCGACCCGACCCAGGCGCTGGTACATTCGACCCCGACCGGCAATTTCATGGTGACGCTGTCGTCGGTCGATCTCGGCCAGGGCATGAAGCAGATCATGGCGCAGATTTGCGCAGAGACGATCGGCGTGCCGACCGACCGCGTCGTTGTCGACACCGCCGACACCGATACCGGCCCGCATTGCATGGGCACCTTCGCCTCGCGCGGCACCCACCGCGCCGGCAACGCCGTCATCCAGGCCGCCAGGGAAGCCCGCCAGGTGATGCTGGAAGTGGCGGCCGAAGAGCTGGAGGTGAACGCCTCGGACCTCGAAACCGACGGCCAGGGCAACATACTGGTCAAGGGCGCGCCGCAGAAATCCATCTCGATCTTCGATGTCGCGCTGTCGGCGCATTTCAAGCGCGGCCGCTCGATCTCCGGCCGCGGCATGTTTTTGATCCCGCGCTCATATCCGGAGAAGGAAACCGGCGCGATGAAGCCGTCGACCTGTTATGCGCACGCCTGCACGGTGGCGGAAGTCGAGGTCGACGACGAGACCGGCGAAGTCACGGTGCTGACAGTGAAGAACGTCTTCGAGATCGGCCGCGCGCTGAACCCGAAAATGGTCGAGCAGCAGCTGGTCGGCGGCTCCTGGATGGGCATCAGCCACGCGCTCTACGAAACGACCGAGCCCTATTATCCCAACCGCGACCATGGCGGCACCGACTTCAACCAGTATCTGATGCCTGGCCCCGGCGACCTCGCCGAGACCGAGATCATCGTGCTGGAGCGGCCTTCGGCCGACGGACCATATGGCGCCAAGGGTCCGGGCGAGATGTGCGCCAACCCGCAAATACCGGCGGTCGCCAATGCCGTCTTCGACGCCATCGGCGTGCGCATCGACACGCTGCCGATCACGCCCGAGCGCATTTTGCGCGCGCTGAAAGCGCAAGCGAACTGAGTGCCAGAAATGCCCGATGTGAACACCGAGACTGTCGCGACCTCGCCGGAGGCGGTGGCACAGCATCTCGCCGCCTCGCGCTATCTGGCCGACGACAGCCTTTCAACCGCCATCTTTCTCGCGGTCCGGCTGGGCAAGCCGCTGCTGCTCGAAGGCGCGCCGGGCGTCGGCAAGACGGAAGCGGCAAAGGCGATCGCCGAGCTGCTCGGCCGCGATCTGGTGCGGCTGCAATGCTACGAAGGCATCGACGCCGCGCACGCGCTCTACGAGTGGAATTATCAGCGCCAACTGCTCGCCATCCGCCGTGCCGCCGAGCACGAGATCGACATCTATGATGACCGTTTCCTCATTGCCCGGCCGCTGCTGCAGGTGTTGAAGGCGCCGCAGCAGCGCGTGCTTTTGGTCGATGAGATCGACCGCTCGGACCATGAATTCGAGGCGCTGCTGCTGGAATTCCTCTCCGACTTCCAGATCAGCATTCCCGAGCGCGGCACCATCCGCGCCGAGGCACAGCCAATCGTCATCCTGACCTCGAACCGCACCCGCGAACTTGCAGAGGCGCTGCGTCGCCGCTGCGTCTATCACTGGATCGGCTACCCCGACGCCGAACGCGAGGCCGCCATCATCATGCTGCGCGCCGGCAATGTCGCCCAGGCCACCGCACGCGCCGTGGCGACAGCGGTGCAGACCATCCGAGCTCGCCCGCTGGCCAAGCCACCCGGCATCGCCGAGGCGGTCGAATGGGCGAACGCGGCCACCATTCTTGAAAAAGGCGGCAGCCCGTGGCCGGAAGCCTTCCGCCGCGCCATCGGCGTGCTGATCAAGGACGAGGAAGACCTCTCCTACATCGCGTCCGAGCTTGGCAGCATCGTCGAGGAGGCGCTGGCGTGAGATCCCACCGGCGCAATCCGCAACGCTGGCGGGACAGTGCCCCCCTCTGTCCTGCCGGACATCTCCCCCTCAAGGGGGGAGATCGGCTGTCATCCCGGCTTTCGCTAATCCCCGAGATCGCAGAACCAGGCGAAGCATCGAAGCTGCCAATCTCCCCCCTTGAGGGGGAGATGTCCGGCAGGACAGAGGGGGGCGCCACGCAATGATGCGGGAAACAAGCTTGCCCCGCGCCGCCGCACCCTTCCTCGCCTTCGCCCGGCTGCTGCGTCGCTACGGTTTCGCCATCGCCCCCGAACAAGTCTCCGGCTTCATGCAGGCGGTGACATTGCTTGGACCACGCTCGATGGCGGATATCCGCGAAGCAGCACTGGCCACCCTGGCGCCGCCACCTGACCGCCGCGACGAATTCGAGGCGCATTTCCAGAGCCATTTTTACGGCGACACATCAGCCGTGGTGGAAGGCGACGCCGACGAGGAAACCCGCATCAAGGATGATGGCGGCGCCGACGACGAGCGGATCGAGGCCGAGCAGCGACAGGAAGGCGGTGAGCTTTCCTCGGCGCTGGAGCAGTTGAGCAGCCGCGACTTCCAGCGCGACGGCGACAGGCTGACCGTCTTTCGCCGCCGACTGTCGAGCGCCTTGCCCGCGCGCCGCTCCTTCCGCACGGTGCGCACCCATTCGCGCGGCAAGCTCGACCTGCGCCGCTCGCTCAGGGAAATCGTCAGCGCCGATGGCGATATCCCCTCGCCCTTGTTGCGCCGCCGCCAGACAGTGCCGCGCAAGCTGCTGATCCTCATCGACGTCTCAGGCTCGATGAAGCTTCACACGGCTGACTACCTCAAGCTCGCGCATGCCGCCGTGCAGGGCACGGACCGGGCGGAAATCTTCACTTTCGGCACGCGTCTGACCCGCATCACCACGGCGTTGCGCATCCGCGATCGCGAGCAGGCGCTGGCGCGCGCGGCCGCCCAGGTCGACGACTGGGACGGCGGAACCCGCATGGGACCGACGCTGCTCGCTTTTCTATCGGTGCCACGCTTTTCGTCCTTCGCGCGTGGTGCGGCCATCGTCATCCTGTCCGACGCGCTGGAGCGCGGCGACCATGCCGAACTGGAGACGGCTATCCGCCGGCTGAGCGCCCGCGCCTTCCGGCTGTCGCTGGCAACACCTCTGGCCGGCGACCCGCGCTTCCAGCCGGCAACGGCGGCACTCCGCGCCATCCTGCCAGTGCTCGACGACCTGGTCGACGGCTCGTCGGTGAACAGCCTCACCGATTTCATCCTGTCGCTTGCCCGCCCCGCCCCGGCGGCCGAGACCATCTGGAAAAGGGTATCGTGATGCAGAAAGCCATCGACGCGCACTTCCACATCTGGCGCCAGCGGGACCAGCCCTGGCTGGTCGGGCCGATGGTGCCGCGCATCTTCGGCCCCTACGAGCCGATCCGCCGCGATTATCCGATCGAGGAGTTTCTCGCCGACCAGCAGGATTCGGGTGTCGAGAAGGCCGTCTATGTCCAGACCAACTGGGCCAAGGACGATTTCGAGAAGGAAGTCGCCTTCCTGCAGAAAACGGCTGACGAGACCGGCTGGCCGCACGCCATCGTCGGCTACACCGACCTGACGGTGGACGATATCAGACCTCAGATCGACCGCTTGAAAAAATATCCGCTGCTGCGCGGCGTGCGCATGCAACTGCATTGGCACGAGACGCCGGCCTTCCGCTTCGCCGCCTCGGCCGATCAGGTCATCGCCCCAAAGGTACGCGCCAATGTCGCCCGGCTGAAAGACTATGGCCTGCCCTTCGACTTGCAGCTCTTTCCTGGCCAGATGAAGGACGGACTGACGCTGGTCGGCGAGAACCCGCAAACCAATTTCATTCTCACACATGCCGGCATGCTGACCGGCATGGACGCGGAAACCACCGAGGCCTGGAAGGCCGGCCTGCGCGCGCTGTCGGCGGCGCCGAATTTCTACGCCAAGCTGTCCGGTCTGGGCACCTTCGTCCACCGCAACGACCCGGCGCTGATTGGCTATATCGTCGACAACGCGATCGAGATATTAGGCGCGGATCGCCTGATGTTCGGCTCGAACTTCCCCATCGAGAAACTCTGGACCAGCCACGCCGAGTTGATCATGGCGCATCGCGATGCCGTGGCAAAGCATGGTGCGGCCGCCGAGGCGGATATCTTCTGGAACACGGCGGAGCGGGTCTACCGGCCGGTTTGATCGCCCGGGACCGCCGCGCCATTGGCGCGGCGATACCCTGCACAGCCCTTACTGCGTCGGCAGCATGCTTTCGACATCGCTTGCCGCGTCAGTGAGCGCTTCCTTCGGGGTCGCCGACTGGTCGACGATCCGCGACAGGTTGTCGACGATGGTCTGCGTCACCTTCACACCGTTGGTGCCCGGGAAAGCATACCACGGAATCATCCGCGGCATCTGGCTGAGCCCGGCCTGGAAGAGCGGGTTCTTCTTGTAGAAATCGCCGAGATATTCCGGCGATTTCGCCGCGAGCTCATTGTTGGGGACATAGCCCGTGCCCGGCACGACGACCGACGCGCCGTAAGGACCAGCGGCGAATTTCGCGAACTTCCAGGCGGCGTCCTGCTTTGCCGCATCCTTGGTCAGGATGACCACGGCGTTGCCGCCGGTCGGAAGATGGCCGTTGATTGGATCGATCAGCGGGATCTTGGCCGTGCGCAGCGTGAACTTGTCGCCGACATTCTTGATGGTGTTGACCAGGGCGCCGGTGGTCTGGAATTCGAAGCCGACCTTGCCGGCCGCGAAGGCCTGCTCGCCAGCCGGCTTAGTGAAGACCGGCATGCCGCCCTCCTTCACCATCCGCTGCAGGATTTCCATTGCCTTCTCGCCCTCCGGCCCGTTGAAGGCGACCTTGCTTTCATCGTCGCTCAGCATCTTGCCGCCGGCGCCGAACAGCAGCGCCGAAAACATCCAGTCGTCGCCCTGCCAGCGGAAATCGATGCCGTCGACGCCGTTGCCGAGCGCCTTGATCTTGCCGCCGAGCGCGATGACCTCGTCCCAGGTCTTGGGCGGATTGTCCGGATCGCCGCCAGCGGCTTTCACCAGGTCGGCGTTGTAATACATGATCGGGTTCGAGGTGGCGAAGGCGAGGCCGACCTGCTTGCCGTTGACCTGCGCCAGCTTCAGGATCGTGTCTGAGAAACCGAGCTCCGCCATGTTGCCTTCCTTCTTGACCAACGGGCCAAGATCGACGGCAACGTCGCGCTCGTTGAGCATCCGCAGGCGGTTGAGTCCGATGAAGGTGATGTCGGGCATTTCGTCGGTGCCGGCCTGGCGAAGGACGGTCTGGATGCCTTCCTCATAGGTTGCGGACGGGCTGGCGAACTGGATCTTGATGTCAGGATTTTCTTCCATGAACTTCTTCGAGATCGTGTCCATCACGTTCTTGAAGAAGCCGGGCATCGGGTAATGAACCGTCAGCGTCGTGTCGGCATAGGCCGGAAGGGCGAACGCCAGCGAAACCGCCGCCGCTGCGAGAATCCTGGGAGGTTGCGTCATATGCTCGTGCTCCTGGTTCGACCCGGTCAGCCTTTGAGACCGGTCATGGTGATGCCTTCGACGAAGCGCTTCTGTGCGAACAGGAAGGCGACGACGAGTGGAAGGGTGATGATCAGCGTGGCGGCCATCAGCGCGCCATAGTCGTCGCCTGCCTCGGCGGCGCGGAAATACATCAGGCCGAGCGGCGGCGTGGCGTAGGCCTGCTTGCTGACGACGATCAGCGGCCAGTAGAGATCGTTCCAGTGCGCGACCACCGAGAAGATCGCGAACGCGGTGACGGCCGGCCAGGCGTTGGGGACGATGACGCGCGCGACGATGCCGAGTTCGGACATGCCGTCGAGCCGCGCCGCGTGGATGAGGTCGTCGGGCATGGCGCGGAAGAACTGCAGGAACATGAAGATCGCGAACACCGAGATGGTGAACGGCGCCACCAGCGAGGTGTAGCTGTTGAGCAGCGACATCCTGTCGAAGGCGACGTAGAGCGGCAGCGCCGTGGCATGGATCGGCACCAGCAGGCCGAGCATGACCAGCACCATCATCAGCCGAGCGGCGCGGAACTTCAGCTTGGCCATGGCGTAGGCGCAAGGAATGGCGACCAGCACCTGGAAGAAGAAGATCAGGCCGCAGACGACAACGCCGTTCCACAGCAGCGTTGCCATCGGCACCTTGCTCAGCGCCTTGGCGAAATTCTCGGCGAAATAGAAATGCTCGGGGATGAGCGACAGCGACGAGGTGAAGATGTCGCTCTGCGTCTTGCCCGCGGTCGAGATCATGAAAATGTAAGGCGCAAGGATCATCAGTGCGCCGAGCGAAAGCAGCGCGAAACGGATGATGCGGCCGGCCGGAATGCTGGTCATGTGTAGTGCACCCGCCGGTCGAGCACGCGGTATTGGAGAAGCATCAGCACGACGAGGATCGCCAGGAAGACAACCGTCATTGCCGAGGCATAGCCGACGCGCAGATAGACGAAACCTTCCTGGTAGATGGTGAACAGCAGCACTTCGGAGGCTTTGTTAGGGCCGCCGTCGGTCAGCATCTTCACGGTTTCGAAGACCTTCACCGCGTTGCTGATGCTGATGGTGACAACGAACAGCGTCGTCGGTCCGAGCATCGGCCAGGTGACCAGGAAGAACCGGTCGAGCGCCGATTTCGCGCCGTCGACGTGTGCGGCGGCATAGAGTTCGCGCGGAATCGCCGTCAGGCCCGCCAGGAACAGCACCATGTTGAAGCCGACCGACTGCCAGACGCCGATGATCGACAGGCTGTAGAGCACGGTGCTCGAGGCGCCGAGCCAGTTCGGGCCGGGAATACCAACCAGTGCAAGCAGCGCGTTGAGCGGTCCGATCGTCGGATGGAAGAGGTACTGCCAGACAGTCGCCATGGCGACGATCAGCGAAGCCACAGGCAGGAAATAGACGGTACGGAAGAAGCCGCGCGCGCGCGGTTCGCCTTCGATCAGCAAGGCAACGCCGAGACCGAGCACGATCGAGACCGGCGCAACGATCGCGGTATAGACTGACGTGTTCCACAGCGATCTGCGGAAGGTGCGGTCGGTCAGGAGATGCGCGTAGTTCTCGAAGCCGACCAGGCGAAATTTGCCATAGCCGAGCTCGAAATCGGTGAAGCCGAGAAAAATAACGGCAACCACCGGCAGCAGCACGAACAGCAGCAACAGCACGATCGCGGGAGCCGCCAGCAGCCAGGCGGTGCGATCCTCGCTGCGCCTGTGGAGGGCTGCGGCGCTCGGGACATTGCCCGCCAGCGCGATACTAGACATAGGCCGGCTCCTGGCGTGTGGGCGCGGCACTCGCCGTGCGCAGCCGCCTTCCCTCCGGCCCGAAGACCATGGCCTGTTCAGGTGCCAGAAGGACACCCACCGGCATTCCCGCAATGAGCTCCCTCGCCTCGTGCGGCGCCAGCTTGGCGATGATGATGTCGCCGGTCGCGTCGAGGCGGCAATAGGCAACGACCTCCGACCCGAGGAATTCCAGACGCTCGATCCGCCCGGCAAGGCCGCTCCGCCCGCTGGGAGACAGTTTGACGAATTCAGGCCGGATGCCGAGGCTGACCGGGCCATTCGCCACCTTCTCCAGCAAGGCCAGCCGGATGCCCATGAAATCGACACGGCCATTTTCGGCGCGTGCCGGTATGATGTTGATCCTCGGCTGGCCGACGAAGCGCGCAACCTCGATATGGGCGGGATCGTTGTAGATCGCTTCGGGCGCGGCCAGCTGCAGCAGGTTGCCGCCAATCATCACCGCCACGCGATCGGCCATCGAAAGCGCTTCGGCCTGGTCATGCGTCACATAGAGCGTCGGCACGCCGGCACGGCGGTGCAGTTCGACGATCTCGCCGCGGGCATGGACGCGCAGATTGGCGTCGAGATTGGAAAGCGGCTCATCCATCAGGAAGATGCTGGGGTGGCGCACCATGGCGCGCGCCAAGGCCACGCGCTGCCGCTGCCCCCCTGACATCTGTCCCGGCTTGCGGTCGAGCAGATGGTCGATCTTCAGCACTGTCGCCATCTCGTGGACATCGCGCGAAATCCCGGCGCGGACCTCTTTCTGGCCCGGCAGGACCGAGCCTACCAGCGGCAGCCGCTGCGTCCGGCTCAGCCGCTTCATGGCCAGTGGAACCGCGATGTTCTGGCTGGCCGTCAGATGCGGATAGAGCGCGTAGGACTGGAACACCATGGCGATGTTGCGATCGGCCGCGGCGACCGCCGACATGTCCTTGCCGCCGACGAAAATCTCGCCGCTGTCGGCATGATCAAGCCCCGCCAGAATGCGCAGCAAGGTGCTTTTGCCGCAGCCCGAGGGGCCGACCAGGGCGATGAACTCGCCCGCTTCGACGTCGAGGCTGACGCCGTTCAGGACGGCATTGCCGCCAAAGGACTTGTTCAGATCGCGAAGCGAGAGCGCGCTCATGATGCGACCTTCCTGCGGACCTTGTGCGCCTCGTGCGGGTAGACCTCCTCGACCACGTCGTCGAGGACATGGACGCTCATACCTGGGATTGCGACGATCTCGCTGGTGACTGCGTCGCCGAAATCATGTACGACCGCACCGAGCAGCCGCTCGCCCGGCATGTCGCGCTCCATGGCGCCGACAACGAAGGCTGCCGATGGCCCCCATACCAGCGCGGTGTTTTCGTATTTGCCTTGCCATGCCCGGTGCAGGTGACCGCTGGCGAACAATGCAACATCATGGGAACCGATCAGGTCATAAAGACGCTGGCGCTGCGTCGGCCGAACGCTCCAGTAGCCGGTGTCGCCCTCACCCGGCTCATCGATGAACAACGGCTTGTGGGCAAAGAGCGCGACGCGCCGGCCGCCGCGGCTTTCCAGCACAGTCCGCAACCATTCGAACTGGGCCTCTTCCTCGGCATCATCAAAGCCCATCAGCAGGCTGTCGAGGCCGATAAATCGCCAGTTTCCAGCGTCCTCCATCCAGTAATCGGGACCGACCAGCCGGCGCCAGCGCTCAAGACGTTCCGCATTGACCGGCTGCAACGAGCCGGGCAGATGGCCGACATCGTGATTGCCAGGCACGAGCAGCATCGGGACCGAAATCTCCCGCATCAGGTCCATGCAGAAGCTGATGTCGGCATCCTTGTCGGCGCCATCGACGCTGAGGTCGCCGGTGTGGATGACGAGATCGGCGCCGTTTTGCGCGATCCAGGCGGCCAGCGGCTGCCAATTGCCGTTGAAATGCGGCTTGGTCGGGCTGAAATGGGTATCGGTGATCTGGACGATTTTCATGCCGGCTCCACTGCGAGAGCCGGCTGCCGGAAAAACCACCGGCGAGCGACTTCGCGTGGGGTCTCCTTAGAGCCGTTACATGTCACTTCCTTAACAGGCTGGGGGCAAATTTTCCTTCCACGCCGATTGGCCGGCTGACTCCCAGATTAGCTCTTCACCTCGAATTGCGGATCGACAGGGATCTGCATCGCCGTGACCAGATGATTGGTCTGGCCAGCGAGCCCGATGATCGACACCAGTTCGCCATGCTGTACATCGGTCATGCCCTTGGCTCGCGCTGCCGCCGTGTGCGAATGAACGCAGTAGGAACAGCCATTGGCCGTCGATACCGCGATGTAGATCATTTCCTTGGTCAGTGGGTCGATGGCGCTGTCGGCGACCATCACCACCTTCAGCTGCTCCCAGATGCGCTTCAACGCCGCCGGATCATTGGCGAGCCCCCGCCAGAAATTGTTGACGAAGTCCGATTTGCGCGTCGCCCTGATGTCGTCGAACACCGCCTTCACTACCGGGATCTTCTCCACCTCGGCATCGCTGAGGAGTTTTGTGGTGGCCATGGTCTGGTCCTTTCGTTTGGATCGATGAATTAGGCCGTTGAATCACGTCTCGAGCAAATACGGCTAACCAACTTTTTTGACTCAGTTTTGGCGCTCAATGCACGGGACCTTGAAGGTTGGCCGAAGCACCTAAAATTTCGTTATCCCTGGGCGAAGCAGGAGCGAAGCTCCGTCGCGGAGACCCTGGGATCCATGCCGCGACCTTAGTTGTAGAGCGCAGCGGAGCAGAATCCTGCCCCGTGGCAACGCACCGGAGTCCCGGCATGGATCCTGGGGTCTGCGCCGCGTCGCTTCGCTCCTTGCTTCGCCCCAGGATGACGAAGTGATCGTCTTGTCGGCTAATCTCCGAAGTCTGCAGCAAAGATTGTCAGACATATCGGGTATTCCTCGAACACACCCTAATGCACCGCCGCGTACATGATCTTCTCCTCCGTCGCCTCGGCCGGGGAAAACTCCTCGACGATGCGGCCCTGCCGACAGACCAAAATGCGATCCGACAGGTTCATGATCTCCGGCAAATAGGACGAGATGACAACGACCGCGAGGCCCTCGTCGGCCAGCCTGTTGATGATCTGGTGGATCTCGGCGATTGCGCCCACATCGACGCCGCGCGTCGGCTCGTCGAATATGACGATGCGCGGCTTTTGTACCAGCCCCTTGCCGATCACCACCTTCTGCTGGTTGCCGCCGGACAACTCGACCACGCGCGCATTGTCGTTGATCGCCTTGATGTTCAGCGTCTTGGTCCATTCGGCCGAAAGCTGACGCATCTCCTGCTGGTTGATCACCCACGCCTGTTGGCGGCCTGCCGCCAGCAGCCCGCCGAACAGGTTCTCGGCAATGCCCATCGTCTCGAAGATACCTTCGCTCTTGCGATCCTCGGTGACATAGACGATGCCGTCCGCCACCGCTTCGCTCGGTACGAGATAGCGCACCGGCCTGTCGTCCAGCTCGATCGCCCCACCGCGCAAAAAATCGCGCTTGTAGATGCCCGACACGATCTTGAAGGTCTCGGTGCGGCCGGAACCGATCAGCCCGAAAACGCCGGTGATCTGGCCTTCGAAGATCGAGAAGGAATTGTTGCGCACGACATTGCTCATCGAGATGTCCTGCACCGAGAGCACCTTCTTGCCGGCCTTGTGCAGCTTGGCTTCGTCGCGCTGGCGGTAAATCTGTCCCGACAGCGTGCGCCCAACCATGGCGGCGACGATCTTGTCGCGGTCGAAGGTTGATGTGTCGTCGGTGATGACCAGTTCGCCGTCGCGCAGGATGGTGATGCGGTCGGCGATCATCAGAGCCTCTTCGAGAGCATGGCTGATGAAGACGATCGACACACCGTTCGCCTTCAGCCGCCGGATCAGCGCGAAGAAATGCCGCTTCTCCTCCGGCGTCAGCGTCGCCGTCGGTTCATCGAAGATGATGATCTCGGCATTGTGGTGCACGGCGCGCGCGATCTCGACCATCTGCCGCTTGGCAGCACCCAGTGTCGCCACCATGGCGTTGGGATCGACCGGAAAATTCAGCGACTGCAGGAACTGCTGTGCTGAAATATACGTGCCGCGCAGCCGGTTGAGGAATTTTTCGGTACCGAGATAGAGGTTCTGCGCCACCGTCATCGACGGCACCAGGCTGGTCTCCTGGAACACCATGGCGATGCCGGCCTCGAGCGCCGCATGCGGCGAGGCGTAGGCTGTCTCCCGGCCCTTGTGGAACATCTTGCCCGACGTGGCATCGACCACACCGGCGATGATCTTGGTCAGTGTCGACTTGCCGGCACCATTCTCGCCGAGCAGCGCATGGATTTCGCCCTTGCGTAGCTCGAAGCTGACGTTCTTCACCGCGGGCACGCCGCGGTAATTCTTGGTGACGTTTTCGAGGCGAACGATCGGTTCCATCAGAAACCTCCCGAGGCAAGGTCGACGGCCAGCACGCAATCGCCACCCCTGGAAGCAATGAACAGCTCGCCGCCTTTCTCCACCACGCTGCAGATGCCGTGGCGCGTGCCGTTGGCGCGGCTGTGCAGGCTGAATTGTGGTTGCATCTCCCGGTCGAGCCGGACCACCAGCCCGTAGGAGCGGCTGGGCGACCACGGCTTGTGAATGCCCATCGTGCGGATGCCGCCGCATTGCGGCGGCTCGAGGAAACTGCGGTTTGATGCCAGCGCCGGGGCAATCCAGTAGGCCGGCGGCACCTGGTCGATCATGTCCTGACGGTAATGCGTCTCCTGCAGCACGAATTCGATCAGCCGGTTGCGTGGGGCGAACAGCGTCAGCCACGCCCCGCCATCGCCAGCAGGCGACAGCCGCGCGGGATAGCCGGGCAGATGCGTCAGCACCGTCGAGCGGTTGCCGGTCGCGCCATCGAAACGGACAAGCTGGTGGCGCCAGCTTTCGCTGACCAGCACATCGCTGCCAAGGATGTGAAGTCCATAGGGAAAAGCGATGTCGCCAGCCACCTTGCGGAACTCGCCACCCGCCGCCCGCGCCCAAAGCGAACCGGACGCGCCCTTCTTCATCAGGTCGGCGGCCCATTGCGACGGCGCGAATTCGGCCGAACCATTGGCCAGCCACAGCGTACCATCTCCTGCATAGGCAAGCGCGGTGATGCAGCCAATCCCTGCCGGCAAGGACAACTCCCTGCCCGCAATCAACAGCTTACCGCTCTCCAGCCCCACCGTCAGTTCGCCTGAAGGCGACAGCGTCAGCGCCGTGACTGGTGACGGAAAGGTCTCGACCACGGCAGGTTCCACACCAGCAACTATCGCGTAGACGGCGTTGCCGCTTGAGGCCAGCAGCCGGCCATCGGCAACCAGCAGATTGTCCGGCTCGGTCAGCTCGGCGAACGCCGGCGCATCATCGAGCCGCGTGTTGGGGCGGAAGGCGCCGTCGAGCGGCGGGATGGTGACCGCCTTGCCACGAAACATATCCAGGATCGGATCGAGGATCATGGCTTCGCTCCCCAGTAGGAGGCGGGGCTGGTCCAGCTCGGGTCGGCGCTGGCAATTTTGTAGCGGCCGATGCGATTGTTGAGGATGCCGCCGACGAAGAGATATCCCTTGTGCTCGCGCATCGAGGTGACCATCGGGTGCGCACCGCCTGTCAAGTCGCCCATCGCCTCGACGATGCCGCCCTTCTCGTTGAATTTCACCACGCCGCCGGTGTTGATGTTGGGAAACAGCCATTCGTCCTGCGGCAGCCGGCGCGTCATGCGCTTGCGCATGTCGGGATGGCGCAGCGAGAGGTCGAAGCTCGGCGTGCGCATGCCCAGCCACGCCATCCAGTAATTGCCGTCCGACGCCCGGTTGATGTTGTCGGGATAACCCGGCATGTCGCGGATGACGCATTCGGCGGTGCCGGCCTTCGGCCCTTCCAGCCAATAGCGGTGCACCCGGCAGGCCCAGCTTTCGGCGAAGAACAGCGACTTGCCGTCATGCGCCATGCAGACACCATTGGTGTAGCGGTAGCCATCGAGCAGCGTCTTCGTGGAACCGTCCCTGGGATCGTGAAGTCGATGATCGAGCAGATGTCCGGGTTCTGCTGCAGCATGGTCGTCGTCACGTTGCGCGAGGTCGTGGCGTCCCAGTTGGAGTCGGGCTTGGCCACGACCTTGAAGTCGGGATGCTTGTCCAGCACCTTCATGATGCCGGCATACTGGTACAGGCTGGAAGAGTTGGCCTGGTCGCCCTGCACCAGCCCGATCTTCTTGGACGAGTTCTCGCCGCAGCCCTTGATCGCGGCTTCGGCTTCGAGCTGGCCGAGCCGGTCCCAGTCGCTGCCGACAAAGGCGTCGGCGGGGAAATTCGCCGGATTGTCGACGAGGATCACATAGGTGCCGGCGGCCTGCGCCTTCTTCATCAGCTTGGAATAGGAGTTAAGGTCCGGCGCATGGATGATCAGCACATCGGGCCTCGTGTCCGACGAGATCGCATCGGTGATCGCCTGCGCTCCGGCATCGACCACCCAGTTCGGATCGCGCGTCTCGAACGTGCCGCCCCAGGCCTCGACCTCCTTCTTCAGGTAATGTGCCCAGCCCTGTGCCAGGTCGAAGCCCATCGCCAGCGGCACCAGCATGACGCGCTTGCCTTTCAGCGCTTGCGCATAGGCAGCGGGGCCTGGATCGTCGGCGGCGAAGGTCGGCGCCGCGAAGGCGGTGACGGCAAGGGCCGTGGCCGCCGCCATGAGTGTTCTGATCAGTTTCATGTGTCATCCTCTGGTTCGGTTTTCATTGCCGGCCGATCGCCCCCGATCGCGCCGGGTACCCCGAGCAAGATGGGCTAGCCCATCTGCTCTAAATGTCGCCCTGCTGCGCTGTCTGTTCGTCACGTGGATTGATGATGCCGTCGACGATGATGGCGCCAAGCAGGATCGCCGCCTTGATCAGGTTTTGGTAGAGCAGCGGAATATCGATGATGGTCATGGCGTTGAGCAGGACGCCGATGAGTGCTGCCCCGACCAGCACGTTGCGCACCCCGCCTCGCCCGCCCGACAGCCCGATGCCGCCGATCACCGCCACCAGCACGATGTCGTAGAGCAGCGTCGAATTGACGACACGCGTGTTGATCGAATGCAGGCTGGCCGCGGTCAAAAGGCCGGCGATCAGTGCCACGAAAGCGGACAGCACATAGCGCAGCACCAGCATCGGCCGTACCGGGATGCCGATATTGCGTGCCGCGACCGGATTGTCGCCGGCGAAATAGATATAGCGGCCCCATTTGGTGTAGCGCAGGAACAGGAAGAACAGGAAGGCGAGACCCGCGAAGACGAACACCTCGATCGGGACGTCGAGGAAGCGCAGGCCGCCGAGCAGTTCCACCCAATGGCCCTGCGGCACCGGCACCGCGTCCTGGGTGATCAATTGCGAACGGACATAGCCGAAGACGAAGGAGCCGGTCGCCAGCGTGACGAAGATCGCCGGCACATCGGCGTAGGCGACGAGAAAGCCGTTGAGCAGGCCGATGGCGAGCACGCCGGCCAGCACATAGGTGAAGGCCAGCCCATCCGGCGTTCCGGTATTGAGCAGTTGCAGATACCAGGCGACCGACATCGCCATGATCGCCACCGCCGACAGGTCAATGCCGCGGCCGATGATGACGACCGCCATGCCCAGCGCCAGAATACCCAGCACCGAGACCGAGCGGACGATGGCGACGAGATTGTTGGGATCTATGAAGCCAGGCAGGCCTATAGCCGCGGCAACGAACAGCACCACCGCTATGGCAAAGACAATGCCTTCCTGATTCAGGCTCCTGAAGTTCAGCCAGCCGCCCATGTTCATTGTCTGCTTTCACCCGGTGGCAGCGCCGCCGTCCCTGGAAGAGAAAGCTAATCGGCTCAGTGCCGCTTCGTCAAATGAATCCGCGTTCAAAAGGCGGTCTGGCGATGAGATTCGCAAAGTGGACGCAGTGATTGCCGAATCTGGCGCAATGCCCGGAAACTCCTGCGCTTTTTGGCAATTGTTTGTGTCATCGTCCGTGCCTGCGGAGATACAGCACCAAGGCGAAAGGCGAAGACGGATTTAATCCTGCGGTCGGCGGGAAAATTCGATTTCAGTTCGGGCAATATGGCCCGAGACCTCGGCGCCGGCGGTCTTCGGCAACCCCAGGAAACGGAACGACGAAACCAGTCCGATGACGCCGATCACCAGGAAGGCTGCTCGAAAATCGACGAGATCGAGCGCCGGCCGGTCCCTGGCGATCTGCGACAGGTTGAGGATCGCCGCCGCCACGGCAACGCCGAACAGCATCGCCACCTGCTGCAGCATGGAGGATAACGTCGCCGCGGAGCTGCGCTGCCCAGCCGCGATATCGGCGAAGGCCAGCGTGTTGAGCGCGGTGAACTGCATTGAGCGCGTCAGGCCGGCGATCAGCATCAGCGCCACCACCAGGGCCTGAGGCGTCTGCGGCGAGACCGCCGCGCACGCCATGATCGATGCGGACGCGATGATGCCGTTGACGACCATCACCGAGCGAAAGCCGAAGCGGCGCAGCGTCGGCGTCGTCACCGTCTTCATGCCGAGATTGCCGAGGAAATAGGCTAGGATCATCATGCCGGCATCGACCGGCGATAGCCCGAAGCCGACCTGGAACAGCAGCGGCAAAAGGAATGGCGTGGCGTTGATCGCCACCCGGAAGATGGTTCCGGCGGCGAGCGTCGAGATGGCGAAGGTCTGCACCTTGAACGAGGAGAGGTCGAGCAGCGGATGCGGCGCGCGGCGGAGATGCCGCACCGCTACCCAGCCGACGACGACGCCGGCAACGATCAGCCCCACCGTCGGCAAGGCGCCATCCTCCGGATGCGCGATGCGCTCGAGACCATAGAGCAGGCAGGCGAGCCCCAGCGAGGTCAGGAAAAAACCCGGCCAGTCGAGTGGCTTGGCATCGGCTTCACGGTCGCCCGGGATGAAACGGGCGACCAGCGCCAGCCCGATCATGCCGAGCGGAATGTTGATGAAGAAATTCCAGTGCCAGGACAGATAGGTGGTGATGAAGCCGCCAAGCACTGGCCCGACGACAGGCGCGAAGAGCGCCGGCCAGGTGATCAGCGCCGTGGCGTTGAGCAATTCGGATTTCGACGCGTTGCGCAGCACCAGGATGCGGCCGACCGGTGTCATCAGCGCGCTGCCCAGGCCCTGCACGGCACGGGCAATGACGAATTCCGTCAGGTTCTGCGAGAAGCCGCAGACGAGCGAAGCCAGAGTGAACAGCGCGATTGCCGCGAGGAAGATGTTGCGTGCGCCAAAACGGTCGGCGAGCCAGCCCGACAGCGGTACGAACACCGCCATGGTCAGCATGTAGACGGTGATGCCGATGCTCATCGCCACCGCCGGCACGCCGAAGGAGGCGCCCATCTGCGGCAGCGAGGTCGAGATGATCGTCGAATCCAGCAGTTGCATGAAAAAGGCGATGGCGACGATCAGCGCCACACGCCGCGAATTCCCGGCTCGTTCGGCTGAAGCTTCGGTCTCGGAAATGGCGGTCATGACGGACCGCTTTGAACAGCATTTGGCCGACTGCGTCCAGACAACAGCCAACAAACTTTCGTGTCGCGCCGCGGCCTGTTATGGATGGGCGGGGTGGCCGAGGAACAGCGTGCGCATGAAGCCCATCTATATCGACTACCTCAATGCCCTGGACATCGAAGCGCTTGCCATGACCGATGCCGAGATCATCGGCGCGGTCGAGGCCGGGCTCGTTGCGCAAGGCAAGGGCCAGACGGTGATCGAGCCGCGTGTCCACCTCGAACCCGACCCATCCTTCCACGGTCATTTCAATGTCTTGCGCGGCTACGTGGCGCCGCTCGACGCGGCCGGCGTGAAAATCGTCGGCGACTATGTCGACAATTACCTGCACGGCCTGCCGTCGGAATTCGGCATCCTCAATTTGTTCGACCCGCGCACCGGCACGCCGCGTGCCATCCTCGACGCCACCGTCATCACCGACATGCGCACCGGCGCCGTCACCGCGATCGGCGCCAAACACCTTGCTCGCAAGAATTCGAAGGTGCTCGCCCATATCGGCGCACGCGGCACCGCCTATTGGAACGTGCGCCTGCTCGACCATCTCTTCGATTTCGACGAAATCCGCGTCCATTCGCGCCGGCCGGAAAGCCGCGATGGCTTTGCAGCAAAACTCTCCGCCGACCTTGGCAAACCCGTCACTGCGGTCGCCGACTGGGAGAGCTGCGTCAAGGGCGCCGACATTGTCGTCGAAGCATCGCGCCTGCCCGAGCCGCAGCCGTTGCTGAAGACAGAATGGATCAAGCCGGGCGCGCTGGTCGTCCCCTATGGCACGATGAGCGCGGTGGAGCTGTCGCTGACCGACATCATGCAGAAGATGGTCGTCGACGATTGGGGCCAGTGCAAAGGCGGTAAGTTCGGCTCGCTGCGCGCCCATGTCGAGGCCGGACGGCTGAGCGAAGCAACGCTGCATGCCGAACTCGGCCAGATCGCCGCCGGACTCAAGCCAGGACGGCAAAGTGACGACGAAACAATCCTGTTCTGGCATCGTGGCCTGTCGCTGTCCGACATTGCGCTCGGCAAGACGATGCTGGCCAAGGCACAGGCGCAAGGCATCGGCCAAAGGTTGCGCTTCGCATGACCGCGCTCGTCCTCACCGGGGCTGGCCTCAGAATCGGCGATGTCGCCGCCGTCGCCCGCGAGGCGCGCAAGGTGGAAATCGGACCCGATGTCATTGGCAGGCTGGAGAAGGCGCGAAAAGTGCTCGATCAGGCCGCGGCCTCCGGCCAGCGGATCTACGGCCTGAACACCGGGCTCGGCGCCAATCTCGGCACATCGGTCGAGGGTGACGCCAGCGCCTTCCAGCGCCAGCTGCTCGAAGGCCGCAGCGGCGCGGTCGGTGAAGCGCTGCCGGTCGAGGCCGTGCGTGCCACCATGCTCGCCCGCCTGACAATGTTGTCGGCCGGCGGATCAGGCCTCTCCCCGCCAGTCTTTGTCGCCTTGGCCGATGCGCTCAACGCCGGCGTCCATCCGGTGATGCCGTCGCTGGGCTCGATCGGCGCCGGCGACCTTGTGCTGATGACGGCGCTTGCTCGCCTGCTGATCGGCGAAGGCGAGGCTGATTATCAGGGAAGGCGCATGCCGGCGGTCAAGGCGCTGATGATGGCCCGCCTCGGCCCCATCGGCCTGGCGCCCAAGGATGGGCTGTCGCTGATCAACGCATCCGCCGTCTCCGCTGGCAGCGGCGCGCTTGTTGTCACGGACGCGCTGTCGGCTCTGGCCCAACAGCAGCAGGCTGGCGCGTTGACCATGGAAGGGATCGGCGCCAACCGCGCCATCCTCGATCCTCGCCTGCACATGGCGCGGCCGGCAGCCGGCCAGCAGGAAGCCGCCAAGGCGCTGCACGATCTTCTCGCCCGCGACGAAGCGCCGGCGCCCACCACCATACAGGATCCGCTGTCGATCCGCTGCATGCCCTCGATCCATGGCGCACTGATCGAGGCGATCGGCCAGGCAAGACGCGCCGTCGAGATCGAACTGAATGCCGCCGCCGACAATCCGCTGGTGCTGGGCGACGACGGCGTGGTGATGTCGACTGGCAACTTCCACACGGCGGCGCTCTCGCTCGCCTTCGAGACGCTAGGCCTCGCAATCGCGCAATGCGCCGCCGCAAGTGCCGCCCGCTTCATCCAGCTCACCGGTTCGGGCCGCAACGGCCTGCCCAAGTACCTGTCGCCGGTCGGTGGCGCCTCGGCCGGCTTCGTGCCGTTGCAGAAGACGGCGACATCGATCCTGGCCGCCATCCGCCACAAGGCCAATCCGGTGATGCTCGACTTCCTGCCGGTTTCGGAAGGCGTCGAGGATCATGCCACGCAGACGCCGCTGGCGATATCGAAATGCGCGGACATGATCGCGCTGTGGCGCCGGCTGATCGCTTTCGAACTGATGGCGGCGGCACAGGCAATCGACTTGCGTGAAGGGTTGACGCTGGCGCCACGCACATCGGCTGTCCACACGACGATACGCGCGCTCGTTCTGACGCTGAAGGAGGACCGGCCGCTCGGCGTCGATGCGGAAGCACTCCACGCCGCACTGGCCGGCAGTGTGTGGCAGCCGGCCTTATCCCCGGCCGACCTTGTCGAGGAACAGGCGTAGCTCGGCCGGATCCATGTGCACGATGTGCCGGTCCTCGGGATAGGCGCCGCCGTTGACGTCGGCGACGAATTCGGAAAATGCCGCCACCCGTTCCGCCTGCAGCCGGTCATACTCGGCGGCGAAGTTGCGATAGACCTTGGAGTGGCGGGGCATGTGACCCCTGTTCTGGCCAAGGATGTCGTCGGCGAACAGATATTGCGCGTCGCAGCCCGTGCCCGCGCCCATCGACAGCATGATCAGCGACGTGCGCTCCGAGATCGCCTTGGCGACCTCGACCGGCACCACCTCGATCTCGGCGCCGATGGCGCCGGCCGCCTCCAGTTGCTTCACCGCCTCGAACACCTGCATCGCCGTGTCGGCGGACTTGCCGACCGCCTTGAAGCCGCCGGTCCAGGTCGCGCGGGAAGGAATGAGGCCGACATGGCCGATGACGGGAATGGCATCGTCCGCCATCCGCTTGATGGTTGCGTAGCCGGCACTGCAATAGACCGCGTCGGCGCTTGCCTTATAGAGCCGGAAGGCCCAGCGGACGAAATCATCCGCGGTGCCGATTTCGAAGAAATTGTCGCCGGGCATGGTGAACAGGCTGGGTGCCGCATCGCGGTATTGCGGATTGAGCACCAGTTCGGGCGGCACCGAGACGATGTCGACCCCTGCCCGTTCGGCGGCCTCCGCCTCATCCAGGGTCAGCACCCGCAACATGGTCAGCTGCCGCTTGCCCTTCATGGCGCGCAAATCGGCGACGGTCGGTCTCTTTCGGCTCATTAAAACGTCCCTCTGTTGGTTACCATCGCGATGCCGATCGGTTGATCATGCCCCCGCTTCAGATCTGGATCATCACCTTACCGGCCTCGACCTTCACCGGATAGGTCGCGAGGTTGACGCAGACCGGCGCACCCTTGGCCTGGCCGGTCTTGTAATTGAAGCGGCCATTGTGCTTGGGACATTCGATGATGTCGTCCATCACAAGCCCGTCGGCCAGATGCGCCTTCTCATGCGTGCAAAAACCATCGGTAGCGAAGAATTCGTCGTCCGGGGAGCGATAGATCGCGAAGCTCCGCCCACCATGGTCGAAGCGGATGACATCCTCGTCCTCGACATCGTCCACCGCGCAAGCTTCAACCCAATCCGCCATCTCAATCTCCTGCAACCATTCGCGATCGCTATTCGGCCGCCGCCGACAGATCGACCTCGTGGAATTCGCCGCGATAGGGCCTCGCCGTCGGCGGCAATTCGCGCTTGAGGTAGTAATCCTCGTATTTCAGCTGCCTGAGCAGGACCGGCCAGACCTCGCGATAGGCATGCCACATCGAGGGATTGGGCGCGGGCAGATCATGCTTGATCAGTTCGTGCAGCCTGGGCAGCGCATGATAGGGCACCATCGGGAACATGTGGTGTTCCACATGATAGTTCATGTTCCAGTAGATGAACCGGCTGATCGGGTTCATGTAGACGGTGCGCGTGTTGAGCCGATGGTCGACGACATTGTCGGCCAAGCCGATATGCTGCAGCAGGCCGGTCGTCACCATGTGCCAGGTGCCGTAGAGGCGCGGCAGACCGATCAGCACCAGCGGTATCCATGACCTCATCGCGATCGCGAGGGCGATTGTCGCCACATAGATCGCGACGTGCCAGCGGGCCGCGACCACGGCCTTATGCTGTTCCATCTCGGGGATATAGCTCTTCTCCTCCTCCGACAGCGTGCCGAATGCCTGGCGCACCAGCGTCGGCAGCGAATAGCGGAAATCGAGAATGCCGGTGAAGGCAAGCGCGGCCTTCAACAGATCCGGCGGACGCATGACGGCGATCTCGGCATCGCGGCCGACGATGATGGTGTCGGTGTGGTGGCGGGCATGGCTCCACCGCCATTGCACGGGATTGCGCATCAGCATGAAGGAGGCGATGTGATAGACGACATCGCTCATCCAGCGCGTACGGAAGGCCGTGCCATGGCCGCATTCGTGCCAGCGCGAGTCGCTCGACGAGCCGTAGAGCACGCCGTAGACGAACAGGAACGGCACCATCCACCACGAACCCCAGAACCAGACGATACCGGCG
The DNA here is from genome assembly GCF_037179605.1 of Mesorhizobium salmacidum (SeqCode). NCBI lineage: Bacteria > Pseudomonadati > Pseudomonadota > Alphaproteobacteria > Hyphomicrobiales > Phyllobacteriaceae > Mesorhizobium > Mesorhizobium salmacidum (SeqCode). Next base: position 250,162 of record NZ_JAPYKS010000002.1, read on the forward strand.
GCCGAACCGACGATCGCGACAATCCAGATGACGGTGTCGCGGATCGCCGGCCCGTCGGAACGCTGCATCAGTTCCTTCATCGCCTTGCGCGGGACGTCGGTATGGTACCATTCGGCCGAGGCAAGCCCGGTCTCGATCGCCGCCCTGGTGCTTTCGCCGACAAGGCTGTAGTCGCGCTTCTTTGCCATCGTCGTCACACTGACCTCCAACCGTCGCGCACCGCTGGCAATCCGGTCCGCCCGCCGGAGGGTTTGCTTTGGATAAATGTCGCACTCATGTCCTGCCGGCCAGTCTTGGAAAGTTTCCGGAAGGCCGAGGATAATCCTGCGCGGGCTGTCGGGCGATAGCCGCGATCCTGGCTTCGGCCGCTGCGATCTCACCGGCGCCATCGAGAACCCGGAACACCGCGTCGTACGTCCGGCTTTCGCCATGCTCCAGCCAGATCATCTCGCCGCGCTCGCGGGCGGCGAGATCACCGAGGACGTGGTGGGTCGATGGCTCTATGCCCAGCGCGTACTGGCCGGCCTGGAAATTCTGCCACTGATAGGCACACGGTAACTGGTCCTTGCGCGTCACCAGTTCGAGACCGAGCCCAAGACGGTCGTTGACGACGGCCACCGGCACCTCGCCATAGGCATCGGCAGCCATCTCATGCTGCCAGACCTGCTCGCTGAAGCTTGGTTGCGGCGCCGGCGCCGTACGATAGCCGACCCCCTGTGCCTCGTAGCGCTCGCCGGCATGGCCGGCCCAGACGACGTCGCGGATCGGTGCCAGATAGCGCGAGCCCTCATCCAGCAAGGGATGGCTGACATTGACGTGGTAGAAATACATATGCGGCGTGCGGTTGAAGCCGTGATTGACGACGCGATCGGAAAGCCGGATTTCGTTGCCGCCGACATCGGCCTCGATGCGCCTGATGAGATGCAAATCCTCGCCAAACACCGCCGATTGCTGGACGAGGCCTTCGGCCCACAGCACGCAGCGGTCGCTGTCCCAACGCTCGCCATAACCCGTAAGCCGCGCCGGGATCGTACCGACACGGCCATGCAGCGAATGGAGCACTGTCTTCCTGCCCGGATAATTGTAGTTGTCGGCCGGCACGTCCTCACGGGCCAGAATATGGTCGAGCCCACAAGTGACCAGCAGGCCGGAGAAAGAGCGCGCCCAGGCCAGCCCCCCTTCCCCTTCATACTCATGCAGAACAGGGTTGCGGAAACCACTCGGCGAATGCCAGCCGATCGCCTGCCCCCTATAGTCGCAATCGGCGATATCGAGCGCCCGGTCGACCAGCGCGGTGAAGCGCAGGCCCGAGCCGGTGCGGAACTCCAGCATGCGGATGCCGCGCTCCACACCGTCGCCGAGCGTCATCAGCCGCACGCCGGCGAATTGCGACAGCATGCCTGATCGCTCGGCCACTTGCCGGCGCGACAGCGTCTTGCCGTAAAGCTCTACCATGCGACGCCCTTCACTTTGCCCTCGCCTCCCTGAGCAAGGCCGACATGTCGGCGCCGGTGATGATGCTCTCCACGGTCAGAAGATCGGTGTCGGCGACCGTCTGTTCGGCGACGATCTCGCCCCGCCGCATGAGGACGATGCGGTCGGCGACCTGGAAGACATGGTGGATGTTGTGGGTGATGAGCAGCACCGAATGGCCGGCGTCGCGCACCTCCTTGACGAAACGCAGCACGCCGTGGGTTTCCTCGACGCCGAGATTGTTGGTCGGCTCGTCGAGGATGATGACCTTGGCTGCAAACTGCATGGCGCGCGAGATGGCGATCGACTGACGTTCGCCGCCTGACAACGTCGAGACCAGCGCGTCGGCGTCGAGTTTTTTGGAAATGCCAACGCGTTTCAGCAATTCGGAAGCGGCCTTGCGCAGCTTCGCGAGATCTAGCGGCGCGAACACGCCGAGCCAACCGAAATTGACCGGCTCGCGGCCGAGGAAAAGATTGCGCGCGATGCTGAGGTCCGGCGCCAGCGACGTATCCTGGTGGATGGTCTCGATGCCGAGGTCCATCGCATCGCGCGTCGAGCGGATCGAGACCTTCTCGGCACGCACAAAGATATCGCCCCGGTCGACAGGGAACACGCCCGAGATCGCCTTGATCAGCGTCGATTTGCCCGCGCCATTGTCGCCAAGCAGCGCCACCACCTCGCCTTCCCGCAGTGTCAGCGAGGCATTCTTCAGCGCCCGCACGCTGCCGAAGGACTTTTGCAGGTTCTGCAGCCGAAGTACTTCTTGCATCATCGTCAGCCCCTTGCGGCGTTCTTCTGCAGCAAAGCGTGCAGGATGAGCATGGCGAGGATGATAAGGCCGACAAAGATGTTGTAGGCGAGCCCCGGCACGCCGATCAGCACGATGCCGTTGCGGATGGCGCGCAGCATCAGCGCGCCGACGATTGTGCCAAGGATGGTGCCGCGTCCGCCGGTCAGCGCCGTGCCGCCGACCACCACCATGGCGATCACCTCCAGCTCATAGCCGGTGCCGGCCACGGGCGAGGCGGCCGAGATGCGGAAGGCGCTGATCATGCCGGCAAGGCCGGCCAGCACCGAGGTCGCGATGAACAGCCAGATCTTGACGGTGTCGGCGGGAACGCCGCGCGCCACCGCCGCGTTGCGATTAGAACCGATGGCGCTGATCCAGTTGCCGAGCTTGGCGTAACGCAGGATGTAGATGGCAAACAGCGACAGGCCGATGAACCACCACAGCGAGGTATAGAAGCGGAACGAACCGATGTTGAAGCTGCCGGCGAGCAGCGTCACGAAGAAGCCCGGCTGGTCCCAGGATTTCAGCGGAAAGCCTTGCGTGATGTAGAGCGCTGCCCCGCGCACGACGAGCAGCATCGACAGCGTCACCAGGAAGGAGGAGATGCCGATCTTGGTGACGATCAGCCCGTTGATCGCGCCGATCGCGATGCACAGCACGAGTCCGGCCAGAAGCGCGACGCCGATATCCATCCCGCCATTCTGCACCAGCAGCATCACCACCACTGGCGCCAGTCCAAACACCGCGCCTACCGAAAGATCGAATTCGCCTGCCGTCAAAAGCAGTGTCATGCCGAGCGCGATGATGCCGAGCTCGGGCAGGAATGCCATCATGTTGGAGATGTTGAGCGGCGACAGGAAATTGGCGTCGGCGACAGCGAACACCGCCAGCAAAATGATGAGGATGACGAAGGAGGAGAATTGCGGCGAGCGCATTAGGCGCGATCTGCCCCTCACTCTCGGCGCGTCGTCTTCTGCGGCAATTGTCATGACTGCTTGGACCATGCTTGAAAGACGCCCGCCGCCTTCGCTGCGGGCGCTTGTTTTCTCATTTCTTGTCGTAGAGTTTCAGGATCGGCTCGACGCTGGAGGCGTCGTAGAGACCGAAAGTGTGGACGTCGTAGCCGATCGGCTCGCCAGAGGCGGCAAGCCCGAGCAGCGCCACCGGCATGAAGCCTTGCGCCGACGGGTACTGCCAGGCGGCGGCGTTGACGAAGCCGTCCTTGACGGCCTGCGCCGTCTCCTTGGAATTGCCCCAGCCGACGACCGGGATCTTGCCTGCCGGCACACCGGCGCCATCGAAGACGCGCTTGACGCTAGCCGCCACGGAATCGCCGAGCGCGATGATCGCCGGCGGATTGTTGGCGACCATGTAGTCGGTCATCTTGGCGATGATGCCAGCCGGATCGGTGCCGCAGTCGACCACGTCATATTTGATCCCCAACGGATCGAAAACACTGGCGATGCCCTCGGTCTCGAGTTGCTGGTAGCTGGCGCCGGGAACCTCGACCGGCAGGAAGACCTTGTCGCCCTGCTTCACCATCTTGTGGTCCACCAGATATTTGGCCCAGGTGACGCCGGCTTCCCTGAGGTCGGCCCCGACATAGGCCTGCCGTCCTGTCGCCGGATCGTCGGTGTTGAAGAACACGATCGGGGTGCCGGCGGCCTTTGCCGCTTTCACCTCTTCGGTCCACAGGCCGGGCTGCGCCGACGTCGTGGCGATGCCGTCGGGCTTGGCGGCGAGTGCCGAGTTGAATGCCTCTTTTTGTGCCGCCATGTCGCCGCCGCTGAAGGAGATCTTGCAGGTCACCTTGAGCTGGTCGCAGGCCTTGGTCGCGCCGGCGTTCCAGTCGATCCAGAACGCATCCGACGGGCCGCCGTGCGACAAGAGATAGAAGGTCTTCTGGCCGTCCTGCGCCTGCGCCGCCGTGCCAAGGGCAACGCCGGCGAGCACTGTCGCGGCGGCCGCCAATTTCAATGCGAATTTCAACATTCTTTCCTCCCTTGTTTGAAGCCGCGCCGCCATGCGCCGGGCGGCGCGGCCGGCCATCACAGGCCGTTGGCGCGGAATTTCCCATCGAGGAATGTCTTGGCGCGCGGTACGTCGTCCTCCGACAGATGCTCGATGATCACAGGGATGTTCGGATGCTTCTCGGCCAGCCGCTGGAGATAGAGGTCGTAGTTCAGCGACCCGAGGCCGGGCGCCGGCAGTTCGATCTCGCCGACGCCGCGGAAGGTGTGGCTTTCCATCGCGTCGGCGTCGCCGATGTCGGCATGCTTCTCCGACTTGTCGTCGCCCGAGCGCTTGACGTCCTTGGCGTGCGCGATCTTGATCTTGTCGGTCAGCGTGTCGAACACCTGGTTCAGGATCTGATCCATCCGGTCGATGTTGTGGGTCTCGAAATAGTTGGTCGGGTCCATCAGCAGGCCGAGGCCGGGATGGTCGACCTGCGCGAACATCTTCACCGTCTCCTCGACCGAGCCGACGACGTTGTTGACATAGGTTTCGAGCAGGAAAACCGCGCCGTGGTCATAGGCCGTCTGGGCGAGGTCCGCGATCACCTTGCGGCACTCCTCGAACCCTTCCTCGGTCTTGTTCTTGGGGTGATGCACCCAGTCGGATTCGGTGTTGTAGGTGCCGGTTTCCGAAATCACGTAAGGCGAGCCGAACGCGCGCGCGTTGCGGATGATCTCCTTGAGATAGCCGACGCGCTTGTCGCGCTCGGCTTTGTCGGGATGGATGATGTTGGTGTAGCCCGACACGCAGCAGACCGGCAGGTTGTGGTCGCGGAAGACGTCGCGCACCTGCTTGGCCTTGTCCTTGGTGATCTGGCCGGCCGACAGGTCGACATCCCTGAAATGCAGGTCGAGCTGCACCGTGTTGAAACCGAGCCCGCGGATTTTCTTCGCCGTCTCTTCGAGACCGTACGGGAAATAGCCCGTGAAAATGCCTGCCTGCATCATGATGTGAATTCCTCCCAGTAAGCGATTCAGTTGCCAGTGATTTCAGGTGCCGGTGATTTCAGCTGCCGGTGACTTCAGCTGATTGAGTTTGTCGAGATTTCGGAGAGCTTGACGGTGCGGCCCGACGCGATCGAGCGGTAGCCCGCCTCGACCAGCGCCATGGTCTTGACGTTGTCGGCGACGGTGAGCGCCGGCGGCGTGCCGGTCTTCACGGCGTGCTGCAACTGCTCCATCACGCCGATGAAGGCATGCGGGAACCACATCGTCTCCCAGCTTGGGCTGATCCATTCGCCGCCGGTCGTCTCGGCCGAGGCGTAAGTCAGTGTCGAGGCGGCACCCGTCGGCCAACCGATCGTGCCCTTGGCGACGCCCTTGGTGCCGTCGACGCGCCAGTTGATGTGCTGATCGTCCTTGTAGCCGTCCTGGCGCGGACCCGACCATACGTCCTCCAGCGACACGGCAAGCACGCCGGATGGGAAGCGCAAGGTCGAGATGGTGATGCCGTCGGAATGGTCGAATCTTGTGCGCGGATCCTTGCGCGTCAGCGTCGTGATCTCGTCGGGATCACCGAACAGGAAGCGCAGCACGTCGAGGTGATGCACGCTCATATTGGCGAGTGTCAGCCGGTCATAGCCCTGAAGGAAGGTCTGCCAGTGCGGGATGGCATGCATGTCGATCTGTGCGAAGACGATGTCGCCCAGCGCGCCGCTGTCGATGATCTGCTTCAACACGCGCATCGACTGGTCGTAGCGCATGTTCTGGTTGACCGAGAGGATCTTGCCGGCCTTCGCCGCCTCGTCGCGCAGCCTGACGGCTTCCTCAACCGACAGCGCCAATGGCTTCTGTGCCAGGATCCCTTTGATGTGGCTCTGCTTCAGCGCATGGCGGATCAGCGCCGGCTGCTGGTCGGGCGGAAAGGCGAGGTCAATGATCTCGACGTTTGCGTCCTCGATCAGCTGTTCGGGCGTATCGTGGACGGTCGAGATGCTCCAACGGTCGGCGACCTTTTGCGCATTCGCCTTGGTGCGCGAGGCGATCGCCACCACCGGGAATCCCGCCTCCTTGTAGGCAGCCAAATGGCATTCGCCCATGATCATGCCGGCGCCGACGCAGCCGATCCGATATTCCTTCGTGCGGACCTTCACGTCCGGCTCGAAGCCCTTGTCTGTCATGCCTTCCTCCCGAAATCCTGTCCTCGCGGCCGCATTCATCTTGCCAACGCGCCTCCGCCCTGTCCGAAATAATGCACCCGTGTCGGCTCGCAGGATATCGCCACCATCGCGTCAGGCCTGATGTCAGGCTGGCCGCGCAGCAAGGCCTTCAGCCGCGCCTGCCCGGCGGCGAGCGTCACCACGGTGTAGCCGCCAAGCGGCTCGACCTCGAACACCCGCGCCGGGCGGCCCGAGCCGCCATCCGCCCACGGCTTGACCCTGATATCTTCCGGCCTGAGTCCGATCTCGACGGCATCGGCGGGAGCCGTCTTGTCGGCAATGCGGATCAAGCCTTCGGCGGCTTCGACACTGCCCTCGCCACGAACGGATTTGAGGATGTTCATGACAGGCGAACCGAGCAGCCGCGCCACATAGGTGCTGGCCGGGCGGTCATAGATCTCGACCGGCGCGCCGATCTGCCTGATACGGCCATTGTCCAGGATAGCGATGCGGTCGGCGATCGACATCGCCTCCTCCTGGTCGTGGGTGACATAGATCAGCGTCTTGCCGAGATCGCGCTGGATGCGCTTCAACTCGACGCGCGTTTCCTCGCGCAGTCGCGCATCGAGCGCCGAGATCGGATCGTCCATCAGATAGGCATTGGGATCGCGCACCAGCGCACGCGCGATCGCCACGCGCTGCCGCTCGCCGCCCGAAAGCTGCGCCGGCGGCTTGTGCAGGATATGGCTGATATGCAGCTTGGCCGCGACGTCAGCGACGCGTTTCTTGATATCGAGCTCGGCGACCCCGCGCTCGACCAGCGGGAAGCGGACATTGTCGAGCGCGCTCATATGCGGGAACAGCGCCAGGTTCTGGAACACCATGGCGACATTGCGCTCGGCCGGCGACACCGCGTTGACCGGCTTGCCGCCGATCAGGATTTCGCCGGCGTCCGGCGTTTCCAGCCCGAGCACCAGGCGCAGGATTGTCGACTTGCCCGACAGCGGCGGCCCGAAGAAGCAGAAGAACTCGTTGTCGTTGACGGTAAACGAGGCGTCATCGACGGCAAGCGTCGTGCCGTAGCGTTTGGTGACATTGCGGAAGACGATATCGGCCATGGTTCAGCCCGCCCTCATCGCTACGCCGCTGGCGGCGTCGAAGACGCGCACCGATGACGCCGCGGGTGCGACGACCGCGGTCTGCCCGATCGACAACCCGACATCATTGTCGAACACCGCTTTCACGGCGCCCTCGCCCTGGCCGAGATGAACGATGGTGCGCGCGCCGATGCGCTCGACGAAGGTGACATGCATGGCCAGCCCGCGCCCGTCTTGCGCCAGGGTCACCTCTTCCGGCCGGAAGCCGTAGAGAACCTCGCCGCGTGCGCCGCGCAAGCTGGCCGCCAGCTCGTCCGGCAGCGGCGGCGTGACACCCAGAGGCCCGAGATCGACGACCAGACCCCGGTCACTCTCCGCCGGCCTGCCCTTGAGCAGATTCATGCCCGGCGCGCCGATGAAACGGGCGACGAAGACATTGGCCGGATTGTTGTAGACCTCGAGCGGCGTGCCGACCTGCTGCAGCACGCCGTGGTCCATGACGGCGATGCGGTCGGCCATGGTCATGGCCTCGAGCTGGTCGTGGGTGACGTAGACCATCGTCTGCCTGAACTGGCGCTGCAGCTGTTTCAGCTCGGTGCGCATGACCGCGCGGAAGGCCGCGTCGACATTGGACAGCGGCTCGTCGAGCAGGAAGATCGCCGGCTCCATGATCGCCGACCGGCCGATCGCCACGCGCTGCAATATGTTGACCGAGAGCCGGTCGGCCCTGCGGTCGAGCAGCGGCGTCAATTGCAGCAGCTCGGCGATCGCCCCGACGCGGCGGTCGATCTCGGCCTTGGCGGCACCGCGCATCCTCGGTCCGTAGGCAAGATTCTGGCGCAGAAGGCCATGGAGACCATCCACAAGATGGGCACCAGCGTGACAGCCATCGCCGCGAGGATCGCGGCGTAGCGGAATATCTCGAAGGGGACGGAACGCTTCATCTGGCTGCTTTGCTGGTGGCGTCGGTTGCGGAGGGGAAGAACTTTCGCCCCTCCCCTCCGTCTCTGATCCAGGGAGACGGATCAGCTGATCGGATCGAGAACGGTCGGCCAAGCCTCCTTGTTGGCCCTGATGGCTTCAAGCAATTTGTCTTCGCCGATGCGCCGCACGATCTTCTTCCACTCGGCTTCCGTGTCGGCCATCGCCTGCTCCGACGTCTTGGCTTTGGTCAGCGAGGCCATGAGGTTTTCGTCCAGCGCGTTGTGGAAGGCGGTGGCGCCGGGATAGTTGATGGTTGGCACCGTGCGGGCGACCGTCTCGCGCACCACGTCCATGTGGTAGGCATGATAGGTCTGGCGCACCAGCGGATCGGAAAAGTCCGAAAGCCGGAACGGATCGAGATAGCCGCCGGGGTTGGCGCTCATCCAGGCATAGATGCGGGCCGAACCCAGCCATTGCAGCAGGAGATAGGCGACTTCCTGGTTTTTCGACTGCGACGAGACCATGCCGGTCAGTGAGAACCAGAGCACGGAGCGGCTGATCAGCTTGCCGTCGATCTCCCGGCCGGGCGGCAGCATCGAGCCGATCTTGCCGGTGACCTTGGAGTCCTTGTTGCCGGCATTGTCTAGGAATTTCGGCAGGTTGGAGAAGGCGCAGGTCATCGCCGTACCGCCCTTGGCGAAATTGCCGTATTGCTCGGGCCAGCCCCATGAAATGGCGTCCGGCGAATGATGGGCAAGCGATTCAACATATTCGTTGGTGGCGGCGATGCCGTGTTCGGAATTGATCAGCGGCTTGCCGTCGTCGCCGAACAGGAACTGGTTGGGCGAGGCCATCGATACATAGCGCTGGTACCAGTTGGTGTAGCCCCAGCCCTGGTTGCGCAGGTCGGTGGATCCGAACAGGCCCTTGTCCGGGCGCTGGAAGAAGGCAGCGATATCGCCGTGCTGCTTCCAGGTTTTCGGCGGCGCCAGATCATAGCCGTATTTGTCCTTGAAGGCCTTCTTCTCGGCTTCGTCGCCGAACAGATCGGTGCGGTAGACCCAGGTCTGGAAGTCGCCGTCCAGCGACACGCCATAGTTCGAGCCGCGATATTTGTTGAGCAGCGACACGCCCTTGGCGCCGTCGACATAGCCGGTCTTGGGATCGTCCCACTCGGGTTTATACTGGGCGACGAAATCGTCGAGCTTGGCGATACCGCCGGTCTCGGCGAGATCGCCAAGGCGGTTCCACTCGGTCGAATAGATATCGTAGGCCCCACCCTTGGTGGAGATGTCCTGCATGGTCTTGGTGAATTCCTGACCGTTCGGCAGGCCGACGATCTCGATCGGGATGCCGGTCTCCTTTTCCCAGAGCTCCTTGATCGACGGCGCGCCGGCAGGGAAAGGCTGGGTGAGCTGGCCGATCGAACCGTCCGACAGGCCAAGCACGATCTTGGCCGGCGCCTTGCCGGCGCCCTTCAGCGCCTTGGCGGCCTCGACGGCGCGACCCTCAGGCGTGTCGGGGCCGTATTGATAACGCTCGGCGCCGTCGAAGCCGGTCGGCCCACCGATCATGCCGGGCGCCAGGGCATCGGCCGCGAAGGCGCGGCCGGGACGGATGAATTGCGGTGCGATACCTGCAGCGGCTACGAATACCGCCGCCTTTCCTCCGGACGCCAGCAACCGGCGCCGCGAGATGCGGATCAGATGAGACATTGGAATTCCTCCCTCAGGCCCAATGTTTCCTCCACGAGCCCATGAGGGATATTGACGGCAGTATCCAAGGCTGTCAACATCATAAATAATCAAAATACCTCACAACATGGCAACAAGGCGGAGAAATGCGTCATACCGAAGTTCCTGCACCTCTCCAGATGCCTCGATTTGATGGGAAATGTGTTTTCCTTTCCCTGCATGATTGTACCGGGCGGCTTGATTTTAGCCCAACGGGTTGCGCATCGGCTAAGGCCGGATACATCATTTCCCATCAGAATCGCGGATGACGAGGCGGCTGACGTCATCAGGCCAGCAGCCGGCATTGCTGATCTTGATGCATTGAGGAGATGAAAGACGGTGCGTTCCACCCTGACTGACATAGCCCGGGAAGCCGGCGTCTCCGCCGCCACCGTTGACCGCGTGCTCAACAATCGGCCCGGCGTGCGGGCTCGCACGCGCGAGGTCGTGCTCGAAATGGCGCAGCGCCTCGGCTACATCGCCGAGAGCCCAAACGGAGCGTCGCTGCGACCCATTCCCGGCGAGATCATCCGGCTCGACTTCGCGCTGCCGGCGGGCACCAATTCCTTCATCAAGATGCTGCACCGCCACATCGAGGCACAGGCCCTGGCCCGCCCGGATCTCGACGTCTATATCGCCACCATAGAAGGCTTCAATCCCGACCGGCTCGCCCGCCTGCTGCAGGATCTGCGCGGCCAGACGCAAGGCGTCGGCGTCATCGCACTCGACCATCCAACGGTGCGCGAGGCGATCCGCTCGCTGTCGGCCAACGACGTCAAGGTGGTGACCATCGCCTCAGACATCCTGCATGTGCCCAGGGTCGCCTATATCGGCATCGACAACCGCGCCGCCGGGCGGCTGGCCGGCTATCTGCTCAACCGTTTCATGGGTTCTGGACGTCCCGGCAAGGTGGCGCTGTTCGCCGGCTCGCTGTCCTATCGCGGCCATGAGGAACGAGAGATGGGCTTCCGGCACATATTGACAGAGGAATCGCCCAATCTCGAGATCGTCGAGATGCGCGAAATGCTCGACGATCGCGAAAAGGCCTATTCGGAGGCGTCGGCCCTTCTGGAACGGCATCCCGACCTTGCCGCGATTTACAATGTCGGCGCCGGCAACACCGGCATCGCGCGCGCGCTCAAGGAGCGCGGCCGTGCGCAATCAATGGTTTTCCTCGGCCACGAGGCGACGGACGGCACCAAGGAACTGCTGCTCGACGGCACGCTCGACGCGGTCATCGACCAGAATCCGCGCGTCGAGGCCCGCGAGGCGCTCAACATCCTGACCCATGCGGTCAGGGGCCTACCCTATGAACTGCACCAGCCGAGGCTGCAGGTAATCTTCAAGGAGAACATCCCGGAGATTTGAGGCAAGTCTCAGATCTTGCGCACGCTCGCCCCACCGTCCTCGCGAACACCAACCGCAATGCGTTCGCCGGAACCGATACCGGCTATGTCGCACACGACCAGCGGCATGCTGATCCCGTAGAGGAACTCGGCGACTATGGCGCCGACGGCCAGGATCGGGTCCGGCCGCTCCAACAAAATACCCGCGGGCGCCGTGCCTCTGCGGATCGCCTCGGCCAAGACCGAGGATGAGGATGACGATCCCCGACCGCTTGGCATGATGAGGACCCTGCCAGCGACATTCTGGCCAAGGCCCGGATGCGAACGATCTACGATATTGCCGGTGTCGGCATCGATGCCGCCCCAGAAGCTGAGCGGCTGCGAAAACACCAAAGCCTCCCCTTCGGCGGCGCCGGTCAGCTGGAATGTCCCGGCTCTTTCAACGACCTTCACTTCAATCGGCTGCGTCATGACGCACCCCGCACGACATGGCCGGCCGCGGCGGACTGGATGCAGTCCTTCATATCGGCGAAGGCGACGGTCACACCGATATTGCCCGGCGCGTAATGCGCCCATTTGCCGGAATTGGTCATCACCACGCCGTCGAGCCGCTCGAGGATCGAGGTGACGTAGGTGCAGGTGTCGGCGACCGGGATCAGGCCGAACGCCTCCATGCCGTCGAGCAACCCTTCCTCCCGCAGCCGGCTCAGCGTCGCGCGGCCCGTGTTGACATAGATTGGAATGCCCCTGTCAGGCGCGACCGCACGCAGCAGCGGCAGCAAGCGCATCCATTCGTCATGCGAGAAATGCGGCGTGCCCAGCGACACGGCGCGGAGCGGCGCGCCATCGGGCACCATCGACAGCCTGGACAACGCATGGTCGATGTCGGCTCGGCTGATGCGGACAATCTCCTCGGGCACCGTGCCTTGAAAGGCCTCGTCGACGGTTCCGGCCTCCGGCGTGATGCCAACGGCATGGAACAGCGCCACCGCGCCAGTTGTTGCCGCCGCGGCGCCAAGCGCTTTCAGCTGATCCTCGTCACGCGGCTTCGGCAGGCCCGCGATCACCGGAACGCGGTCGCCACAGGCTTGCCCGATAATTAGTCCGACGCCGACAAACAGACTGTCGCTCGGCTCTGAACCGGCGTCGAGTTCGAACAGGATACGGCCGCGCCGGTTTTCGCTCAGATGCAGGCCCCAGGCCGGTGCGCGCCCGGTCATGGCGCAGCACAGATCGATGAAATCGCCATAGCGATTGGTGCGCGCGCCGATCACCGAATTGGCGAAGACAATGGCGTTGGATTCCCCCCAGGCGATCTGCTGGCCGAATTCAGGTCGGAAGCGGGTCTGATAAGGCGCGCAGGTGAAGGTCGCCTGGCAGCCAAGCTCCAGATGCGCCTTCATCAACCGCCGCGCCGGCACTTCTTCCGCGACGGTCATCTTCACCATGCCGGGATGGATAAGGTCGAACGAGCCGACATTCAGCGTCGTCGGGACACGCACACGGCCGCCGCCCTCGACCAGCCGTTCGACGAAATCGAGTCCTGCCTTGCCGTGGTAGAGGCAGCCATCGATATGGGCACCGGTGATGTCGAGCAGGCTGCCGGCGCCGATGGCTTTGGAAAAGGCGATGAGGATCTTCATGGCGGCGACGACGGAAGGGCCTTGCTCACTGCCGAGCATGGATTTGTCCAGCGCACTCAGTTCCAAAGTCATCGGTGTGCTCCGGACTCTACCAACCTTTGGCGGGACAGCGCCCCCCTCTGCCTGCCGGGCATCTCCCCACGAGGGGGAGATTGGCAGCTTCAGCCTTACTACACTTTTTGCAACGTGGAACATCTGTGAAACCGGCGATGACAGCCGATCTCCTCCCTCGTGGGGGAGATGTCCGGCAGGACAGAGGGGGTGCGAAGGAATGCCAACCGTCGCAGCTATAGACGCCCTGACTACCCCCGCCGCGATCAGCACCGTGCTCTCCGGTGACCACCGCAGCACCACATCCTGCCCCTCCGCCAGCCTGTCAGCGCTTCTTCCTGGTCGTGGGTGACGAAGATGGTGGTGATGCCGATCTCGCGCTGGATGCGCTTCAATTCGATCTGCATGGAAGCGCAACGCCTTGTCGAGCGCGCCGAGCGACTCGTCGAGAGCACGCGCAGCTATGTGAACTCTGTCAGCGATCGGCGCGGACGGACGCTTCACCGCAAGTGGCCCAGCATCACCCTGCGGCGAGCCAGCACTTCGAGGCAATCGCTTTGATGAAAAAGGAAAGCCCGCTCCGGGGACACCGGGCGGGCCTTGGAGGAGGATGAAAGGGTGGGACCTTCTCCTCTTGTTTCCACGGGGGTGTGGACCGCAATCACCATATGCGAGTCCCGCGGAATGCCGGATCACAAGCCGGCTTGCTTGCATCACAATCCGGTGCCCGGCGACGTGAGCGGGGTCACGCGATTGCGATTGCCGCCGTGATCGAACTGCTAAATGCGTCCCAGAACGACAAGGATGATGACGATGAGCAACACAAGTCCGAGACCGCCACCACCATAATAACCGGTTCCGTAGAACGGGCCACCGCCGAGACCGCTGAAGCCGCCGAGCAGCGCGAGGATTAGAATAATGATCAGTATCGTTCCTAGACCCATGGCCTTCCCTGCTCCTGAATGCGCGCTTTCGCGCTGTTTCAACATCGCGCCATTTCGGATGTTGCAAGGTATGAACGTTTTAGGGGGGCTGGCGTTCCGCCGGACCATTGCGGCTGCGGAACATTCAGCCCCGAAACGCAGAAAAGCCCGCCTGGACGGCGGGCTCGGACTGCTGACAACCCTGGCTTTTGCCGGGAGTCTTTGATTCACTGGGCGATGTTGAGGCGACCCGCCCCTGAACAGCCCAAAAATGGATTCGCCAACAGTGCCTTGGCGATCTTGCTCTCAGAATAGCCGATAGAACAGCCTGTAGTGCACGCGTTCCATGTAGGCGCGATACTCCGCCACGGTGGCTAACAAGGCCTCCTCGCGCAAGATGCGGTAAAGCTGGAGATAGGTAATTACCGCATAGACCGCGAGATTGTGGAAGGAAAAGGCCGACAGGAGGTAGAGCACATGGCCGGCGAGGTAACCGGCATAGATCGGATGCCGCACCAGCCGATAGGCACCGCCCGTCATCACACCGCGATTGGCGGGCAGGATCGCAAAAGAGCGCCCCAGCGAGATCTTACCCCAGATAACGAACAACAGTGCGATGAACTGCAACGGCGCGGCGACATAAAGGGGGATGAGTGCAATGCCTGGTTGGAGGGTGATCAACGCAACGCCAAAACTGGCTGACACCGAAACGATGACCGTCAGCGGATTCCAGTCACGCGTCACCGGACGCCGCGACAGAAGCAGCCAGGTGAAGGTGAGTATCTCGGAAATCGCCACCAGCGCGGCATTGAGCCGGGTCGGATCCTCGATAAGCTGATAGACGCCGCGATAGACGAACAGCCCCGCGCACATCAAGGCGCAGACACGAAAGAAACCTTCGCGCAGGTCGAGCAGAATCTCGCGCTTGCGCGCCGCGGACAAAAACCGGTTATCTGCTGCAGGCGAAAGTGTGTCGCTTTTTAACATGAGCAAGGCAAGCATCCCGATGATCCCTCGGGGCGACCCTCGCACGCAACCATTGCCGAGCCGTTAACCGAGAAGATCAGATCGGCATCAAACCGGATCGAAGGTGAGGGCCGCACCCGGGGTTTGTCGGGGTCGCAACCTTGGCGACATCCCGGCGTCCAGCATCGGACGATCCTTTCGCGGTTTCCGCATTGATGCCTATCTGAGGTACACATTGCTGAAATATTTCGCAAAATCGGGACGTTGCGCGACGATCTTGCCATCGGCGTCGTGCAGAATGCCGGCAGCAAGGAGATAGGAGCCAATCGCTTCCATCTTGGCCGGATCCATGATGCCGATGGTACCGTCTTGCCCGTGCAGATAGTGCCCCTCGATCAGTGTCTTCAGCGAGGCGTGGATCAGCGCCGGATTGCTCAGGGCATCCTTGTTGGCGGCGATCAGCAGCGTGGCGGCTTCCCCTGGATGATCGACCGCGAACTGATAACCTCGCCGCGTTGCCTGGATGAAGGATGACGCCAGGTCGGGATTTGCCTGGAGATAGGCTTCGCTCGAAGAGATAAGCGTCGTGTGCTCGTCGGGGACGCCATAGTCGGCGTAGACGAAGCTGCGCTGCTTGACGCCCTTGAGTTCGGCTTCGACGCCCTCCCAGGTCGACACTTCGAGCGTGAAGTCGACCGAGCCGTTGGCCAGCGCCTCGTAGGCGGAAGTGCCGAGCGTCACCGTCTCGAAATCGCCCTTGCCGCCATCATGCCGGATGATGGTTGAAATCAGTGCGTTCTCCCAGGCACTGCCGAAGCCGCCATAGGTCAGGCCATCCAGATCCTTCGGACTTTTGATCTCGCTGCGCGCCGCATTGAACACCAGCCGGCCTGTCTCGGACTGCACGACGGCATAGACACCCTTCAAGTCGGCCCCAGCGGTCCTCTGGGTGAACAGGCTGATGGTGCCGTTGATGCCGAAATCGGCGACGCGGTTGGCGACAAGCGTACCGGCACCGGTATCGCTATAGGGCAGGATGTGGACCTCGAGGCCGGCCTCGCGATAAAAGCCCTTGTCGCGGGCGACGAACAGCCCGATGTGGTTGGTGTTGACCGTCCAGTCGAGCGCGACGGTAACCTTCCGCGTTGCCGCGAAGGAGCGGCTCGATCCGGTGATCAGCGGTACGCTGCCGGCAAGGGAGAGCAGCAGAGCTTGCCTGCGCGTCAAGTCAGTCATGGTCATGTCCTTTGGATGGCTGGAGGTTGAGCAAAATATCGAGGATTTCGGCCTCGAGTGCCCCGGCCTGCCGTGTGGCGGTGCTGGTCGGATCACGCGGGCGCGGCAGTGGCACCTTGATTTCGCGCACGACATGGGCCGGCCGCGCCGACAGCACATAGATGCGGTCGGACAGGAACACGGCTTCGCGCACATCATGGGTGATCAGCATCGCCGTCCAGCGATGATGCCGCCACATCTGTTCGAGCCAGCGCTGCATGGCCGCCCGGGTCAGTGCATCGAGCGCGCCGAACGGCTCGTCGAGCAGCAACATGTCGCGTTCCTGCACGACAGTGCGCAGCAGCGCCGCGCGCTGGCGCATGCCGCCCGAAAGCTGCGCTGGAAAATGCCGCTCGAAGCCGGCAAGCCCGAACTCGGCAAACAGCGGCGCGACGCGCGTCCGCGCCTCTTTGCGGCTGACGCCTTGCACCTCGAGCCCCAGCGTCGTGTTGTCGAGGATGCACCGCCACGGCATCAGCGCGTCGCGCTGCGGCATGAAGGCGAAATGCCTGCCGTGATCGTCGAGCGGCGCGCCGTCGAAGAACATCTCACCCTGGCCATGCTCGGCGCCGGTCAAAAGCTGGAACAGCGTCGACTTGCCGGCACCCGAAGGCCCAAGGATCGAGACGAATTCGCCGGCATCCACGCGCAGTGAAATGTCGGCGAGCACTTCGAGCCCGCCAAAGACCTTGCGCATATGCCGCAATTCGAGCCGGCTCATGCTTGCGGGCCTTTTCCGGCGGCTTGCCTGCCAGCGGCTTGTTCCCAGGGCATGGCCAGACGCTGCAGCAGCGCCGTCAGCCCGAACAGGACGAGGGTGAGCGCGGCGCTGACGCCGACGGCGGCGAGCACCAGGTCGGGACGGAAATTGTTCTTGGCGTTGAGCATGTAGATGCCCAGCCCTTTGGCCGCGCCCGCATATTCGGCGAAGATGGCGCCGACGACGGCGTAGGTGATGGAGATCTTGAGGCCCGCGAAGAAATACGGCAGCGCCGAAGGCAACCGTGCCAGCATGAAGACCCGCCAGCGCCCTGCTCCCATGGCGCGCAGCATCTGGCCAATCTCGACCTCGGTCGCCTCGTAGCCCTGTACGAGGGCCACCAGCATCGGGAAGAAGGTGACCAGCGCCACCAGCATGATCTTGGGCGTCAGCCCGAAACCGAACCAAAGCACCACCAATGGCGCGATGGCGACCAGCGGCAAAGTCTGGCTGACGATAAACACGGGAAACAGCGCGCGCCGCAAAGGCTGGAAGAAGTCGACCAGCATCGACAGCGCGAAGGCGGCGCTGAGCGAACAGGCAAAACCGATCAGCGTGGCGCGGATGGTGGGAATGGCATTGTCGAGCAGCGCGTCACGATTGAGCATCGTCTGTTCGAAGACGCGCGAGGGCGCCGGCAGAACCGTCGGCTTGATGCCGGAATGGTTTGCGTAGAGTTCCCAAGCCACGAGCACCAGACCGATCGTTATCACGGCCGGCGCTGCCTGGGCGAAGAAGCCCGCGAGTTGACGCGAGTTGAATGACGATGAAACCACGAGAAGATAACCTTGACGGCGCGCGCTTCGGCGCGAGCGGTTCAAACGGCAGTGGGACTGTTGGCCGAAACCGTGACGTCGAGGGTTACGTGGCCGGCGCCTGGCCCGAAGCGGCAGAACGCTTCATCGAGCGCCGAGAAGATCGCGCCGGCATCGCCGCGCAGCTTGGTGCAGAAACTCTTGGAGCGATCGTAGACGCCGGACTGCTTCAGGAAATCGATGCAGCCATAGATCTCGTCCATGTGGTCGTCCGTGCCCATCACATAGAGCGAGAACTGCGCCGCCGCTGGCTGGCCAGTGGCGGGCGCGCCGCGCACGGCGGTGATGGCCGCTTGCTTGCGTGGTCCGAGTGGCCCGGCGGGTCCGCCGAACGTGTCGGAGCGGCAGATTGGATCGTCCGGCTCCCCTGGACAGCCACGCGAAATGGTGGCCGACAGCACGCAATGCTTGCCGCTGCCGGACGCAGCCACGAAAAGGTCGCGCAGCGCCGGGAACAACACCTCGGGGGGCCCGACCAGCAGGGTCGAGATGTCGTCGGTCTCGATCCTGAGCTTGTCGCGGTACGGCTCGAGCGCGCCGAGCGCGCCCAGGATGACGCCGACAAAATCGTCGGCCATTGGATATAGGGAAACCTGTGCACCTGAAAACATCGCCCGCCTCGCTCCGCTGGTATTACCCAGATCAGCTTCTAGGGTCTGTGGGCTTGCCGCCCCCGTCTCAGCCCCGACCGTACGGAGCACCCCTGTGGATGGCGGCGTTAAAGCACCATTCGTTCGGTTGGGGAAGCTGTTTTTTCAGCAAGCTGCGCCAAAAGCATTGCGCCAGCGCAGACGCAACCGGGTGCCGCCGGCTCGGAAATTTGTCTGGAACCTTCGCAATGCCGAGGGTTGTCCCCACCAGACGCAATCGCAGGAAAAGTGTGAGGCGGTTTCTGGCAGTGCGTCAAAACAAAGAGATAGAGCGGTCAGTTGCTTCCGCGAAGCCCGTGAATCGCTCTGGCGACGAATTCATAGAAATGGAGACAAACCATGCTTATGAAAATCCTCGCGGCTTCGGCCTTCACCATTGCCTTTGCAACATCCGCCATGGCGCAAAGCAATAGCGCAACCCGCGCGGATCGGCCCGGCGGCAGCGTCAAGTCGGTCACTGTAGACCCAGCTACCCCGGCTTCGCCTAATACAATCGATCCGGGCGCAACCAACAGCACGACCATCGCGCCGGGTGACATGAATTCCAACGCGGACCAGAATTGCCCGAACAATCCGCAGGGCGCGCAGACGGATGCCAATGGCAATGCGACCGCGCCGACCGTTAACGACAGCAACTGCGGGAAATAATTTTCGCAGCATGGAAATCGCGGACTGAGGTTCCGCGATTTCCATGCGCATCGATTTCAGTGTCCGCCACGACCGGCCGGCGGCACCCCTCGCGCCGATTCGAACTGTCAACCGCCGGACGGTGGTTAACAGCCGCTATTGATATGGTCTTGTGGCAACCAGCGGGAGCTTCTGCCCGCCGCCAAAAAAATCTTATGAAACTGCCTTTTCGCGAACCGGCAGTTTCCAGCCTGGCCTGATGAAATGGCAGGTGTAGCCGCTGGGATATTTCTCCAGATAATCCTGGTGCTCGGGCTCGGCCTCCCAGAACGCACCGACCGGCGCGAGCTCGGTGACAACCTTGCCGGGCCACAGGCCGGAGGCATCGACATCGGCGATGGTGTCCTCCGCCACACGCTTCTGCTCCTCGCTGGTGTAGTAGATTGCCGAGCGATAGCTCATGCCGACATCGTTGCCTTGGCGGTTGCGCGTCGTCGGATCGTGGATCTGGAAGAAGAATTCCAGAAGCTGGCGGAAGCCGATTTTCGCCGGATCGAAGGTGATCTCGATGGCTTCGGCATGCGTGCCATGATTGCGATAGGTGGCGTTCGGCACGTCGCCGCCGCTGTAGCCGACACGGGTGGCGAGGACGCCCGGGAAGCGCCGGATCAGATCCTGCATGCCCCAGAAGCAGCCACCGGCAAGCACTGCACGTTCGCTCGAAGTCGCCATGTAACGTCTCCTCAAAAGGCAATCCCAGGAAAAGTGTAGCGGCTTTCCCGGGGAATTGCGCGACAACAAATTTGGATATTCCCATAAATGGGCATTGTCGCCTGGTTCGTCCAGTCAGACGAGCGGCCATTCGGTCATACCGATGGAAGGCGCCCCCTAACGAACCGGCGCATGACACTGCCCGCCTTAGACGCGCGGATGCCGGGTCCGGCTGCTGGCGGCACCCGGCAGATATCGCGTACCAGGCGGAATGGCGGCAAAACTGATCGCCACCGGAGGCGCCTCGCGCGACCAGTTGAAAAGAACCGTCTTGACCGGGATGTTGTCCAACCATGCCCGCAACTGTGGCGGCACGCCATGACCACGCCAAATCATCAGCATGCCATGGTCGCGCAACCGCTGCCTCGTGATCCAGGGTGCGAACCGCATATCGAGGTCGGTGAAGATCGACGGCTTGTCATAGGCATTGAGGCCCGCCAGCATGGCAAGATTGGTGTCGCCACCGACGATGTCGAGCTGGCCGGGCGCCGCCGCGTGCCAGATTGCCTCGGCCTCGTCCGAGATCGGCTGCGCCGGCCAGCAGACGGCGTCCATGCGCCCGCGCACATTGCAGTCCGTCCAGCGGATTGCCGCATAGGCGCCCGACATGGTGACGATGCAGATGAAGGCGCAGATCGCCAGCTTTCGCATCTCGACGGCGCCGAGCCGGTGACCGAGAAAGGCCAACGCTACGATGCCGACAAGATTGTACATCGGCGCGCCCCAGGCCTCGCCGGCGCCGGTGAACAGCGAGGCCACCATGACCAGCGCCGCGGGCCCAAGCCCCATCCATAGGAGATAGACGAGCGTGCCGCGCTCGACCGTCTCTTGCGGGGCTGGTGAGCGCCGCAAGAGCCCTGATAGCGCCAACACCAGGAGAAAGCCGCAAAACCCGGCGATCTGGACGCCGATATAGTAGAGCCGCGCACGGTGCTCGCTCACCCACGCATCGCGGTCGGCGAAATAGGTCAACGGCAGGAAATCGATGCGGTAGAGTGCGATGGCCAGCGGCGCGGCGACCACGAGAAAAACGGCCAGGCCAAGCCATGGCCAGGGTGTCGCGAGCCGGCTGCGCGCGCGCGGCTCGTACAGCAGCCAGAGAGCGCCGAAGGCGAGCAGCAGGCCGGTAGAGAACTTGGCGTAGAGCCCGACGCCGGACACCAGTCCGAGCGCCAGCCACCAGCCTGGCCCGTCGCCGCGGCCGGCGCGCCACAACAGCCAGCAGATCGCGGCCCAGAACGGCATCTGCGCATAGTCGTGATTGAATTGCGGCGTCGGCCAACCGAAGAAATATATCGATGGCATCAAAAGCACGGCAGCCAGCGCGCGGCGTTGTCCGAGCATGTCGCGGGCCAGCAGATAGACCAGGACGAAGGTGGCCGAAATCGTCAGCTGAGCGAGCAGATATTGCGGCCAGCGGAACGATCCGGTCAGAAGATGGCTGGTCTCGAGCAGCCAGCCGGGCAGTTGCGGATGCTTGTAGGTTAAAAGCACCCATTCGCGGCCCCACATGAAGCCTTCCACGACATCACCGGGCGGTGCGGGATTTATGAGTGTTGGCACCACCGTCCAGCACAGGGTCTGCGCCAGGCACAAAAGCGCCAGCAAACCCCAGGGGTGCTGAAGCAGGGCGGACCAGACCGACGACGAGTCCAGTTCCACGGCAGGCAGCCCTGCCGGCATCCAACGATCGATGGAGTCGTCAATTCCCGCCATGCGGCGCTTAGACCACATCGCCTGGTTTGCCGAACAGCCCCAAACATCAAAGCTTACAAAAAAGTATACTTGCAGGTCATTGCAAGACCAAGATTGAGCGGGATCTACGGTCTCTCACACCCGTCGCCGGGCAGAACAGCCCGCACACTGATCCCACTTGAACATCCCGGATACTCGATGCGTCACCAGCATGCCGTCATCCACCACCGCGCGCTCGACTTCTGGCTGGCGCGCGCGGCGGTCCTCGTCATCATCTGCCTGCAGCTTCTGGTCATCAACGATCTTTCGTTCGGCCCCCGCTGGCTGGCGCCGGCGCTGGAGGCCGCGCTGCTCGTACCCCTGTCCGTAGCCACCGCCTGGACGCAGGTCGCCACCCAGAAAGCGGTCGAGGAGGAGCACTGGTATCTGGTTGGCCGGTTTCGCGTGATGATCCGCAGGACGGCCCTGGTGATGACCGGCCTCGTCAGCGTCATGAATTGCGGCTCGCTGGCGCTTCTGGTGCGCGCCTTGCTGGCCGGCCATGCGGGCTCCAGCGGCCAGACGCTGCTGGTCGACGCGCTCAACATCTGGGTCACCAACGTGATCGTCTTTGCCTTGTGGTTCTGGAGCACCGACCGGGGCGGGCCGCCGACCTGCGGCCTCGTCACACGCGCCCATGCCGATTTCCTGTTTCCGCAAATGACCCTGAGCGACCGCGAAATCCGCGACTGGCTGCCGGGCTTCGTCGACTATTTCTTCCTCGCCTTCACCAATGCGACCGCGTTTTCGCCAACCGACACATTGCCGCTCTCCCAACGCGCCAAGCTGCTGATGATGGCCGAGGCGATGATCTCGCTGCTGACGATCGCGCTGGTCGCGGCCCGCGCCGTGAACATCCTGGCCTAAGTGTGAGCTTTCGGGAGGTTGTCCATTCGGACCGGACCGAGGAGACTGGAGTTACCAGGCTTCAGTACACATCGGAGGGTCCGAATGAACATCCACAAGAATGCCCGTCTGACGCCGCTGCGTCGAGAGGAGATGGCGCTGTCGATTATTGAAGGCCGTCTTTCCAAAGCCGATGCGGCGCGGAGATATGGTGTGTCAGCGAAGATCGTGGCGCGTTGGGTCGAGCGCTACAAGGCGGAGGGACGGGCTGGCATGGTCGACCGCTCATCCCGGCCCCATGCCATGCCGGGCATGACCGAACAGGCGGTGGCCGAGCGCATCGTGGCATTGCGCCGAAGGCGGCTGACCGGCAAGCACATCGCCATGGAGGTGGGTGTGTCGTCCGCCACTGTCAGTCGGGTGCTGAAGCGCGCCGGGTTGTCGCGGCTGAAGGACATTGAACCTGCCGAACCGATCCGGCGCTACGAGCGCGAGCACCCCGGCGAGATGATCCACATCGACATCAAGAAGCTCGGCCGCTTCAGCCAGGTCGGGCACCGCATCACCGGTGATCCGCAAAAGGACAAATCGCGCGGCGCCGGCTGGGAGTTCGTCCATGTCTGCATCGACGACGCCTCTCGCATCGCCTTCTCGCAAATCCGGCCCGACGAGAAGAAGGAAAGCGCCGTCGCCTTCCTCAAGGCGGCGGTCGCCTATTATGCAAGCCTCGGCGTCACCGTAACGCGCGTCATGACCGACAACGGCTCCTGCTACAGATCAAAGGCTTTCGCTTGCCGCGATCTCGGCCTCAAGCATGTCAGGACCAAGCCCTATACCCCCAAGACTAACGGCAAGGCCGAGCGGTTCATCCAGACCGCACTCAGGGAGTGGGCATATGCCGTGGCTTATGCGAACTCCGACCATCGCGCCGCCGAGTTGCCCATATGGCTGCATCGGTACAATTGGCACCGTCCGCACGGAAGCCTAAAGTCCAAACCGCCAAT
The DNA here is from genome assembly GCF_037179605.1 of Mesorhizobium salmacidum (SeqCode). Taxonomy (NCBI): domain Bacteria; kingdom Pseudomonadati; phylum Pseudomonadota; class Alphaproteobacteria; order Hyphomicrobiales; family Phyllobacteriaceae; genus Mesorhizobium; species Mesorhizobium salmacidum (SeqCode). The sequence continues at coordinate 273,707 of NZ_JAPYKS010000002.1, forward strand.
CAGTCGCCTGGGCCTGACCAAGGACAACGTGTTGAGGCTCCACACCTAAGGCACGTCACCCAAGCCCACCGGGCACCGGGAGAACGGCAGGCATGAAGACGAAGACCTGAGCGCGCGGCGCCTCGACCATTCAAACGCGCCTTGGGCAGGAGCCACAAATGCAAAAAGCCCGCCCCGGCGCGAGCCGAGGCGGGCTTTGGCTCGACCGAGCCGCGGATTCTCAACGCCGGGCAAGGCCCGGGATCATCCCTCCCCCGCTGGCCTGAACTTCCGCACGATCACCTCGAACAATATATCCGAGATCCACATGGCGCAGACGCCGATGAGGAAAGCCGCCGCCAGCGTTGTCGTGTCGTCACTGGCCAGCGGCAGCCCGGTGGCGCGGGCATACTGGACCACGGGCAGCGTCAGATAGGCCGCGGCGAGCGCGCCGCAGATTGGCGATGCCACCATCTCGCGCAGCTTGTAGCGATGACGCGACAAAGCCCGCAGGACGCCGCCGGCAAGACCGGCGGCAACCACCGGCCCCTTGATGCCGAGCAGGTCGAACAGATCGTGCATCATTTCACCGCCCTCGCAACGAGAAACCCGAAGATCGATCCAGCGCTGAAAATGGTCACGCCGCCAAGCAGCAGGACCGAGCCCATCGGAAGGAAGATGACGGTCATGGCTTCCATCCGCACAGTCTTTCGCCCTTGCGGTTGTGCGCCAGCAACGCCTTGACCTCGGCATCCGACAGCGCGTCGATCGCGGCCACCGACAGGCGCAGCGGGCTCGACACCGCGCAAAATCCGCCCTTGGCGGTGGTACAGCCAACCAGCGCGGCCACGACGCAGGCGAGCATCAATCCCTTGCCCGTGATTTGAGCTCCTTTCGGGCGGTGGCGGCGGGCAGCGCACCGATGTCGTTCTGGACCTGGTCGGCAACCTCGCGCGCCTCGGCTTCGGTGGCGGCCTGTCGGACGCGCTCCGCTCGTTCGCCGGCCAGCCGCTGACGAACTCCCCAGCCGAATGCCGCCAGTATCGCGGCACCAACGCCCAGAATGGTCGGATTGATGAGCAGGAGATTAAGCAGCGTGTTCATCGGTTTGGCTCGTCCTTCACCAGGTAGCCGACGGCAAAGACTGCGATCGGCAGAAGCGTCGCCCATGTCTCGGCGTCGTACCAGGAAGGCCAGACATTGCGCACGAAGACGCCGGAAACAGAGATGGCCGCGGCAGCGATCGTGGCAGCCGTCAGCTTGTTGGTTGGACGGATAGTCGGCTGGGTGACGGCGGCCATGGTCAAAACATCCCTTCAAGGGCGATAGCGATATGGCGCCAGGCGGCGAGGACGACGATCAGGCAGGCGGCGATGATCCCACCTGTCTTCGCGGCCATCGGCATGCCGGAACTGTCAGGCGCCGGCGCATTGCCCTCGGGCATCGCGGCCTTGGGCGGAGCCGCTTCCGGCGGCGGCTTTGCGGGCAGCGCGGACACAACCGCCGGCGCCGACATCAGCAAGGCCTGCGATCGCACCGACTTGACCCGGTCCGACCAGCCGCGCCCGAATGTCGCCCATGTCGGCAAGCGTTGCAGGAACGCCAGCCGCGCATCGCAGAGCTGGTCGATCACGACGCCGGCCGGTTTTGCCCTGGCCGCGGCGAGCGTGGCTGGCCCGATGCGGCCATCCTGGGAGACGCCCAGGGTTGCCTGCAGGTATTTGGCCGCCCTGCCCGGGCCGCTGTTCACGGCGAAATCGAAGACAGCATAGTCGACGCCATCGGGCAGTTCCGCGCCGGCCACGGCATCCCAGTAGAAGCGGCGGTAAACCGTGGCCACCTGGTCATCCCCGATCTTGCGCAGATCGGCCTTGCTGGCGTCGGCTTTCACATAGCGACGGAAGTTGGCGAGTGTGACGCCCTTCATCGTGGCGCCGCCCGGATCGGCCGGATTGTCCGACCAGCCGCCCTCGGATTTCAAGACGAGCGCAAGCGCCCGCGCGAAGTTGCGGTCCATGGGGATTTCCTTTTATGGTCAAGAGATGCAGTTCACAGTGGACGGCGTGGCCGTGAAGCGAACCGATGTTCAGGCCGGGACCTTTGATAAGGCAGCGGCAACGCTTGGCCGGTCAAGGCTGGGCCGGGAGCCGACTTCGGGGGAATGGGTCCGGGTGACGCAGGTTGTCAGCGAGCGCACGAACTGGTTTCGGGCTGGCGGTTGATTGCGCAAGGATGCGGATGAGCTATTTCACTTCGATATTCACGCTCAGGCAATCAGAGCGGATCAGGGCAAGCTTTGCAGTCTTCTTGGCCGCAGTGGTCTTCTTCGTCTGGTCAGGGGGACCATCTCGGGCTGAGCAAGGACGGCCAGTGGCAATATTACACCCCTGATGCGTATGTTACGGTCGAAGATGGGGTGGACGTGTCCGGCGTCCCTATCATGAGCCGCTGGTCGGGTGACCGCTGGCAATACCGGAAAATGACCAAGGATGAGGCTGACCACTTCAAAAACCTGGTCGGCGCGCCCTGAGAGCGAAAGGGCAGTCGGCATTTCTAATTTAGGCGGGCACCGGCTCACGCGCCACAATTCCACTCGATCCCTTGGCCAGACGCGCAAGCCATGCGCTTTTGTTGATAGGCTGTTCAATTAGATTGAAGCTGAGAAACCCGACCAGCACCGCCACACAGACGAATGCAACGCCGTAGATTGGGGCTGGCAGTCTATTGATCAGATCGCCAGCAACAAGCCACGCAGCGATTGTTGCGAAAAGCACCTGATGCCATAGGTAGAGCGAGTACGAAGCATCTCCTAGCGCGACCCATCCTTTCGAGAACGTCCACATCTGCCTGATTTCGAGGGCGACGAAACCATAGACGATCAGCGCACTCGGAAGGCCGAAGCAGACGACGCGCCACGAACTCGGCAGGGTCCACCCCCCATTGAGATTGAAATATATCGCGCCCCAGAGGTAACCAGCCAATCCCACTCCGATCGCTGCGACTGCATATTCCGAATACTTCCGTGAGGCCAGAAGGGCAATCACGATGCCAAGGCCAAACTCCAACGCGAGGATATTCAGCCACGAAGACGATGTAGAGACTCCGAACCACGACGCCATCGAAGCAGCGGCAACCATCGCGAACCATGCACCAAGTATCAGAGCAATCCTGCGAGGAAAGAACAGGATCCCGAGCGCGCACATGGCGTAGAAATACATTTCGTATTGCAGCGTCCACGCCGCTTGAACGCGACTGTTGGGGCTGTTGATCAGAAGCACCTGCTGCCATGTAGGTGCCACCTTGATGAAGGCCGGCGAGAACTCTACCCATGGCATGAGAAGCGTTGCGATAGCAAACACCACCCAATAAATAGGATAGATTCGAAATACTCGCTTAATCGCGAACTCCCGGAACGCGCTCACCCGGCCAACGACCTCTGCCTTGTCACCAAGCCTTTGAGCGGCGAGGAACACCACGAAGCCCGATATCACAAAGAACAGGTCGACGCCGCCGGGGCCGACCGCAGTCACAAATTGTTGTGTCCAATGAATGCGCATCGGCAGGATAGGCCAATAGATATGGCTTATCACCACCATCAATGCTGCGACTGCTCGTAGGCCTTGAATGTTCTTATAGAGCACCGATCCTGCCTTCTCCCCGCGGCAGAGCGATACCAGCGACGGCCGCGTGCGGCAACCATGTTGGCCGCTCCTGACTCTGCATCACTCCCAGTTCACGTCGCCAAGCCGGATGAATTTGTTTGTCGCATCGACCCCGTAAGCAGTAGCCACCCCTGCCGTGGTAACATCCAGCCAGCTTTGCACATTGGCCTTCTGTGTGATCACCGGTTGCCATTGTGCCCGCTGCGGCCACATGTATTTTGGCAACTGCAACACTTGGGTGCCATCCGCAGTTGGGCCGGCGGCCGTGTTGATGATCCCGTCCAGATGCTTCCTGCCTGTGGCATCCAGCCAAAAAACTGGCGTGGTAAGAGCCTGCCAGCTGTTCCTGTACCAGCTGGCTGGAATGGCGGTAAACGGCAAGCTCTTGTCATAGGGCGGAGCGAGAAGGGCCATCGCTTTGCGCGCCAGGGCGAAGGCGAAGGCGATACGATTCTGCATGTCTGGATGGATATTGTCGAATACGGCCCCAGTCTGCATCATCCCGGTTGCGTTCCAGGCGAGATGATAGGCAAGAGCTGGCGTCATGGCTTGCGCGGCTTCGACCATCCCGACCAGATAGCCTTGAGCTGCCTTATCCGCGATGGTCTTCATGATTACGTTTCGATAATACGAGCCGAACCCGCCATTAACGGAGTTTTGGCCGACCGCGCCATTCCGAACTGCATCGGCCCTGTTGTAGAACATCGGCGGCACCGCAACCACCAGTGGGATAAAGGCATTCGCCAGACGGTTTATGATGCTCTGCATGACGGTCGGGAAGCTGGCCGTTTGTCCCTGAATGTTGTTCGTGCCTACCATACCAATCGCCAATGTGTATCCGGACAAGCTCATGCCAGCCATAATGGTGTCTTGCTGTTCTGCCGTCTGCCCCGCCACTGCGATGTTGTTGACGTAATCGACTTGCAGACCGCAGGAGCCCTGCAGGAACCAAGCAAGCCACTCGGGCCAGCCGGGATTGACGCCATCCGTGATGCTATCGCCGAAGATGAGAATACGTTGGCCGTTCGGCACCGGAGCCGGTCCATTATCCACCCGCACCCAATTGTCGGTAACGACGCTCCCAGTCTCGCCGGGGTTTTGAAAGACTACCATCCCCACATCAACGATTGGGCTAGCGGTTGTTTGCTGTGTTGTGATGTCTATCCCATTGAGCGTAAAGCAAAACTTCGTGGGGCTGATAATGCGCACCCCAAGCGTGGCATTGGGTAGTCGATAGCCGTCCTGGTTGTCGTTGTTCATTACGGACGGAAGGGAAGCAGAGGAGGAACCGACACCATAGGTGCGTGTCGTGTAAGTCACGGCCTCGGCAAGGGTCGTGCCGTAGGCGATACGATATCCGGCTTCAGTGCGGACCATGATGCCGCGAGTGGTGCCGTTGCCGTGCCAGCAAGCCTTGTACTCACCTCCCGACTTGGCCGGCACAAAAGCCCCGTACCAGAAGGCGGTGGCGATAGTGCCAAGGTCGAAGGATGCCTGTGTCGCCGTCTGCATTGCCCCGGCTGGCCCGACTGCCCAGGTGTCGCCGGCCGGCCATGCTATGCGTTCAAGACTTGCGTTGGAAAGGTCAATCGGCACGACCGCCGCTGGGTCGAAATTCTGCGCGTGAAGGAAGGTTTCCTTGGGCCGCCTGTTGTCAGGCTTCGGCACTATGTCGAAACCACGCTTCCACGAAGTTGCTCCGGTGTTGAGCAGTTTCAGATTGCCGGCTTTGATGTTCGTCGTACCGTAGTTGTAGACGAAATCGCCGGTGAAAGTCGGGCCGCTGGTAGCGTCAATCGCCAGGGCCGTAAAATCCCCGACAGCGAAGAACTTGTAATTGTGCGTGGCATGCTGCTTGACGGTGACGAGTATCTGGCCCTGCGTCAAACTTGCTACGGCAAGGTTCCACGCGGCATCATTGTTGGTGATACCGTCGTCCACAAAGCCGAACTCGGTAGTGTATCGCGGCGACACTTTTCCATCGACGTAGGTCTTGACGCTTTGCTGCGTCGGGACCTTCGAGTCGCTGTCGGACGCCATATCGTCTTCGTCGAGAAGGTCCGCCCTGAGAAGGGCATCGCCGTCCCCTGTGATGTCGATTGCGTCGGTGCCGATGACCGGGTCCATCGTGTTGAACCGAAACGTAATCTCTCCGTTCGAGGCTCCGTCCTGGACAAAGGCGGTCGTGCCCTTCTGCAGGGTGCGTGCGCTGCGGGCGTCCGCCGCGCGGTACCACTGGCCATCGCTGGCGGTGTAGATGCCATTCTCGGAAGCCGTGGCCTGATTCTTCACCAGCACGCGGTCGCCCACGGCGGTGGCCACGCCATCGATGGTTTGCAGCCCTTGGAGGGCAATGTTGACGGTGGTCGCCAGGCGCACGGGTTCGCGTTGGTGACATAGACGACATCGGCTTCCGTATCCCAGGCGAGCTCGACGGCGGCCGAAGGATGATCCCAGCCGAAGTCCAGCGCCCCAAGGCGCGGCCAATAGCGCGGCAGGCGAAATGGCTCGCAGGCGATCAGCGCCTCGGCGACCGGGAAGATGCGGCCCGAACCCAGCACCGGAATACCCCGCGCGCGGGCCTCGCGCTCATGCTCGGGATAGGCGGCGACGATCGCCGCGCGCTGCTCGGCACTGTAGTGAGCCGCATCGTCAATGGTCATGAAGGTGACATGGCGGCTCATTTTTTGTCCCTTGAACCATTATACCAGCCCAGGGTCGCACCGCGTTGGTTGAACCGCGTTTTCGGGCTTGGTGCGACATCACTTACCTTCTCCCCTTGTGGGGCCCGAAGGGCGGGCGAGGCCAGTGACTCGCCCAGGGCGGTGGCCTCGCGAAGCGAGGTCGGATGAGGGGTGTTCCAGCTTGGCGAGGCCGGTGTTCCCGCCATCACCCCTCAACGGTCTCGGCGCTTCGCGCCGATCCACTTTCTCCCACAGGGGGAGAAGGAAAAAGGCGGCCTCACCCCTTCCCCATCCCCTCTACCTGCCCCGCCGACAGGAACAGCAACACCACATCGCTCATCCCGAGCAGCGGCGTGAAGGTGACGATGGTGATGCCGCCGGTGGCGTTGGTGCGGGTCAGGCCTTCGGAATAGATGTCGAGCGGCGGTTCCTCGTCGAACCAGACGCCGTGCAGCGTCTCGCCCTGCCATTTCTCGCGGCCCTTTTCGAAACTCTTGAACGACAGCACGCTCTCGCCGGCCTGCACATCGCCGCCGCCGCCATGGCGCACCACGACGCTGTCGAGCGCGCCCGGCGCGCCGCGCCCCATGATGGTGTCGGCGATCGCATCGGCCGGGATCATGCCGGTGCCCCATGCCGCCTGCTGCTGCGGCGGGCCGACCAGCACGCGCTGCGGGTTGTCGCGCGTGCCCTCGCCTGTGACGCCGGCGGCCCACAGCCGCACCGGCCTCTCGAAAACCTTGCCTTTCCACCACGCGGGATAGCGCCCGGTCAGGTGCATCGCCCATTCGGCGCCGCCTGCCCTCGTCTTGCCGAGCTGGTTGCCGGCCATGAACAGGCGTTCGCGGTTGACCGCGCCAGCCGCGTGAAATTCAGCCTGGCATTTATACGGCTTGTAGGCAGCGAGCTGGTTTGTGCGCTGCCGGCGGTCAAGCTCCGCCAGCAGCGCCAGATATTCCGCGCTCGCCGGCATCAGCGGCGCCGGGATCGGCGGGCTCGTCGAGGAACGGCCGGAGGATGGCTTCGAGGGCGCGGATGCGGGTGCGGATCTCCTCATCGCTCAGCGTGTCCAGTTGGTTGATGGCGACATCGATGTCCTTGGGCAGTACCGAAAGCACGATCTTGAGATACTGGTCCGGCTTCTCGGTGCGCACCTCGGCCAGGACACCGGCGCCGTGAATGCGGAAATCGGCCCGCACGGCGGCGAGAAAATCGTCGCCCAGCGTCTTCTTCGTCCGCTTTGGGCGGGGTCTCTTCGTGGCTGGCGAGCTGACCGGTTTGCGCCTCGCCGGCCTTGCCTTGGCGCGCGACGGCCCGGTTTCGTCAGTCATGGATCTGCGCCTTGGCATCACCGGCGGCAGCCTCCGGCAGCGCCTGCTTGGCCCGCCTGGCCGGCTTTCTCGAGCGGGCGGATTTCTTCCTGGCCTTCCCGCCGCGTTTCGTCTTCGCGGCCGGTGCGAGCCTCGCCACTCCAACGGGCCTTGCAGCCTTGAGCCGCGCCTTGGCGAGGCCTATGAGCTGCCCGCCGATGCCTGCTTGCGGAAAACAGAAACCGCCCGCCTCGTCCCGCACCATGCCGATCAGTACGCCAGGCGCTACCGCTTCGACACGGCCGAGGCGCGCCCGAGGCGCCGCGCCCTCGAATTCGCCGATGGCGCTGACGACCTCAAGGCCGTCGTCGCCGGTGATGATGGTGGCGTAGCGTGTCATGGGATTTCTCGCATCTCGCGGAGGTAGCGCTCTACGGCGCCCCCCTCTGTCCTGCCGGACATCTCCCCCTCTTGGGGGGAGATGGGCAGGTTGGACGCCTCGCCCAGTCTTGGAGCGCAGGCGGTTGGCGAAGGTCGCGATTGTATCTGATCTCCCCCCAAGAGGGGGAGATGGCCGGCAGGCCAGAGGGGGGCGCTGTCCCGCCAGCATTCAAATTTGCAACCGCAGTAGCGTCCCTAGGCATGGCGGCAGAAACACAAAACCCGCCTTGGCGGCGGGTCGTTGGCGCAAATCAGCACCATGGACGAATTTATAGCATGGCTGCCCTCAACCGGTCAACGGCTTCTAGGAAAAAATTCACAATTGGCCATCCGGCTTTTCATCAGCCGGCTCCTGTGAAATCATCAGCGGCAGCTCATGGAATGATTCCCGTCGCACGGCCTTGTGGAGAGGACGATGGACAGACCAGCCATGGCATCCGTCTTCAGGATGCGGCATGCTCCGGCCACGGTTTCCGGTGTGCGCAGCACTGGCCAGGGCCAGGCCGATCCGATCATCCGGGTGCACTCGCTTGGCGAAGCGATCCGCTTCGTCGCCGGCGCTTACCCCAACTACGACATCGGCACCGTTGCCATAGATTGCGGCGACCCCTCGATCCCGCGCCTCGGCAGCCTGGAGGTCAGGGCGCTGTGGCGCGAATATGGCGAGCGCCTGACGGAGGAGTAGACGCCAAAAGGCCGCGGCGCTTCTCCACGTCGGATCGGAAATGCCGCTCGCGCGTTTGGAACCCAGCCACTGGAGCAATCGCCATGAACGTCGCCAATCTGCAACTCGAAGGCCTGCTGATGGCCGTCGCCTCGATCAACCACGTCCTGGTCAAAAAGGGGGTGCTCACATCGGAGGAGATCGACATCGCGCTCCGCAAGGCCGAGGCCTCGGAAACCGGCGAGGAGCGGTCAGGAGGCATGTCGGCGTCGAGCCGCGACGCCGTCAACTTCCCGATCCGGCTGCTGGAACTTGCCAACCAGTGCCAGCCGGAGGCGGACATGCCGTCCTTTTCGAAGCTGGCCCGCATGGTCGGGCAGATGAAGGAGCCTTATAACGACCAGATGTGAGGCCTCACGCCTCGCCTGTCGGGCGGACTCCTACGCCCTGCCCCGGGCGGGCCGTTAGGCCCTGCCCGGCCATCCCAGGTTCAGCGCCAGAATTCTTCCCGGTCCATGGACCGCCGCGAAAAGCAGTCCGGCCAGGAATGAAAAATGGTCGACGAAGAAGCCGAATTCGGCCTGGTTGCCGGCCCAATGGCTGGGTCCGTGGAAGGCCAAGGCCAGGAACAGCACATAGGCGGCGGCGACCAGCGCGGCCTGGGTGAAGAAGGCACCGCTGAGGAAACACAGCACCAGCGCAACCTCCAGGATCGCCGCGCACCATGCGAGGAAGAGCGGGAACGGGAAACCGGCGGCCGCGATATAGCCCGCCGTGGCCTCCATGCCCATGAACTTGAAGGTCACCGCCATCAGGAAGACGGCGGCGAAGATCAGGCGGGCGACGAGAAGGGCCGCGGTCTGCCACGGCGATTGTGTGATTTGCGACGGCATGGTTGTATTCCTCCAGTTTCATCAGCCCCAAGGACGCACCGCCGCGCGCGGATCCGACATCAGCCAGCGATTTTTCTCTCCGACTTCGGTTTGACGGCTGGTGTACGGCATCCCTCGAAGGGGAAGCAAGCAGGCCCAAGGCGCCGATTGCCGGTCGCCGTAACACGCGCCAGGCGTTCACGAACGATTAACGATCCTGAAACTTGTCCGTAACCGGCAACATGATATTGTTAGCTGGGGCTAATGCACGGCGTGTTCCGTGCAGTAATTTTGGGTGGGTCGAGTTTTGGGCGCAAACGTCAGGTTGGGGACGAAGTCCTATCTGGTCCGGTCGCCGGTCCTGGAGTGCGATGGCTGCGCCGGCACCGGACAGGTTTTCCAGTGCCCGCGTTGGGCGAGTTCAAACGGCCTTTGCTGTCCCGCCGGCACGCATTCCCGCGGCTGCCCCGGCGCCAGCGCGCGCTGCGCCGAATGCGGGGCGCCCGACAGCCACAGCGCCGACCCGGCCCCTCCATCGGCATGAACGGCCGGCGGTCCTGCCCGGCGGTCACCGCCACCCGCCATGGAACCACCATGGCCGATCCGTGTTATGTCTGACCGCGACATCTAGACGTCCGCGCGACCATGCGGCTTACAGAAAGTGAGGCCCGCCATGCCCGACGACAAATCGAAGACCAAACAGGACCGCAAGCTGGTCTCGAGCGAGGACACTTACGAGGTCGCCGCCTTCGCGCGCAAATACGGCATTTCGCAGAGCGAGGCGCAGACCATCATCAAGCGCTACGGCCCCTCGCGCAAGAAGCTCGACAACCACATGGCGGCGCGAGGATAGAAGAAGGCGCGAGGCGGCAACCATTTCGCCGGCGTCGCGTTGGAGGATGCTGCGGGCCGCGTCAACCGGGCCCGGCGGTACGGTGAACAGGATGTCTTTTTCCCGGTTTCTCATCCTGGCCAACGAAATGGCAGACGAGCATCTGTCCCGCCCGGCCCGCAGTATGCCAAACTGACGAAGCCAGACTGGCGAAAAAGGGAGGGGCCGCAACCATGTCCGAGATATCAAGCAGGACCGGCAGCTGCCTATGCGGCGGCGTGCAGTTCGTCGTCACCGGCCAGCCGTCGCGGGTCGGCCTTTGCCACTGCAAGGACTGCCGCAAGGCGGGCGGTTCGGTCTATTCGGCCTTTGCCATCTGGCCGCGCGATGCTTTCGAGACATCGGGCCAAGTGGCCAGCTACGGCACACGCAGCTTTTGCCCGACCTGCGGCAGCCGCGTCGCCTGGGTCGACGACAACGAGGCCGAGGTGATGCTCGGCAGTCTCGACGTCGCGCCGACGGACCTGGCACCGCAATATGAATTGTGGACTGGCCGGCGCGAAACCTGGCTGCATGCCTTGCCCGGCGCCGAGCAGTTCGAGCATGACCGGCCGCGGGCGCAGGGCGCGGATCTGCCCGCGCCCAGGCCATTGTCGGACGCCGTCGCGCGCGACTGAAAGCAAGATTGAAAATTGATCGTCCGGGCCTGGAACCCTCCCCTGTTGGCCACGTTATCCGCCGCTTCCTCGGTGCATGTCGGCTTCAGCCGGTTTGCCGATTGCACCATTCATGGAGACGGCCGTTGAACGACAAGATATTTCCCCGACCGATCCGCCTCAAATTCGCCCCTGAGCGGGAGCGCGTGGTGCGAAGCGCCTGGGAAGGACTGGAATGCCTTGGCGATTGGCCGGTCGGCCAAGGCCGGCGCTACCGGGCGGCACTGCGCAGCTGCCGCGATGCCCTGGATGGCTGGGCGCCGCCTGAAAAGGCGATGCGGGCGATGATCGACGCCGCGCGCGAAGCGCGCATCCTCCAATAGCGGGAATAAAAATGGCGTATTTGATGCTGTCGACACCGCTGCGGGTCAAGCCGCATGGGTCGGACACGATCCGTGACGTGGCCACGCTCCAGGACGCCAGTGAAATCCTGATCGACTGGCCACAAGCCAAGCGCGGCCCTTTCTACCAAGCCGCGCGCGAAAAGATCGAGTCGGCGCTGCAAAACAATGAAGGCGTGGCACAGGCGCAGGAGGCCTTCACCGCGCTGTGCGATCACGCCGGCCTTCTGGTCAGGTAAGTCAAGCAAATCCAAAAGAAGCAGGCGAACTCGCCTGCTTTTCGTAGAACCAGGTTCGATCATTGTTCCTGATCTGCGAGGTTCCGCTGCCTCGATGACGATGTCGCCTGACCAGCTCTACTGCTTCGGCGGCTGGGGCGGCACTTCGCCCGGCTTGATTATCGGCGTCTTGCCTTCGTCGGGCGCCGGCGCGGCCATGCCCTGGTCGCCGGTGGGCGGCGGCTTCAGCACGCCGCCGCAATCGTTGAGCTTTTCGCTGAGGTCGCCGCCGCCGGGCTGCTGCTTGCCGCCCTGATCCGTTTGCGCCCGGCATTTGTCGGTTTGCTGGTTCGGTATCGGTTGATCCGCCTGTGCCGCTGCCGGCACCGCCAGGGCCAGCATCGCGGCGCATGACGCAATGGCGAGAGGTTTCATCTCGGCCTCCTTCGTTGAATGGCCGCCCGCGGCGGCCTTCCCTTCATGGAGACAACGCCCGTCGGCCCAAAAGGTTGGCCCCAAGGGTTGGCCCCCAAGGTTGGCTCCAACGGTTGGAAAAGAGGCTTATTCGCGTGACCAGCCCGTTGGAGCCGGAGCGGCTTTCTTGTCGCCCTCTTGCGCAAGGCCGGCCTTGCGTTCGGCCCGGTGCGGAAGCACCACCACGATCAGCACGATCAGCGTGCCGCCCGGCTTTGCCCGGGACCACTTGTCGCGGCACAAAGAGCCGGTGCTTGCGCGAAAGGCGCTGCAACCAACCCCGTTCTCCAGTCGTTGCCTGTGCCGGAGGCCAGCTATGTTCGAGCAGTTCCAAGCCATAAACGTCGACACCGGGGACGCCGGCATTTTCGTGCGCCGCGCCGGCGCCGGACCGGCGGTGCTTTTGCTGCACGGCTTTCCGCAAACCCATCTGATGTGGCGCGATATCGCGCCGGTGCTTGCCGAGCGTTTCACCGTCATATGCGCCGACCTGCGCGGCTATGGCCGCAGCGCCTGCCCGGCCTCGAGCGCCGATCATGCGCCCTATGCCAAGCGGGCCATGGCATCGGACATGGTGGCGATGATGGCCAAACTCGGCTTTACCTCCTTCATGGTCGCGGGCCATGACCGCGGCGGGCGTGTCGCCTACCGTCTGGCGCTCGACCATCCCGACCGCATCGAAAAGCTCGCCGTGCTCGACATCGTGCCCACGGCCGACGCCTGGGACCGGGCGGATGCCCGGCTGGCCCTCGGCTACTGGCCGTGGTCCTTGCTGGCGCAGCCCGAACCCTTGCCGGAAAAGATCCTGGCGGGCGCCGCCGACGCCATCGTCGACAATGCGCTGGGCGGCTGGGGTTCGCCGCCCGATGTCTTTCCCGCCGGCATCCGCCAGGCCTATGTCGATGCCTTGCGCGACCCCGCCCACATCCACGCGATCTGCGAGGAATACCGGGCGGCGGCAACGCTCGACCGCGACCACGACCGAGCGGACAAGGCCGCCGGCCGGCGCATCGCCTGTCCGGTGCTGGCCTTGTGGAGCGGGCAAGGCGCGCTCGCCGAATGGTATGCCGGCGAAGGCGGACCGTTGGCGCTATGGCGGAACTGGGCCGACGACGTGCGTGGCCGCGCGGTGTCAGGCGGACATTTCTTCCCCGAGGAAGCGCCCGGGCAAACGGCTGGCGCGCTGATCGATTTCTTCGGCGCGGCTGGCGCCGGTTAGCCACCCGCCAAGGGCGCCTCGGATCGGCCGGCTGATTCTTCCGATGTAGACTCGTCTTCGGGTCCACCGGGCCGGAGAGGATCGGGCATGCGCGGACACTCCTCGAAACCATGGTCGCGGCCGCCGCAGAAGGAACAGCACATCGCCGGAGGGCCCTCGTTTCCGGGCCGCCATTGCGGTGTTTCGTAGGGCTTCCTGCCGTCCATGCCCAGCAATGCGCAACGCCTGATTTGGTTGCGCACCCGCCGGCGCCGCGCCCGAACGCGCGCGCCGCACGGCCGGTCGCGGAACCAACGGACACGAAAGGGGTTGTGTGCGACAATGCAAGCGGCCGTTCCAGTGCGAATCCGGACCGGCCGCCTGTCCAATTTTGTCGAACCAAAGAGAACCGTCATGTCCGCTCGCGTTCTGACCCTGTTGACGGCCATCGGCGCCGTGCTCGCGACGACCGGTCTGGCCGATGCCCGCCCCGACAGCCGCTCCATGGGCTGCGGCGAGATCCGGGCCATGATCCAGAGCCATCGCGCCGTGGTGCTGACCACCGGCCGCAACACCTATGACCGCTATGTCAGGCAGTTCGGCAATGAGTGCGACTGGCCTGAAGTGCCGATGTCGGCCTATGTCCCGTCCCGCGATGGCGACTGCCCGGTCTATCGCTGCGAAGAGCCGGTCAACAATTTCCCGAATTGACCGCAAGCTGCCTGGGCGCCATAACGTGCCGGCTTTCCCGCTTCGTCTAATGGTAGGACAGCGCCCTTTGAAGGCGTGAATCGTGGTTCGAGCCCATGAGCGGGAACCAACAACTTCAACAGCTTAGGCGCTTCAAAGCCGATTTCATCGAATAGGTCGCCACATTTCTTACTGAAACGCAGAGGACATAAGGCGCCACTTATTGGTAAGCCATGGGAACAACGGTTATGGCCAATCTAACAATTCTACCCGTCTCCATTGCCTCTGACCTAGGAGCCCTCGCCCTGGAAGTCCGGCGCAAAGTGTTCATTGTCGAGCAGAACGTGCCCGAGACGGTGGAACGGGATGCCTATGACGCGGAGGCCACTCACGTCGTCGCCATCGACGGAGGCGATGTCGTCGGCACGCTGCGGATTGTCTTTCTGACCGAACATGCCAAGTTCGGCCGCGTCGCCGTGCTACGCCAGGCAAGGGGCAATGGCATCGCCATGCGGATGATGCAGGCGGGGATGCAGATAGCGCGGTCACGTGGCGAGAACCGCTTCTACCTCACGTCCCAGGCCGACAAGACCGCGCTTTACGAAAAGCTGGGCTTCGTCGCATGTGGCGACGAGTTCGAGGAAGCCGGCATCCCGCACCGAGCAATGAAGAACTATTAACAGGGGCTGGCAAACCCCGCCGGAGAGCGGTTACCGCCGCCCGGCGGTCCTACGCCTTGCGAAGCGCAAGGATGTCATTCGGATGCTTGGCATCTATTACAGGAAGCACCCTCTAAGGAACCAGCAGCACCAGAACAGCGGTCGGTGATGCACCACCGATCGGCTGATCCCTTAGTTCGTTCGGATGCTTTGTGCGAGTTGCCTTAAAGAGCGCATAAACCCTTAGCCGGCGAGACGACGCGGCCCCCCGCTAATCTCGTCGGTTAGGCTCGGCGTCCTCCAGGCAACTCTCCTTCTTGGATGCCGAGCCGGCATGCGCTTTGCCACGCCGGCGTGCGAGCATTCAAGATTGAGATCGAGGGCTAAAGCTTCTGCAAGCTCCGCGCAGCTCGCCGGACACCGTACGCAACAATGTTCCACGCGGCTCCCGAGCTTAGGACGCTATGCTCAAGCTCTACCGGGGCCCGCCCGAGCTATCCACGTGGGCAAAGGCCGATCCAACAGAGCCGAGGCCATCATCACCATGGTGGGAAAGCCGACAAGTGGCGGTTGACGCCCGATTAACGGATCGTTGACCGCGCTGTCCTATTCTGAGACAGCGCGGTCAGATCCCACCGGACTGCGCAGGCGGCTTCGGCAACTAGCCCCGCCCGCTTTTGTCGGAGCCGCCACCACACTCTGGAATAAATACCAGCAATGGTTGAATCAACCGTTACTGAAGTTGTTAAAAAGCTCATGGCTAAATCGTAATTCAGCCGAGGCACGTCTTCCAGTCGCTCTTTAGCACTTACTAATGATTGTCTAGACTCTCTCCCGCAACGGAAGCATTCTCTGCTTCGGGGAGTGGAGGGGCTTGGGAAGAGGCCATCGTATAGAGGTGCTGATCACCGCCTGCCGGAGCGCGCGAGCGTGCGGCGCCGAAGGTCATGTCGCTCCCGCTCCTCTCCCATCGATTCGGACACAATCCGGGACAGGTAAAAAACCGGCCGTGATCCTTTCCGGCAGGAGGAAGGTGGCTTCAGCCCCAGGACCTCGCTCGCGATTGACGGCCAGTTAACGTTACGTTAACTTTAAATTAGCCAACACTAAAATAGGAGATCATCCTCATGAAGATCGCCTTCGTTTGCCTGGCGCTTGTCCTCGCCGGGTCGAGTGTCGCTGCGGCGCATGGAAAAAAGGCAACCGTCACTGCTGCCAAGGCATGTGCTTGTCTGTCGATCAAGGCGCCAGTGGCGGCAAAATTGGACTGCATTGCAACGGGAACCGCCACAGCAACCCAGACTGACGCAACGAATGCCAAGCCGCACCTTGGGTACGAAAACGCTTGGACGTTACCCTCGTTCGGCCTTTAACGTTCCCAGCATTTCCTCTACCCAAAGGCCCGGAGACCGAGGCGCTGGGTCTTTGTAAAACGTGAGGGCGCTATCAGACCTCGTGCTTGACTCTAGCCTTCGCGGCGCGCTGGGCCCGCATGAAACCTCGCGGCCAATTGCGCGTTCATTGTCGGCCAACAGGAGAATTCCATGGATCCGGGAACCGTGGCGGTGATGGTGATGCTTTCATGCAGCGCATCGCTCTGCCGGCCCACGGAGTCGCGCCCGGTCGTCTATTCATCGATGGAGGAATGCGAAGCGGCACTTGAAGCCAGACTGGCACCGTGGCCGAACGGCGAAATGGTCGGCCGATGCAAGCAGGTCGACCAGACGGCGACTGGCTCGATTCCTCCGGAAGGCTATGCCGCGGTTCAAGTCACGCGGGGAACCGGCAGCGATGCGGTCACCACCAACTATTTCGTTCCGAGAGCCAGCAACTAATGCATGTCGCCCAAAAGTGACCTCGGTTTTGGGGGAACGACATGCATCAAAATAAGGACCTAAAGCGCGTCGCATCAATCCGTTTCGACGCGACGCGCTTTAGAAGCCCGCCAGCAACGACAAGTCCGGATGCCGAAGCCGCCGGGCCGCGACCAACGTCGCCAGTTGGCGAACGGGGTAGACATCGGCGGGCTCTCGGGTTTGATCCGGCCCTCCTGAAACCATTTCAGGGACCCGGCGTTAACGACCGGCGTGGCCAGACACAGGAGACATTCCCATGACCGTCAACTGCCGCATATCCATCGACAACCGGCCTGACGCCACCAACGTCACTTTCCAGGCCGTGCCGCGCATTGGCGAGAGCGTTTCCCTGTCGGTCGACGGCAGCCCACAGGACCTCAGGGTCTCGCGCGTCGTGCATGTTCCCAACGGCGGACTGGAAGGCGCCGCGATTGTCGTCGAGGTGACGACCAACATCCTCTAGGCATTGTTTCGCCGGGAGATGCCGGAGAGTTCACGCTACAGTGATCGGCGGCAATGAAACCTCGCGCGGCCAAACACGTTCCATGCCTGCAACAGGGTCCAGGTTCCAATGCAAACCGCGTGGTTCTCCAAGCCCGTCGTGGTTTCGGTCGGCGTTACCGGAACCACCCGCAACCTGTCCAACACACAACAGGCCATCGAGTTGCTGACGACACATTGGCGTGATGCCGGCAGCCTGAAACATCAGTCCGCGCTGCGCGCCTGCCGCCGCGCAACGAGCGGCGACGTGCCGCCCGATGTCGCCAGGGAGGCTTTTGTCGAAGCCGCGCGCGAGGCCCATATCCTGGTCGAGTAGGTCGAGCACGGATTTTGGGCCACGGATTTTGGGCGGCATTCCGGACCGGCGGATCGCCCTAGATGCCGGAACCCGGCGAATCGCCGTCAGCCTCGCTACCGATCGGCGCCACGACGATGGATGCCAAGGGCGCGCTCAGCCGCCATTTGAAATAGCCGGGCGACCGCTCCAGAATGGCGGAACCGCCCAGCGATTGCGGCGCCACCCGCTGCAGCACAACGGTGCCGAACCCCTTGCGCGCGGTCTGGTCCCGCCGGTCGCCGGGATGCGGCGTCGACGTCTCCTCCCAGGTCAACTGGAATTCACGCTCGCCCACCGAGCCGGGGTTTTGCGCGCCGGAGTCGATTGTCCAGGTGATCTCCACCCGGCCGCCTTCGCTGCCCAGCGCGCCATATTTGGACGAGTTCGTGCCCAGTTCGTGGAAGGCCATGCCGAGGTTCTGTACCGCGTTCGACTGCAGCGTCAGGACCGGGCCGGAGAGCAGGATCTGCTCCTCGAGACCAAAGGGCTTGAGATGCTCCTGGATCAGGTCGAACAGACTCGCCCCCGCCCATTCCGAGGTGACGAGCAGATCGTGCGACCGCGACAGCGCCATGATGCGGGCGCGGATCAACTCCTCGAACTCGCCTGGATCGGTCGAGCGCTTGCTGGTCTCCCTGACCATCGACAGGATGACCGCGAACTGGTTCTTGACGCGATGGTTGACCTCCCGCATCAGCAGCCTGATGCGGCGCTCGCTCTCCTTGGCGGCGGAGATATCGCGGGCGATCTGCGAGGCGCCGATGATCTCACCATTGCTGTTCTTGATCGGCGAGATCGTCAGCGAGACGGAAATCGGCACGCCATCCTTGCGCTTGCGCGTCGTCTCAAAGCTCGCCACCCGGTCGCCGCTGCGAATCTTGCTGATGATCTCGATCTCCTCGTTCTTGAGGTGATCGGGAATGAGCATGAGGATGGATTGGCCGATCGCCTCCTCGGCGGCATAGCCGAACATGCGTTCCGCCGCCCGGTTCCAGCTTTGGATGATGCTGTTCAGGTCCTTGCTGATAATGGCATCGAAGGAGGAATCGACGATTGCCGCGAGCCGGGCATCGGCGGTCGCCCCCTGTCTGTCGCTGTCGCTCATCGCCACCCGCAATTGCATCTTCCCCAATCAGATAAGGCGCAAACGGATCAAGGCAATCGCCGGCGCGAGGATGGATAGGCCTTAACGCATTTCACTCCGCCTGTTCCGGCGGCGTCTTGCCATCGCCATTGGGCCTGAGCACGCCGAATTGCTGCGACTTGGCGCCCATCTCGGCCGTCAGGAACCCGTCGGAGGCAAGGCCACGGCGCAGCAATTCGCGCACCGCAGCCGAACGGCTGGGCATGCGCTTGTCGAAACGCCAATTTTCCAGCGCTGCCAGCTCATCCTGGGTCAACATGACCTGCAATCGTTCCGGGCGTTCCAGTTCAACCATATGGGCCTCCCGCGTAAGATTTGCAAAGTTAGTAACTGTCTCATTGCACTTACAGTTAGGAACTTCCTCATCTTACGTCAAGCGCGGCCAATGGGCGGATGTAGCGTTGTATCAATGATGATCATCGAACGCAGGTTGCATGTTCGTGTAACTCTGCTAACTAGCTGATTTTATTTGTGAATTTTTCAATTTTAAACTTGTCAGGCCCGGGTATCGGGCGCATCCTGCCGCCTTGAGGAAACCAACTCGCTTTGGGAGGTTTCGATGCGATACGACTATTCCACACGGCTGCGTGAAGATGTTTATTCGACTGTCCGCGCAGTGTTCAGGACCGTTGGCATCATTGAACTGACGGCAGTGGCGGAAAGGATCAGGCTCAGGAACCTGGCCGAGAATGTCGCCCTCGAGGACATTGAACATCTGGTCATGCAGGCTGCTCAACTGCTTGGCGCGGCGATCGAATTCGACACTTTTGGCGACGGATTGGCTTCGCCCGCACCCGGTCTCGTCGAGAACGGCGATGAGAGTGCGACAGCCCATCGCGATCTTCATCGACCAGGCTCGATGCAATAGCCAAAGCCCGAGACGGCGACAGATCCATAGGCCATGGAACGAGTCCAGCCTTCGGAAATTACTGGATCGTCCGATAGAGGAGGATGTTGTGAAGGCCCTGCGCAGCCTGCTAGCCGAACTGTCGGCCAACTGGCTTCAACGCCGCAAGACGCGCAAACCAGCCGGGAATCCGGTCAAACCCGTTTCCCGTGCCCACCAGACCGCGAGAACGCGACCGGCGCAAAAGCCAAAGCCGCCCTCCTCTCGCGATGGCGCGTAGATATGTGAGCACAGTGCGCTTACCGCCAGACTTGGGCTGAGCGGTCCTGCTGGCAACCACACCCAAATCGGAATGAAGCCCGACTATCTTCGAAGCCCTGGGGCCCAGATGTCCTTTCGCACATTTGCTGCAGCGTGACGCGCGACCAGCCGGTAGCTTGATGGCGAAGCCGGCGCGTACAGCGTCATGCCCAATACCGTCGAGACCGCGCCGAGACACCCTGTGGGAATTGAGCGAGCGCCTTATATAATCCCGGTCATCTCCTTCCTTCCCTCCCGGAGTTCCACCCATGACCCTCGACACACGCAAGCTCGGCAGCCAGGGGCTGCAAGTCTCGGCCATTGGTCTCGGCTGTATGGGCATGAGCCAGTCCTACGGCCCGGCTGACGAGGCCGAATCCGTCGCCACGCTGCACCGCGCCATCGAACTCGGCTGCACGTTCCTCGACACCGCCGAGGTCTATGGCCCGTACACCAACGAGGCCCTGCTCGGCCGGGCGTTGAAGGGCAAGCGCGACAAGGTGACCATCGCCACCAAGTTCGGCTTCCGCATCGAAAACGGTAAACAGGTGGGAGTCGATAGCCGGCCCGGGCATATCCGCGAGGTCGTGGAAGCCTCGCTCGGCCGTCTCGCCACCGATCATATCGACCTGCTCTACCAGCACCGCGTCGACCCCGCGGTGCCGCTGGAGGATGTCGCGGGCGCTGTCGGCGAGCTGGTCGCACAAGGCAAGGTGCGGTTCTTCGGCCTGTCGGAGGCAGGTGCCGCCAACATCCGCCGGGCGCATGCCGTTCACCCGGTGTCGGCGTTGCAGAGCGAATATTCGCTCTGGGAGCGCAATCTGGAGCCGGAGATCATCCCGCTGCTCGGGCAACTCGGCATTGGCCTGGTGCCGTTCTCGCCACTCGGCCGCGGTTTTCTCACCGGCGAGGTCAAGCGCGCGGAGGACTATGCCGAGGGCGATTACCGCCGCAACGACCCGCGCTACCAGGGCGAAAACTACGACGCCAATGTCGACGCGGCGGCCAAGGTGCGCGACATCGCCACAACCCGGGGCGTCAAGCCCGGCCAGGTCGCGCTGGCCTGGCTGCTGGAGAAGGGCAACGGCTTTGGCGTCGACATCGTGCCCATCCCCGGCACCAAGCGGATCAGGTATTTGGAGGAAAACGTCGCCGCCGCATCATTGAAACTCGACGCCGCCGAAATGGCCGCGCTCGACGATGCCCTGGCGCCGGGAAAAATCTCCGGCCCGCGTTACACCGAGCGCGGCATAGCGATGGTCGATCGGTAGGCGCTCAGAGCGCAAACGGGATCATCCTGGCTTGTATCTCGATCGGCGAAGACTTCAGACTGTGCGCACCGCATGCCTTGCCAGCGCGTGCTCGATCAGCGCGTCGATGACCTCGCTGTAGCCGATGCCGATCGCCGCCAGCGCCTTGGCGTACATCGAGATATCGGTGAAGCCGGGCAGCGTGTTGACCTCGTTGACCAGCAGGGAGCCGTCGGCGCGCAGGAAGAAGTCGACGCGCGCCAGGGCCTCGCAGCCGAGCGCCTTGAAGGCTTGCCCCGCCATGTCCCGCGCTCTGTCGGCGACCGCGGCGGGAATATCGGCGGGCACTTTGACCACCGCGCCTTCTGCATCGAGATATTTGGCCTCGTAAGTGTAGAAGCCATGCTTGCCGGCCGGGATGATCTCGCCTGGCAGCGACACCGTGAGCGAGCCGTCTGCCCGTTGCAACACCGAGCACTCGATCTCGCGGCCTTCGACGAACTCCTCGATCAACGCCTTGCCGTCATAGCGGAAAGTGGTTTCGATGGCTGCTTCGAAGCCATCCCTGTCGTTCACCTTGCTCACTCCGAAGGACGAGCCCTGGCGCGCCGGCTTGGCGAAGAAAGGCAGCCCAAGCGCCCCGGCGATTTCCTGGAACGAACCGACATCGCCTCTAAGCACGGTGACCGAGCGGGCGACGGCAAGGCCGGCCTCGCGCAGCAGCCGCTTGGCGACGTCCTTGTCCATGGCGGCGGCCGAGGCGAGGATGCCGCAGCCGACATAGGCGACATCGGCAATCTCGGCATAGCCCTGCACCGAGCCGTCCTCGCCGAACGGACCGTGCAGCACGGGAAAAACGACATCGACCGGCGGCAGGTCAGTTTCCTTGTGCGACGCTAAGATCAGCCGGCCCTTGCCGCCGGGCAGCAGGGCGACTTCCACACCGTCCTCCGACACTGGAGCCCCCGCCCCTTCGCCGACGGCCTCGGACGCCGGCTGCAGCAGCCATCTGCCGTCCCTGGAAATGCCGATCGGCACCACCTCGTACCGGGTCCGGTCGATCGCCTTCAGCACATTGGCCGCCGACAGCCGCGACACCTCGTGCTCGGCCGAGCGACCGCCATAGAGGATGGCAACCCTGATCTTTCCGGTCATCGAAATCCCTCAACTGTCAAAAATCAAATGCTGACGGCAATGCCGCGATTGGCGAAGAAACGATCGAAATCGATGGGCGCCAACACTGCGTCTGCCTGTGTGGCGCTGGTATGGCCGGATGGGTTGTGGAAGCGAAAACCATCGTCCGACGCCGCCGTGACCAGCACCAGATGATCGCCCTTCGACGGCGGCTCGCGCTCCGGCCAGCGGATCGAACTGCTGACCGAAGCGATGAAGAAGCGCGACCGGGCGAGGATCCCCGGGACGTCCGCTGCCGCGACATTGGTCATCACCTCGGCCTCGAGGCCGAATTCCTGCTTCACGAAAGTGACGAAGGGCGCGTAGATCAGGCCCTTGATCGAGCCTTCATTGACGACATAGCCGCCATATCCGGTGCACCGCCTTGCCAGCTCGATCGTCGGCACGATCTGGCCGCGCGCCGCCAGGATCATCTTGAGACAAGCCATGCCGCAGACATTGGCGGCCCAGACCGCGTATTCGTCGAGCGTGGCGGCACCCGATCCTTGCCACAGCGGATCCCGCCGCAACGCGGCTTCGGCGCCGTCGGCGAGCACCGCCAGCGTCATGTCGGGCGTCTCCCACTGACTGAAAAACGGCACGGCTTCAGGCAATGGACTCATGTGGACTCCTCGGGCCGCCGAATACGAGATGGATGAAAAGCCGCTCGGACCCGCCGAATTTCCCGGTGCGTCGCGCGCCGTCTACTCAACCTTCGTCCAGCCGAACACCAGCCAGGCGTATTTCGATTTTTCATCGGGTTCGGCGGTGTAGGTCATCTGTATGTCGCCGCCCTTGGCGTAGATATCGAGCCTGGGCGCCGTGTCCAGCTTGAGCCATAGCGAACTCTTGCTGAAGGACCAGGTCCCGCACCAGACGCAGGAACCCGATGTCGGGTCACCGGGCTGATGGAAATTGTAGCGGCCGTCCGCGGTGATCTCCAGATAATCGAACGCGCCGTAAAACGCGGCCACCGTCTGCTGGAACTCATTGGCGGCCGCTTCCTGTTCCGGCGTGGGCGCATCCTTCAAGTCGCGCGGCGGCCGGGTGGTCGCGCCGCTGAGTTGCCATTTGCCGACAAAGTCCTTCTGGGTCGGAAGATATTCCTCCTGAGCCTGCGCGGAAGATATATGAGTAAATGGTAATATAAATGGTAAGGCCATGCCCAAAATCGCAAGCAACGGCGCGGCGACACGGATCGCCCTGGTTGATTTCTGCATAAAAATCGGTTCTCCACGGTGGGCAAGAGACGTTCTGTTCGGGATGTTATTGAAAAACGCGGCGCGCTTTGCTTCGCCGATTCCCATCCGCCATTTTCACGGTTAGCACCGGAGCCACCGAATTGGCAACGCAAGGCAGCGATCGGCAAAGCTGATCGGAACCAGTCTTCGCCATCTCGAGCTGCTTGCGAACGTGCCGGCGCCGGAAAAGCCCGCTTGCGATTCAATGAAACGATGAACCGCTCTACCTGGCGCCACTCGGCGTCGAGCCGAAGCGGCGGCGGAAACAGCGATTGAAATAGGAGACGTCGGAAAAGCCGCTCAACAGCGCGATCTCGCTGACCCGCATGCTGTCGTTGCGCCGGTCGCGCAGCATGCGATGGGCTCTCTGCAGGCGCAGTTCGAGAATATGCTCGGCGAAACTGGAGCCCGTTTCCTGCAAGAGATCATGGACATAGCGCGCGGAAAGCCGCAAATGCTGGGCGATGTGCTGGGCCGAGATAGCGGGATCGGCGAAGTTGTCCCGCATCTTCTGCAGGATGGCCTGCAGCCTTGCCGCGCGCAGGCCGCGCACGCCCGCCAGTTCGGCGATCTCGCCCTTGGCGCCGGTCGCCAGCCCGATCAGGTCGACGATCGTCTCGGTGGCGTGGGCGACAAGGTCGGGCGAGAGCAATGCCGGTCCCGCTTCCAGGAAGCCGCAATAGCGCTTGAGCATATCGAGCGCTTCATTGTCGGCGCCGATGGTCAGCGCCAGGCGATCCTCGATATGGGGGAAGGCATTTTCCAGGATTTCCCGGGGCACCACGACATTGGTCCAGACATTTCGGTCGCCGCCGGTCATTTCCAGCGCTTCCGAAGCCGAGACCAGCGCGCCTTCGCCCCTGCCGATGCTGTAGTCGCGGCCGGTCTGCACGCCGCTCAGCTTGGTGTCGCCGTCGTTGACCAGCAGCAGGTAGCCGTCGCGGCCGTCATCGGCGATGTTGCGCGTCTTGCGGCTGGCATGCCTGATCGTCCCTGCCATCCGCCCCAGCACCAGCGGCCCGATGGCGGTGGCTTCGATATCCGCCTGGAACGGCACGTTGCCGGAGATGGCGTATTCGACCGACCATATCTCCGCGACATGGATGTCCTGCCAGAGCGCGAAGCGCGCGCGGTCGTCGAGATGCGGCGGCAGGTCGACCGACGAGAAGACATTCTTTTTCAACGACCAACCGGCCTTTCCCGCGCACGCGTCTTCCCTGAAGCCGCACCGTATGGGACCGATTTGCCTCTTGTCCAGAGGCGACGCTATCCATGCCCTGCGGGACAATTTCAGTGCCGCCCAGATCAAGGATCCGATCCGATTCGCCGGCCCCGCGTTTTTTCAAATGCGCGGAACATGCAGCGGCATGAGAATCACTATCCGACGCGCGCATCGCGGTCGCCCGGCCGGCCGGGTGTTGCTAGAACGTGATCTTCACGGAAGCCGCACTCCGGTTGGCCGGGCCGTGGTGGACGGCCTCGATGTTGTTGCCGTCCGGGTCGAGCAGGAAGGCGGCATAATAGCCGGGATGATAGGGCCGCTCGCCGGGCGCGCCATTGTCCGTGCCGCCAGCCGCCAGCCCGGCCTTGTGGAAGGCATCGACCATGGCGTGATCCCTGGCCTGGAAGGCCAGATGATGGCGGCCGGTCAGCTTTCCCTGTGCGGCCCGGCTGTCGACGCTGGAGATGAACAATTCGTCCGCCCAGAAATAGTCCTCGCCGGTGCCGCCGATCGGGATACCGAGCACCTGGAAGAGCGCCTCGTAGAAACGCCGGCTGGCGGGGAGATCCCGGACCACGAGCTGGAGGTGGTCGATGAGCCGGCCGCGATGCAGTTCCATGAAAGCTCCTCCTCGCAAGGAAAGCTCCTCCTCGCAAGGCCTCGAATTTAGGCGCGGGCGGCAAGGCGTCAACGCGGAGCGCCTGCATCTGCTGACAATCAGCGACAATTTTTGGGCCCGACGGAACTTTTCGGCTGACCGGAAGTTTGGTGGCGCGGCGGGAGGATGGCGATTGGATTGTTTTCAGAGGCTTGAAGCGCTGGTCGACAGCGCCGGCGCCGACGGCATCGAGGAAGCGAACGCATTGCTGCACCGGTTCAAGGACAGGTCCGAAAAGACGGCGCGGGCCATCGACGAGTTCATGCTGGACTTCAAGACCTTGGTTTTCGTCGTCGAAACCGGCGAAGAGGGTTTCCAAAAGCCGATCCGCAAGCTCGCCCGCGCCAGGCTCGCGAAGCTCAAGCAACTGGTGAACGTGCCGGCGTAAGCTTGGCTAACCCTTGAGCAGCGCCGCCAGCCGTGGAATGCCCTCGCTCACCGCGCGGCGGTCGGCCAGCGTGAACGACAGCCGCAGCGTGTTGCGGCCGGTGCCGTCGGCGTAGAAGGCATTGCCGGGCACGAAGGCGACGCGCGCCTCCTTCACCGACCGCGCCAGAAGTTCCGCGGCATCGGTGCCTTCCGGCAGCGTCACCCAGACGAACATGCCGCCTTCCGGGCGGCTCCAGCTCACGCCCTCCGGCATATTGACTTCCAGCGCATTGAGCAGGCCGTCGCGGCGCTCGCGATAGGCGCCGATGAGTTTTTCCACCTGGCTGTCGAACACGGATTCGGCGACGCAATGCATCACCATCTGGTTGACCGACGGGCTGTGCAGGTCCGAAGCCTGCTTCATCAGCACCAGTTTTTCGACCACGTGGCGCGGCGCGCAGACCCAGCCGACGCGCATGCCCGGCGACAGGATTTTCGAAAACGAGCCGCAATAGAGCGTGCGCGCCTTGTCGATGCCGCCGGACCGCGCGCAGTCGAGCGCCAGGATCGGCGGCACACCCTCGCCGTCATAGCGCAGCGCCCGATAGGCGGCGTCCTTGATGACGGCGATGTCGAGCTCGCCGGCAAGGTCGAGCACGGCCTCGCGCTGCTTTCGATCCAGCGTGGCGCCGGTCGGGTTGGCGAAGTCGGGCACCAGATAGGCGAATTTCACCCGCCCGCCATTGGCGGCGGCAGCGGTGTGGTAGGCCGCCGGTGTCATGTTGCCGCCTTCGGGCCGCAGCCGGTCGTAACGCGGCTCGTAGGCGTTGAAGGCCTGCAGCGCGCCGAGATAGGTCGGCCATGTCACCAGCGCGGTATCGCCCGGCGACAGGAACAGCTTGCCGAGATAATCCAGCGCCTGCTGCGAGCCGGAGGTGATGAAGATGTTGGCCTCGTCGCAGGCAATGCCGAGCTTGCCCATCTGCCCGGCAAGCCAGCGCCGCAGCGGCAGATAGCCTTCCGAAACCTGGTACTGCAGGGCCGCCCCGGCTTCCGCGCCGCCCAGCACATCGCCATAGGCATCGCGGATGGCGTCGGACGGAAACAGCGACGGATCGGGAATGCCGCCGGCGAACGAAATGATGTCGGGCTGGTCGAGCAGCTTCAGCAGCTCGCGGATTTCCGACGCCTTCATACGCGACGAGCGCGAAGCCAACAGGTTCAAAAGGGTCAAGACATGCCTCCCCGACGTTTTCTTATATAGGTCAACCTAACTGACCTATATCCGCTTTGCCGGGCGATTTGAATAGTGCCTGAAAGGCTTCCGCTATACGCCAGTCGCCGCCAAGCCGGAACCGGCGACAGCGTGCGCGCGTCCGCTAAAGGCTCTTCTTGTAACCAATATGGCTGGCGGTGAAGCCCAAGCCTTCATAGAAGCGGTGGGCGTCCGCCCTGCCCTTGTCGGTGGTGAGTTGGACAAGGCCGCAGCCGCGTGCCCGGCATTCGTCGATCGCCCATTCGAACATCTTCTTGCCCATCCCGTCGGAGCGCCTGCCGCTGGCAACGCGAACCGCCTCGATCTGCCCCCGCCAAGCACCCTTGCGCGAGAGCCCGGCAAGGAAGGTGATCTGCAAGGTGCCGATCACCTCGGCCCCATCCACAGCCATGGCAAGCAACTGGTTGGGATCGGCGTCGATGGCGTTGAAGGCATCGAGATAGCCTTGCGCCAACGGCAACGAGGCATCCTCGCGGGTCGCCCCCAGCGGATCGTCGGCGAGCATGGCGACGATGGCTGGCAGGTCGGAGGCGTGTGCCTTGCGGAATTGGATGTTGGCCATAGCGGATGAGATACGGCCAGCCGTCCCCGGCGGCAAGGTTCAGCTCCCCCTTCCCCCCTTGTGGGGGAAGGTGGCCTCGCGAAGCGAGGTCGGATGAGGGGTGTTCCAGCTTGGCAACATGCTTCTCGCGACACCACATTACGCTGAATTATCAACGGATTATTTCTTTCGGCACCCCTCATCCGTCTCGGCGCTACGCGCCGATCCACCTTCTCCCACAAGGGGAGAAGGAAGAGGCGTCACCGCTCGCGAAGTTGGATGTGACAATGGGCTAGCAACTATAGCCGCCACAGCTGCCGCACAGCACCGATCAATCCCCGTCCGTCGCAGGCTTGGCCTTGCCGCACTGCGCCAGCACCTTGCCGATGGCCGCGCTCGATCCCTTCAGCGGAAAGTTGATAGCGCCATATTTGGCCGCGCTGACCGACACATCCCCCTTCGAGCGCAGCAGGTCGAGCAGCGGATCGGCCTTGGCGAGATCGACCACGAAATCATTGTACATGGCCTCCAGTTGCAGCGTCTTGGTCACCGTCTTGCCATCGGCCTTGAAGTCGAACGAACCGCTGATGCCCGGTTCCAGCTGCTGGCCGCTGGCACCCAGGTCGTAGCTCAGAACCGGATTGTCGAAACAGGTCAACATCAGATGCGCGTCGCCTTTCGGCCCGCCGCAGACGGAAGCCGTCAGCACGCTGCCGCCCTCGTCTTCTTCCATCTTCGCGCTCCAGCCGCAGGACGCGGCAAAGGCCGGCTGCGCGCCAAGCAATGCCGCCAAGGCTCCGGCGGCAACGATATATCTTTTCATGACTTCCCCCTTCGGGCATTTGCAGCACCCGCCGGCAGCATATAGGAAAAGGCGTTGAATGGCATTGCATGTGCGGGGCGCCTTGGTGTTGAGAGCTTGTATTCGCCTGTGTCTTGTGACAGCCGCCCTGGTGGCCTCGCGGCTCGCCGCGCAGGCCGAATGGAAGCCGGTCGAGAAGGTCGAGACCTACGCCATTTCAGGCCAGTCCGGGCTGGATCTCTACCGGTCGATCGGCGAGAACGGGCCGAATGCCGGCATTGCCCGCGCCATCGCCCACACCAATTTCAAGCTGACCTGGACCAGGGATTATCAGGCGCGTGCCGGAGCCTGCGTGCTGGTTTCGGCGAAGCCCAAGCTCATCATCACCTACACCTTGCCCAGCCCCTCATCGCCGCTGCCCTCCGCCATCCAGAAGAACTGGGAGATTTTCCTCGCCGGCGTCAGCGCCCACGAAAAGGTGCACGGCGCGACCATTGTCGACATGGCGCGCAAGATCGAGGCGGCGACAGTCGGCCTGACCGTTCCCGACGACCCAAAATGCAGCAAGATCCGGGTCGAGATGACCAAGCGCCTGTCCGCGCTCTCGCAGGCGCAGCGACAGGCAAGCCGCGATTTCGACCGCGTCGAACTCGGCCAGGGCGGCAATCTGCAGAAGCTCATTCTTGCGCTTGTGAATGGCGGCTGAGAAGGCCACCGCGCCCCGCGGCGCGGCGGCGCATCCGCGGTTCGCTCCGGCCTATCGGCTGAAGTCCAGCGCCGCGCTCAGATCGCCCATCGGCGGCTCGCCATTGGCGGCCAGCGCCTTGTCGCGGGCAACGATGCCGGTCAGCACCGGCAGGTCGTAGCGCGCGGTGATGAAGCGCAGGATCGACGTCGTGTCGTATTGCGTGTGGTCGACCATGCCCATCCTGGCATAGGGCGAGACGATGAAGGCCGGGATGCGGTTGCCCGGGCCCCAGCGGTCGGCCTTGGGCGGCGCGACATGATCCCAGAAGCCGCCATTCTCGTCATAGGTGACGACCACCAGCATGTGGCCCCATTGCGGGCTCTTCTCCAGATGCGAAATGAGGTCGGCCAGATGCCGGTCGCCGCTGGCCACGTCGGCATAGCCGCCGTGCTCGTTGAGATTGCCTTGCGGCTTGTAGAAGGTGACCTGCGGCAGCTTGCCGTCGTCGATCGCCTTGATGAAGTCGGTGCCGTCCAGGCCGCCGTCCCGCAGATGCTCGGTGCGCGCGGCGGTACCCGGCGCGTAGGCGGCGAAATAGTTGAACGGCTGGTGGTGGAACTGGAAGTTCGGCACCGGCGTCGCGTTCTTGCCGTCGAGCGTTGCCTGCCAGGCGCCGGCATACCAGGCCCAGCTCACCCCCTTCAGCGACAGCAGATCGCCGATGGTGATGTCGTGCTGCGGCGGCAGCGTGGTGGGCGCGGCCGGGTCGGCCAGCGCCTTGTCGCCGCCCTCGGCCGGCTTGTTGGCGCTCGGCTGATAGGGCGGCTGCATGGTGTTGACGGCATGGAAGTCGGGCGTGATGGCGCCGTCGTTGACGAA
Source organism: Mesorhizobium salmacidum (SeqCode) (assembly GCF_037179605.1). Lineage (NCBI taxonomy): Bacteria > Pseudomonadati > Pseudomonadota > Alphaproteobacteria > Hyphomicrobiales > Phyllobacteriaceae > Mesorhizobium > Mesorhizobium salmacidum (SeqCode). The sequence continues at coordinate 303,531 of NZ_JAPYKS010000002.1, forward strand.
TTTCGGTACGCCGCCCAGTGCCGAGGCCGGCGAATTGTCGGCGACCTTCAGAGTTGTGCCATCGGCCTCGACCACGGCGATCTGGCCCTTGATCGGGCTGGTGTCGGCGTGCGGGTAGACCGGCGTACAGGCGCAGGCGAGCTGGAAATGGTTGAGGAAAGAGCCGCCGAAGGCGCCCTGGAAGAAATTGTCGGCCAGCACGTATTTCTTCGCGACCTGCCACATCGGCAGGACGGAGCCGTCGTAATGGCCCATGACCAGGCCGCCGGAATCGGCCCAGGCGACGAATTTGTCGTTCTTGCCGCCGTCGATCTGCATCTGCTCCTGGTAGAAGCGGTGCCACAGATCATGGGTGATGACGTTGGTGCCTTCGTTGAAGCCCTTGGGATCGTCAATGGCGAAGGCAGCGTTGGCGAGATGCGCGGTCTCAGCCTCCGTCACCACGGGCGTGACGCCCTTTCCGGTCAGCCCGCCCCAGGCCGGCGGCAGCTCGGTGAGCGGCTTGCCGTCGCGGTCGAGCTGGCGCGCCTGATCGGCCGAGACATTGGCCAGCCCGCTGGCGCCGGGGAAGCCGCCATAGAGGTTATCGAAGCTGCGGTTCTCGGCATAGATGACGACGACAGTGTCGATCTTGTCGAAGCCGGCAGGGGCGGCATTGGCCGCCGCGAGGGGAAGCAGGGCCGAACCGGCCAGGCAAAAGGAAGTGAGGAGTTTGAGCCTCGTCATCGGGAAGACCTCGTGGCTTGACTGTGGCTGGAGGGGCGCGGGAACCATAGGGGCAGCTAACGTGGATGCCTTGTCACCTTTGTGACATCCGCCGCCGCGGCGAACACGGTTTCGTGAGCACTGGAGCCGGTCATCAATCCGTTGCACTCCATTCCTATTTCCCGGCCAAAGCGGACCATGCTCCATGACCAGAAGACGATGGAAAAGCCTGATGATCGCGATTGCCGCGATCTCGACCTTTGGCTGTGCCGCGCCCGCGAATACGGCGGATGGCGTTCATCCCGGTCCGCTATCGCGCGCGCAAGCCTTCGCGCGCGCCGAGGTCCTGACCATGCTTGGCCGAAAGATGTTCTTCGACCCGGCGCTGTCGGCCTCGGGCAGGCAGGCCTGCTCGTCCTGCCATGATCCGCGCCACGCTTTCGGTCCGGCCTCGGCAGCTCCGGTCGAGATGGGCGGGCCGCATCTCGACCAGCCCGGCGTGCGTGCGGTGCCCTCGCTGCGCTATCTCCAGGCCGCTCCCGCCTTCACCGAGCATTTTTACGATTCCGAGGACGAAGGCGACGAGAGCGTCGACAACGGTCCGACCGGCGGCCTGACCTGGGATGGCCGCGCCGACCACGGCACGGATCAGGCGAAAATTCCCCTGCTCTCGCCCTTCGAGATGGCCAACAAGGATGCGGGGGCTGTCACCGCCGCCCTGCGTAAATCGGCCTATGCCGACGAGTTCAAGGCAACCTTCGGCAACGATGTCTTCGACCGCCCGGGCGACGCCTTCGACGCCGCCGCCGAGGCGCTCGGCACATTCGAGCAGAGCGCCGCCGATTTTTATCCTTATTCCAGCCGCTACGACGCCTTCCTCGCCGGCAAGGCGACGCTGTCGGCGCAGGAACGGCGCGGCCGCGCCCTGTTCGAGGACGAGGCGAAAGGCAATTGCGCCTCCTGCCACCTCAGCGAACCCGCCAATGACGGCGAGCCGCCGCAATTCACCGATTTCGGCCTGATCGCCATCGCCGTGCCGCGCAATCCGGCGATCCCGGCCAACGCCGACCCCGCCTATGCCGATCTCGGCCTGTGCGGCCCGCTGCGCACCGATTTTCACGGCCGCACCGGCTATTGCGGCCTGTTCAAGACACCGACGCTGCGCAATGTCGCGCTGCGCAAGAGCTTCTTCCACAACGGCTACTTCCACACGCTGCGCGACGCCGTCGCCTTCTACGCCAGCCGCGACACCGACCCCGGCCACTGGTATCCCAGGAATGCAGACGGCACGGTGAGGCAATATGACGATCTGCCAAAGGCTTACTGGGGAAATCTCAACCAGGACCCACCCTTCAACGGCAAGAAACCCGGCGACAAGCCGGCGCTCAACGAGGCCGAGATCGACGATATCGCGGCGTTTCTGCGGACGCTGACGGATGCGGATCAGCGGTGACGCTTCTTACCTTCCCCCCTTGTGGGGGAAGGTGGATCGGCGCGCAGCGCCGAGACGGATGAGGGGTGAGTGACGGGTTGCCATCCTTGCCAAGCTGGAACACCCCTCATCCGACCTCGCTCCGCGAGGCCACCGCCCTGGGCGAGTCACGGGCCTCGCCCGCCCTTCGGGCCCCACAAGGGGAGAAGGGAAGTGCGCCTCACAGCGCCCGGATAACACCCCCATCCACGCGGATACTCTGCCCGGTAATATACCCGGCCCCTTCCGAAGCCAAAAAAGCAATGGTCGCGGCGATCTCCTCGCTCGTCCCGTAGCGTTGCATCGGCACGTTGTCGCGGCGCTCTTCGGTGGTGGGCAGGCTGTCGATCCAGCCTGGCAACACATTGTTCATGCGCACATTGTCTGATGCATAGGTGTTGGCGAAAATCTTGGTGTAGGCGGCAAGGCCGGCGCGGAACACGGCCGAGGTCGGGAACATCGCGCTCGGCTCGGCCACCCAGGCCGTCGAGATGTTGATGATGGCGCCGCCCTTCTGCTTGACCATCTGCGGCGCCACGATGCGCACCGGCCGGATGACGTTCATCAGGTAGACGTCCATGCCGGTGTGCCACTGCTCATCCGTGATCTCCAGGATCGGCGCGCGCGGCCCATGGCCGCCGCTGTTGACCAGCACGTCGATACGGCCATAGCGCTCCAGCGTCAGGTCGGCGAGACGCTGCAGGTCGTCGTTCGACTGGTTGGAGCCGGTGACGCCGAGCCCGCCAAGCTCCTTGGCCAGCGCCTCGCCCTTGCCGGACGAGGACAGGATCGCCACCTTGAACCCATCCGCCGCCAGGCGCTTGGCCGCCGCCGCGCCCATGCCGCTGCCGCCGGCCACGATGACAGCTGTTTTTTCTGAATTCATTGGGTTTTCCTCATCGAGTTGGCGGGAGTTTTCAGCGAGTCATATAGCTGGTTTCGTCGGCCAGTTCGAACCAGAAAGACAGAATGGACCTGCAGAAAAACGAGAGCCGGCAGCGCTGCCCCTCATCCGCCTGCGGCACCTTCTCCCCGTATAGTGACGGGGAGAAAGAAGCTGGCTGCAACGCCGGCTCGACTCCTGACAACGCTGATGATTGGCGAAATCACAGATGACAGCGCCCCTCTCCCCGTCTCTATACGGGGAGAGGATGCCGGCAGGCAGGTGAGGGGCAGCGCTGACATTCAGCCCTACCCCTCCACCGTCTCCAGCACGGAGAGCAGCGTGCCTTCCATATCGGGCTCGTCGCCGGAGCAGACGCACAGCATCTCGGCGTCGCCCTCGCCCACCGAGAGATAGGCATGGCCCATGGTGGAATCGATGTAGACGCTCTCGCCCGCTTTCAGCCGCACCGGCGCGTATTGGTCGGTGTGCAATTCGATCTCGCCCTTGAGCACGATCAGGAACTCCTCGCCGGCATGCCGGGTCAGCGGACCGAACTCTTCCGGCGTGCGGGCGCGTGCATAGGCGTGGATCGGCACCATGCGCTTGCGCACGAGATCGGTGGCGAGATACCGGTAGTCGTAGTTGCGGGTCAGCTGACGCAGTGTGTTGGACTGCGAGGTCACCGAACGGCGGGTGCGCGCCGCCGGCTGCTTGCGGTCGCCGCTGAGCAGCTCCGTCACATGGATACCGAGCCCTTCGCAGATCTGTAACAGCTTGTCGTAGCTCAGCGACATCTGGTCGTTCTCGACCTTGGACAGTGTCGACACCGCGACGCCGGTGAGAGAGCTGACCTCCTGCAAGGTCCAGCCATGTCTTTTTCTCAGGGCACGCAGACAATCACCGAGATTCGGTTGCTCCGACATTGTCAGCTCCATGAAGCGGCGGCACGTCACTACCGCGGGGTTCACCCTAGGTAGTCGAACTCGAGCGGGCCATCAACAACACCAACAATTTTCTTATACGCTAAATATTGACTGGATACGAAATTATTTTTACGACTGAGGGATGCAGTCGAATTCTCCCGCGAAGATCATCGTCATCGGCGGCGGCATCGCCGGGCTCTCCCTTGCCGCCGAGGTGGCGGACTGGGCCGATGTCACCGTCATCGAGCGCGAACCGCATCTCGGCTACCACGCCAGCGGCCGCTCCGCCGCTCTGTTCACCGAAACCTATGGCAACCGGCTGGTGCGCGGGCTGACGCTGGCCAGCCGGCAGGCGATTGTCGAGGGCGGTTTCGTCGCCCACCGGCGCGGCGCGCTGCACGTCGGCTGGGTCGGCGACGATGCCGCCATCGACAAGCTGGCTCATGAATTGCAGGCGCTGGTGCCGAGCGTGCGCCGTCTGTCGGCGGCCGAGCTCCACGGGCTGGTTCCGGTCATTGCCAGGGAAACCACCTGCGGCGGCGTCTATGAGCCGGACGCGGTGGATGTCGACACCGGCAAGATGCTGGGGTCCAGCGCCTCGTCGCTCAAGGCCCGCGGCGGCATCATCCGCACCGGCGAGGAGGTCCGCGCCATATCACGCGACGGCCGCGCTTTTCGGGTTGAAACGAGCGCCGGCGTCTACTCGGCCGACATCGTGGTCGACGCCGCCGGCGCCTGGGTCGATGTCGTCGCCGGGATGGCGGGGCTGCCGGGCCTCGGCTTCCAGCCCAAACGGCGCACCGCCTTCCTGTTCGATCCGCCCGCCGGGATGGATATCGCCGGCTGGCCGCTGGTGGTCGACCTGCACGAGCAGTTCTACTTCAAGCCCGATGCCGGCAGGCTGATCGGTTCCCTCGCCGACGAGACGGATTCCGAGCCTTGCGACGCCTGGCCGGAAGACCTCGACGTCGCCATCGCCGTCGACCGCATCGAACAGGCAACATCGATGCGCATCGGGCGTCCGTCGACGCCATGGGCAGGCCTGCGCACCTTCGCGCCCGACCGCACGCCGGTCGCCGGCTTCGACCCGCGCCTTCCCGGCTTCTTCTGGCTCGGCGGCCAGGGCGGCTACGGTTTCCAGGTTTCGCTGACCTTGGCCAGGCTGAGCGCGGCGCTGCTGCGCGGGCAGTCCATCCCGGGGGATGTCACGGCGCTCGGCGTCACCGCCGCGGCGCTGGCGCCCGATCGCTTTCTTGTCCCGGCGGCGGCCCCATGAATTTCAGACCTTCCCTCAACCCGTAAAGTGTCATCAGGAGCGTTTTGCGATGAAATCCACCGTTCTGCGCACAGTGCTTGCCCCGTCCCTTCTGGCCTCGTCCCTTCTGGCCTCGTCCCTTCTGGCCTCGACGCTTCTGGCCTCATCCGTCCTCGTCGGCGGGCAGGCCTACGCCAAGACGCTGGTCTATTGCTCGGAGGCCAATCCCGAGACCTTCAACCCGGCGATCGGCATCGCCGATTCCACCATGGACGCCGCCGCCAAGACGATCTTCAACCGGCTGGTCGAGTTCAAGCCGGGCACGACGGAGGTCGGGCCGGCGCTGGCCGAAAGCTGGGATGTTTCATCGGATGGCAAGACCTACACCTTCCATCTCAGGCACGGCGTGAAATTCCAGTCGAACGAGCATTTCACGCCCTCGCGCGATTTCAACGCGGATGACGTGCTCTACACGTTCAACCGCCAGCGCGACGCCAACAATCCCTTCACAAGCTCGGCGGCGGCGCTTACGAGTACTTCAACGCGCTCGGCATGGGCACACTGATCGACAGAATAGACAAGGTCGACGACTACACGGTGCGCTTCACGCTGACGGCAGCCAATGTCACCTTCCTGGCCGGGCTGGCGCTCGACTATCTCTCGATCCTGTCGCTGGAGCAGACGCAAAAGATGGTCGCGGCCGGCACGCCGGAGCTGATCGACAGCATGCCGGTCGGCACCGGGCCTTTCGTGCTTCAGGCCTATGTGCCCGACAGCCAGGTCCGCTACGCCGCCAACAAGGATTACTGGCGCGGTGCGCCGAAGATCGACACGCTGGTCTTCGCCGTCACGCCCGAGCCGACCACCCGCGTCGAGCGCATCAAGGCCAATGAATGCCAGGTCGCCGCGCCGCCGCCGCCAAGTGCGGTCGCCGACCTGCGCGCCGATCCCGACATCACGGTTCTCGATCTCAAGGGCCAGAACATCGGCATCCTCGGCTTCAATGTCGAGCACCAGCCGCTGGGCGACGTGCGCGTGCGCACGGCACTGGCCAAGGCCATCGACCGCAAGGCGATCGTCGATGCCGTCTACGCCGGCGCCGGCACGGTGGCCGGCAGCGTCGTGCCGCCGGCGCAGCTCGGCGCCGTCACCGATGCCGGCATCGACTATGATCCCGAGGGCGCGAAGAAACTGCTGAAGGAAGCCGGCCACGAAAGCGGCCTCAAGGTCAGCCTGTGGGCGATGCCGGTGTCGCGCCCCTATAACCCCAACGCCAAGCGCATGGCCGAGATGATCCAGGCGGACTGGGCCAAGGTCGGCGTGCATTCGGAGATCGTCAGCTTCGAATGGGGCGAATATCTCAAGCGCACCGCGGCGGGCGAACAGGACACCTTTCTGCTCGGCGGCAGCAGCGACAATGGCGACCCCGACAACATGCTGAGCTATCTCCTCTCCTGCGACGGCGTGAAGGGCGGCTCCAACCGATCGCGCTGGTGCGATAGGGATTTCGAGAAACTGCTTGACGAGGGCCGCGTCGCAGCCGACCCGAAAGAGCGCGCCGCGATCTACGGGAAGGCGCAAGCGATCCTGAAGGCCGAAGTGCCGGTGGCGCCGATCGCCCATTCGATGGTGGCGATCCCGATCCGCAAAAGCGTGCTCAACTACGTGCTCGACCCCTTCGGCCGGCAGAATTTCGCCGCCGTCGACATGGCGGAGTGAGGCTGGGCGGGGCTGGGCTGGGCTGCCCTTCCCTTCTCCCCCTGTGGGAGAAGGTGGCCTCGCGAAGCGAGGTCGGATGAGGGGTGTTCCAGGGAAAGCCAACGCCTCACTCCGCTGGAACACCCCTCAACCGTCTCGGCGCTGCGCGCCGATCCACCTTCTCCCACAGGGGGAGAAGGAAGAAAGGTGAACCATGCCAAAAAACCTGACCTCCCTCCTAAACAGCTACCTTGCCGACGGCGCGGTGGGTGCCTCGCTGGCCTACGCCAAGGGTGACTCAACACCGACCGCCCTTACCGCCGGCCTCGCCGACCGCGCGCGTGGCACATCGGTCACGCCAGACCAGCTGTTCAAGATCGGCAGCTGCACCAAGACCTTCGTCGCCGCCGCCCTGGTCAAGCTCGCCGAGACCGGCAAGCTCGACCTCGGCGCGCCGATCTCCTCCTGGTTTCCGGACCTGCCGGGCGACCATTTCGGTGCGCCAGTTGATCAACCACCGCAGCGGCCTGCCGGAGTTCGAATACTACATTCCGATGGACCCGGGCCGGCAGTGGACGCCGTGGCAGCTGGTCGACATCGCCTTTGCCTCCGACAAGCAGAAGGCGCCGGGCGGGCCAGCCGTCTACAACAACACCGGCTATGTCCTGGCCGGCATGGTGATCGAGGCCGTCACCGGCCAGCCGCTGGGCGCCTATGTCAGAAGCGCGATCCTCGAGCGGCTCGGCCTGAAGAACACCTGGTCGCCGGCGACCGAAGCGTTTCCGGAAAAGTCGATGGTGCGCGGCTATTACCACCGGCCGCCGCCGGCGCCGAACGCGCCCACCGACATCGCCTCGGGCGGCGAGATGTGGCGCATGGACGGCGTGCTGCCCTATTCCGACGAGCTGCAGGACTCGTCCGACTCCTTCCCGTTCGGCGCCGCCTATGGCTGCGGCGACATGGTGTCGACGCCATCGGATATGGTGGGTTTCATGCGCGGCCTGTTTTCTGGGAAGCTGTTGTCACCGCCGTTCTTCGCCGAGATGTTCGAACACCGCGTGCCGGCGAGCTTTCCAGGCACCCGCATGCGCGAGACCGGCGCGGGCATGTTCCAGAACGCCTATGCCGACCGCGCCTTCTACGGCCACCAGGGCAGCATTCCGGGTTATGTCGCCGTCATGCTGCACGATCCCGAGACGGACCTCACCGTCGCCATGACCAGCAATGTCGGTTCCGGCAACCGCTTGTCTTTCCAGGCCAGCGGCCTGCACCCGGTGGTCGACCAGGCGATCCGCATCATCCTCGACTGACAGCGCTCAGCCGCCCTGCCCGGACGATGGATCGGGCAGACCCGGCAGCATCTGGCTCAGCACCCGGTCGCGAAGGAAGACGTGATGGAAGATGGCAGCGGCCGCGTGCAGGCCAGCGAGCCACATCATGATATCGCCAAGCGTGCCATGGATCTCCGCCAGCGGCGCGCCCCAGGTGCCGGAAAACGGACCGATCGCGCCCAACCCATAGACAGTGACCGGGTGGCCGCCGAACAAGGTGCCGACCATGGCTGTCGCCGGAACCGCGAACAGCAGCGCATAGAGCGCCCAATGCGTCGCCTTCGAGGCGACCTCCATCCAGGCGGGCATGGCCGGCGCATCGGGAATGCGATCGAACCGGCGCCAGACCAGGCGAATGACCAGCAAGCAGAAAACGGTAAAGCCGAGCGACTCATGCAGCAGCAGCGTGGGCGCCCTGGCCGCTGAATAGACCCGCTCCGGAGGGCCACCCGCCGAGACCAGGAAAGCAATGAGCACCAGCAGTGCCGTCAGCCAATGAAATGCCTGGGCGAGGCGTCCATAGCGGGTTGCCGTGCCGGACAGCGACATGCGAGAGCTCCGAAACAGTTGGACATCTCCCCTCGCCCTCGAATGTGGCCTTATTTCAGCTGTTCCTCGGGCGACATGGGTTGCTGCGCGAATGGCATCGCCGAGTTCGCCGGCGGCGCGGCCTGACAAGGTTCAGCTCATACTCGTGGGGCGGAAGTTCGCGGCGGCCGCGGCCACGATCTCGGCATTGTCCCTCGCCACCGTTCCATCGCTCAGCGTCTTGCCGTCCTCCAGCCCGACCCGTGTCGACCAGCGCTTTTGCCGGGCAAGGTCCACGAACGGCCAGACTGTGCCGTCGACGCCGTGCAGCAGGATCTGCCGCCGCACGCCCGCGCGTTCGAGCACGGCGACGATGCCGCGCGCCTCGTCGAGGGCTGTGGGCAGGTCCGGTATGTCGATCTCGATCAGGATGCGCAGCACCCTGCTATGATCGGCAAGCGCCACGAAGCGCTCCGCATCATCCGTCGTGGCAAGCCCCGCCTCGATGCCGACGCCCTGTTTATGCAACAGTTCCATCACATCGGGTGCGTCGGGTTCCGAGAGATTGACCGAGGCATAGTCGGGCAGCTCGCGCCAGGCGGCGATCGCCGCGCGGGTCCGCGCCACATCGTTCTCGATCCATGCGCCGGTCGACACACCGATCAATGTACCCGGACAGGCCTGGCGCACGGCAAGCACCGTCATATCCACCGCCGCCAGGCTTTCGCGCCCGTCGGCGCCGCGCGGATGGATGTGCAGTTCGGCGGCACCCGCGGCGACGCAGGAAGCCGCATCGCCGGCCATCGCTTGCGCCGTCAGCGGCAGCCCGGGATGGAAATCGCGCGGGCGCGCGCCGTTTATGCAGGCCTGGACGATCATCGATTTCACCTCGGACAAAAGAGCGCAGTCTAATGCATGTCGCCCGGAAGTGTCCTCGGTTCCGGGACAACGACATGCATAAAATCAGAAGCTGTAGGCGCGCCGCCAGACCGCGCAAGGCCACGGCGCCGCCACTCCTGACACCACGTGCCGCCGCCAGCCGCGAGGCATCCGCCGGCATTTGAATAAAAGGCGTTTGTGGATATTTACCTCAAATTGCGCCAGGGCGGCCAAGATACATTAGGGCGGTATCATGGAGGGACCATTGAACAGTGATTTTTCAGCCGCCCGTCTTCATCTCGAACGCGCCTACCACTATCTGCGCGGCAATGACGAGACGAGCCGTTCGACATGCGAGGCCCTCGATCTGTTGATCGAGACGGTGGCGGAAGCACAGCACAGGAAGCCGGAACCCGGGGTGCTGGAATTTCCCCGACCAGCGGCGCGCCGACACGGCTGAACAAAACCCGCCGCGCTGAGCGGATTCGGGCTGCGCGCATCAAGTCTTCGTCTTCACGAATGTCGTTATCCAGACTGCTTTCGGAGCGACATGCATGTTGTCCGTCAGGACGCCTTGCGACTCGATGCGGCACCCGCTAGTTGCGCCGCGCGTGCCACGATCCGCTCCAGCGGTTCGGGCCGGTGCAGCAGGAAGCCCTGGCCGAACTCGACGCCCATATCGTCCAGCATGGCCACCGTGTCCTGCCGCTCAATCTTCTCGGCCACGACGGCGCAACCGAGGCTGCGGGCAATGCTGGCGATGGCCAGCACGATCTCGCGGTCGAAGCGGCTTTCCGTGACGTGCTCGATGAAGGAGCCGTCGATCTTGATGGCATCGACCGGAAAGCGCCTGAGATATTCGAACGAGCTCATGCCGGCGCCGAAATCGTCGAGGCTGACCTTGCAGCGCCGCTTGCGCGCCTTGCGCACGAAGGTTTCGGCGGCATCGAAATTGGTGACGGCGGCGGTTTCGGTGATCTCGAAGCCGATGCCCGAATGCGGCGCCCCGGTTTCCTCGATGATGCTGTCGACGAAGTCCCACAGCCCGGGATCGCTCAGCGTCTGCGCCGACAGGTTGAAGCCGAGCGTGATCGCGCCGGATTTCATCGCCGCGCCGTGCCGCGACAGCGCGGTGCGGATGATCGAGCGGTCGAGCCGCGCGGCAACGCCGAAGCGCTCCGCCGCCGGTATGAATTCGCCGGGCGGGATCAGCCGGCCGGTCTTTCCGTCAAGCCGCGCCAGCACCTCGACATGGCGGCTCTCTTCCCAAGGCCTGCCCAGCCGGTGGATCTCCTGGCCGAACAGCTTCAGCCTGCCGTCGTCCATGGCGTCCACCGTGTCCGCGGCGAGCCGTGCGGCGTTGAGGCCGCCCGAACCGGAGACGGCATCGGTCGAAAACAGCGCGAAGCGATCACGCCCGGCGGCCTTGGCCGCGTAGCAGGCATCGTCGGCGCAGGCCAGGGCGTCGGCAACCGTGGTGACACGGTCGCGGACGATGGCGATGCCGATGCTGGCCGCCAGCCGGCGTGACGTGGCGGCAAGGCCGAGATCGGCGTCGCGCACGGCCGCCAGGATGGCGCCGGCCAGCCGTTCGGCTTGCACGGCGTCGCAATCGGGCACCATCAGCGCGAACTCGTCGCCGCCGAGCCGCGCCGCATGCGCCGACGGCGGCAGGCAGCGGCCAATACCCGCAGCGACGCTCTTCAGCGCCAGATCGCCCGCGGCATGGCCGGCGAAATCGTTGAGCGCCTTGAAGTAGTCGAGATCGATGTAGAACACCGCCAGAGACGCGCCGGTGGCGATTTGGCCGGCGAGCAGCCTGTCGAAAGCGGTGCGATTCCACAGTCCGGTCAATGCGTCGTGACGGGCGGCGAAGGCCAGTTCCTGTTCGCGCACCTTGTCCTCGGTGATGTCGCGCACCGTGCCGAGAACCAGGCCGGCCGCGCCCGCCGCGGCGACGAAGCGCAGCAGCGATTCGACATGGCGGATCTGGCCGTCGCGCTTGATAATGCGGTATTGCGCGGCGATGACGCCGTCGGTTTCCAACGGCACCCTGTGCGCGCGTTCGGCGGCGTCCTTGTCGTCGGGATGCAGGTAGCTGTGCCAGAGATCGGCCGTCACCTCATCGGTCACGGCGACGAGGCCGTATATCTCCCTTGTGCGCGCGTCCCAATAGCTCTTGTTGGTGGCGATGTCGTAGTGCCAGATGCCGCTGCCGCTGGCGGCGAGCGCCAGGCGAAAGCGGATATTGACCTGTTCGAGCGCGGCTTCGGCCGCCTTCTGCTTCGAGATGTCGGTCTGCACGCCCATCAGCCTGAGCGGCTTGCCGTCGGCGTCGCGCTCGACGATGCCGCCGCGGTCGAGCACCCATATCCAATGGCCCTGCTTGTGCTTGAGCCTGAGTTCGGTCTCGATGGCGTCGGTCAGCCCGGCAATGTGGCGGTCGCCGCTGGCCTGCGCCCGTTCCCGGTCGTCGGGATGGGTCAGTTGCAGCCACAGGTCGCTGGTATTGGCGAGTTCGCCCTCCTCGTAACCCAGCATCCGCGCCCAGGTCGCCGAATAGAAACAGTCGCCGGTGCGAAGATTCCAGTCCCAGACGCCAAGATCGGCGCTCTCCAGGGCCTTGGCCCAGAACGCTCCGTTGCGACTTTTCTTGCCCTGACCCGCCATCGTCCGTTTCGCCTGCCCCGCCCCACCGGCAATCTGCGGCAAAACCAGAGAAGAAACAGTTACCGGGCAGCGGAGGGGTTGGAACGTCTGCTCGATCGCCTGGACAGCGATGCCCTCTTCGATTGCGGCGGAGGCGCGGCCTGTCTGGCTTCGTCGGAGGCAACAAGAGCCGTCTGCTACGCCCGCATCGCTGATTTCATGGGGTCGACAGGAACTTTCGGACAACGGCCAGGCGGCATTGGCGCCGCCTGGCCGTGCCGGTTACTGGCTCGGCGCCATCGCGTGCTCGCATGACACTTTCGGGTTCATGTCGGCGAACGTGCCGGTCGGGTTGCCTTTCCAGGCCCAGACATGCAGCTCGTAAAATTCACCCAGGCCATAGCGGTTGGGCGCGCTGTTGAAGTTGAACAGCTGTCCCTCGAGCGAAGCCGGCCCCTTCGAGGTGATGTATTCGACCGCCACCAGCTTCAGCGTGCCGTCGGCCATCGGCTCGTACATCACCGCTTCGGGACGGGCGATGTCGATCTTGTCGTCCTTCAGATACCCGCCATTGACATAGTGGATGCCCATGGCGCCGCCGGTGATGCCGCTGGCGCAGGGAACAGGCGCATAGCCTTCCGCCGTCGCGGCGTTGACGTCGAGAAACCGGCTGTTGGCGGCTCGCACCTTCCCGGCCAGCGGACTGGCATCCGGCGCGCCCGCCGCCGCCTCCTGATGCGCCTGGGCAAAGGTCGTGCAGACGGCCAGCATGGTCCCCGCCATGAGAAGCCCGTTGCGAAAGTTTGATTTCATATCCATTCCATTCCTGTTGAAAAAGCACGGCTGGCCGGCCGCCGACAATACGGCGGCGCGACAGGCAAGCGCCGTGTCTGTTGCTGCTTGGAGATCCCGAAAATGACGCGGCGAATGCCGGTCATCCCTTCGGCAGATAAGGGATCGTTCCGGCCAGATCGGTGTCGTCGATCAGCTGGAAACGGCTGTCGCTGCCGTCCTGACGGGCCGAAACGAAAGGCGCATAGGCCGGATCGTTGGTGAAGGCGCGCGCCGCGGCTTCCGACGGAAAAGCCATCAGGGCGATCAGCGTCGTGTCGAGCGGCATGCCTTCGAGCGTCTTCACATTGCCGCTGCGCGACAGATATTTGCCGCCATGCTTGTGGACGAGGTCGTGCACCGAGGCGGCATAGGCCGGGACCCATTTCGGGTCTCTCATCTTGATGTCGGCGATAACGTAAGCAGTCATTGTGGTCTCCTGGTTGCGGCGCACAGGGGTATCCCGTGCACGGCCAAAGGGCTCGCATGGCAAGGCCCGCGCCAGCCAGTCCGCGATCTGTACTGGGCCGGTACAGTTTCTGTACTCGCCGCCTCGATCGCGAAGGGCTAATGTTGCCCTAAGGTTCGGGGGAGGGGCACAGCCATGACCCAGCACGGATACAAACAGTTCTGCCCGCTATCGATGGCCGCCGAGGTGCTGTGCACCCGCTGGACGATGGTGCTGATGCGCGAGCTCGTGGCGGGGTCGACCCGCTTCAACGACCTGCGCCGCGGCGTGCCCAAAATGTCGCCGACCCTTCTGTCGCAACGGCTGAAGGAGCTTGAGCTGGCGGGGATCGTCGAGCGCAAGGAGGTCCAGGAAGAAAAAGGCATTTTCGACTACCGGCTGACCGAGGCCGGCCGCGATCTGCGTCCGGTGGTCGAGGCGATGGGCTTCTGGGGCCAGAAATGGTCGAATCCAGGCTGTCCCTGAAGAACCTCGATCCGTCGCTGTTGATGTGGGACATGCGGCGCAACCTGAACCCCTCGCCGCTGCCCGAGGGACGCACGGTGATACAATTTCTGTATCAGGAACTCCCCGCCTCCAAACGCTCCTGGTGGCTGATCGTCGAAAAGCACGGTGAAGTCGACCTGTGCTGGTACGATCCGGGCTTCGACGTCGACCTCTATGTCTCGACCGACCTGCACACGATGACGGCGATCTGGATGGGAGTGCTCACCGTCGAAAAGGCCGGCGCGAAGGTCGTCCTGACCGGCGACCAGGCCATCGGCAGGCAAATGCAGACCTGGCTTGGCCTCAGCCCGTTCGCGGTGGAGCCCAAACGCGCGGCGTAGGACAGTTCGAGAAGCCTTTGTCAGGAAACGGGTGGCGAGGCCGGCTTTTGGCGGCTTCAATGGACTATGTTCATCACCCTGGCCAAACATCTGCAACCCGCGCCGCTGCCGGTGGCCCACGATCCGCGCTGGGCGCGCATCGTGGCACGCGACAAGTCGGCCGACGGCGCATTCTGGTATTCGGTGGCGACGACCGGCGTCTATTGCCGGCCGTCTTGTCCGTCGCGGCGCGCCAACCCCGCCAATGTCCAATTGCACAACACTTTGCAGGCGGCGAAGGCGACAGGCTTTCGCCCATGCCGGCGCTGCAATCCGGACAGCCCTTCGCTCGAGGCCGCCAACGCCGCGATGGTCGCCGATGCGTGCCGCAGGATCGAGGCGAGCGAGGCGGAACCGTCGCTCGCCGAACTGGCTGATGCCGCCGGCCGCAGCCCCGGCTATTTCCATCGCGTTTTCAAGGCGGTCACCGGGCTGACGCCGAAAGACTATGCAGCGGCCCAACGTGCCGCCAGGGTCCGCCAGGGCCTGGAAGATGGCGTCAGCGTGACATCGGCGATCTACGATGCCGGCTTCAATTCGAGCGGGCGTTTCTACGAAAAATCGACCGGCATGCTCGGCATGACGCCGACGCGCTATCGCGCCGGCGGCGCCAATGAGGAGATCCGTTTCGCCGTCGGCGAAACGTCGCTCGGCACCATCCTGGTCGCCTCGAGCCGCAAGGGCGTCGCCTCGATCCTGCTTGGCCAGGATCCCGACGCGCTGGTGCGCGACCTGCAGGACCGTTTCCCGAAGGCACGGTTGATCGGCGGCGACAGCGACTACGAGGCGCTGGTCGCCCGCGTCGTCGGCTTCGTCGAGGCGCCGGCGCTCGGTCTCGACCTGCCGCTCGATGTGCGCGGCACTGCGTTCCAGCAGCGCGTCTGGCAGGCCTTGCGGGACATCCCGGCCGGCCGCACCGTCTCCTACGCCGAGATCGCGCGGCGCATCGGCGCGCCGAAGGCGACCCGCGCCATCGCCGCCGCCTGTGCGGCCAACACCCTTGCGGTCGCTATTCCCTGCCACCGCGTGATCAGGAAGGACGGCGCCCTGTCGGGCTATGCCTGGAGCGCGGAGCGCAAACGCGCGCTGCTCGACCGCGAAGCCGGCCGGCCTTCGCGGGCCTGAGGAGACCCGGCAATGCGCGCGATGGCCAGGTCTTCCACCGCCGGTGCGAACAGCCAGATCGCTAACGGCGCTGCCGTCAGTAGAGAAGACGCGAAGACGCTGGTGATGGCCGCCATGGGAGAGCTGGTCGAGGATGGCAAGGCCGAGTGGAGCCGCACGGCGAGCGGTGAGTTCGAGCTGCGGTTGATGACCGGCGAAGTGTTCGTGCTCGGCGAAGTGTCCGTCACGCGTGTCGCTTAGATACACTTAGCGCTCTACGGCGCCCCCCTCTGTCCGGCAGGACAGAGGGGGGCCACAGAACTCGGCGGTCGTGGTGAGCGCTCGTGAGCTGAAATTTCAATTTGAAAGCAAGCACCGGAGTGAGGAACATCCGGCCCGTGGCTAGGGTTCAGGCACAACAAGGAGTGAAGGCAATGAACCACATGCAAACCCATATGCCGGCGACAGCCGCCGGCGTCGCCCTCGACACCGTCACCTATGCCATCGGCCAGTGCGCGCTTGGAACCATCCTCGTGGCGCGCAGCCCCGTCGGCGTCTGCGCCATCCTGATCGGTTTCGACACCATTACACTGGAACAGGACCTCGCCGACCGCTTCCCCGGCAGGGTGCTGCTCGAAGACAAGGCCGGCTTGCGCGACGATGTCGCGGCGACAGCGCGCTTTATCGAAACGCCCGGCGCCGGTCTCGACCTGCCGCTCGACATGCGTCACGGCACGCCCTTCCAGCAGCGCGTGTGGAAGGTGCTGCGCACTATCCCGTGCGGCGCCACCACCACCTACACCGCCCTTGGCCGGCGCCTCGGCATGCCGGACGGCGCCCGCGCCGTGGCGACGGCCTGTGCCGCCAACGCCATAGCGCTCGGCATTCCCTGCCACCGCGTGCTGCGCGCCGACGGCTCGCTGTCCGGCTACCGCTGGGGGATCGAACGCAAGCGCGCCTTGCTGGAAAGGGAGGCCGCGATATGAACGCCGACGCCAGGGTTGCACCATTGCTGGTCGAAGCCGCCGAGACATGCATCGCCGCCTACGACTGGCCGGCGCTCACGGCCGAGCTCGACGGCTTCGGCTGCGCGGTGATGGAAAAGCTGCTGTCACCGCAAGAGTGCCGGCAACTCGCCGGCCTCTACCCCCAGGAGCAGCATTTCCGCAGCCATATCCACATGGCCAGGCATGGCTTCGGCAAGGGCGAATACCGTTATTTCCGCTATCCCTTGCCCGATCTCATCGGCGGCCTGCGCGGCGCGCTCTATCCGAGGCTGGCCAAGGTCGCCAACCGGTGGAACGAGCGCATGGGGATCGCCATGCGCTACCCCATTACGCATGCAGCGTTTCTCGAACAGTGCCATGCCGCCGGCCAGGTCAGGCCGACGCCGCTCTTGCTGCAATATGTGCCTGGCGACTTCAACTGCCTGCACCAGGACCTCTACGGCGACCTCGCCTTCCCGCTGCAGGTGGCGATCCTGCTTTCCGAGCCCGGCGAGGATTTCACCGGCGGCGAATTCGCGTTGACCGAACAGAGGCCGCGCATGCAGAGCCGGGTCGAAGTGGTGCCCTTGCGCCAGGGCGACGCGGTGGCTTTCGCCGTCCACAACCGGCCGGTGCAGGGAACCAAAGGCAATTACCGCGTCAATCTGCGCCACGGCGTCAGCCGCCTGCGCTCAGGTATACGCCATACCGTCGGCATCATTTTTCATGACGCGAAGTGAGTGCGACAGAAGTCCCCGCCGGCCTCGGCGGATCATTTCGCCGGAGCGCAATTGCCGACATCCCGCGAGCTGGGCTTGCCAGCCTTCAAATCCGAAAGTTGGGGTATGGCGTTGGACGGAAAAAACGACCCCGGAGGAAACAAAGCCGCTGAAGCAGCCTCCATCCAATACGGCAATCTCTTGATGGCCACGCGCGCCGCTCCCCGTCCAGTCCGCATCTACACCTGCTCCGAATACGGCCACGTTGCGCCTTTGGTGTCAAACCTCCGATATTTCCGAAGGTCTTCGATGCCGAGCTTCCTCATCCGTCGGCGGCCGCCATCTCCAGGATCCAGGGACACGCGTAATAATCGGCGATGCTTTTGACGACGTCGCCATCGGCACGGACCCGCACCAGATAGGCCGGCCGCCAGACCTCTCCATATTGCCTGTCGACGACCAGCACGATCTCCCCTTCGAACGCGCCTGGCCGCATGCGCCAGGGCAGCTCGTTGCGCTCATATTCCACGAAGTAGGGCGAGGCCGAGAGCAGGCCGTTGTAGCAGTCCGAAACCTGCAGGCGCGCATCGGCGCTGGTCAGCGCCCGCACACCGTCCCAGTCCCTGGCATTGAAGAGCGCGACATAGCGGTCGAGCAGTCGCTCCAGTTCAGGATCGTGTGGCGGCGCCGCGACCGGTTGCGCCGGCAAGGCGGCGAGCTTGGCGCGGCCGCGATTGAGCGCCGACTTGACGCCGCCCGATGTCGAACCGACGAGGTCGGCGATCTCCTCCAGCGAATGGTCGAAGACATCCTTGAGCAGCACGCAGGCGCGCTCCTTCGGTGGCAGATGCACGACCAGCCGCTCGATGGCGCGGCCGGCCCCCGGACCGGCCGGCTCGACCGGCAGCACGATGTCGTCGCCGGCATAGAAGGCCTCGGCCGCATGCCGCGTGCGACGATTGCGGATGAAATCGATGCACCTGTTATGCGCGATGCGGAAAAGCCACGGCCGCAGCGCCTGCGCGTCGTCGAGCAGCTCGATCTTGCGATAGGCCTCGAACAGCGCCTCCTGCATGATGTCCTCGCCATCCAGCGCCGAGCCGGTCATGCGCGCGCAATAGCGATGCAGCCTGGCGCGCAGATGCGAAACGGTCTCCAGGAACGCGGCATAGCGCAGGTCGAAAACGCGGTCGGGCTCAGGCCAGGCCCGCATGCCTTGCGCCGTGTCGAGAGATTTGCGGATCTGCTGGTTCATCGCGGCACATAGATCAGGGTCACCACACCATTGTCGAAACGATGCGTGCCGACAAGATCGAGGTTGATGGGGCCAACATCGTCGAAGGCGCGCTTGCCGTGCCCGACCCATGTCGGCACGATCGACAGATGATACTCGTCCACCAGCCCCGCGGAAAGCAAGGTGCGGTCGAGCTGCGACACGCCATATTTCAGGATGTCGCCGCCCGGCTGGCGTTTCAGCGCCGCGAGCGCCTCGGCGACGTCGCCGTTGATGAGCGTGGCATTCCACGACACCGTCTTCAGCGTCGTCGAGGCGACCAGCTTCTTCAGGCCGTTGATGCGGTCCATGTACGGACCCTTGATCTCAGGCCAGCGCGCGAAGAACATCTCGTAGGTGGCGCGGCCAAGCAGGAAGAACTCGACGTTCGAAAGCGCCTGCAAGGCGTGGTCCACATTCTCTCCGACGAAGAACGGCGAGGCCCATGTCATCGGCCCCTCGATGACGCCGTCCAGCGAGACGAAACTCGACACGATCAGCCGTCGCATGCTCACGCCGCCTTTTCCCGGGTCTTCTCACCGGCAGCCGTCAGTCCCAATCTCGGCCGTACCCAGGCGGCGAAGCGGGCAATGGCATCGTCGGCCTCCGGCGCCCGCCCGGCCATCATCTGGAAGGAGTGCAGCATGCCGTCAAAGACATCGAGCCGCGTCTCGACCCCCGCCTGCCTCGCCCGCTCGGCGAACATGCGGCTTTCGTCGACCAGCGTCTCGTCGGCGCCGGCCTGCAGGAAGACGGGTGGAAAGCCGGAGAGATCGGCATAGAGCGGGCTGACCTCGGGATCACGCCGATCGGCATCGCCGATGAAATTGGCCGCCAGCCAGTCGACGGCTTCCCTGGCGAACGCCGGGTCTTTTTCGCGGTTGGTCTCATAGCTGGCGGCGGTCAGCGCCATGTCGAACCAGCCGGAGATGATCAGCGTGGCGACCGGCAGTGGCCGCCCTTGCGCACGCAGCCGCTGCAGGACGCCATAGGTCGGCACCGCGCCGCAGGAGTCGCCGGCAATCACGATCCGCCCGGGGTCGAAGCCCTGGTCGACGAGCCAGTTCCAGGCCGATATCGCGGCCTCGAGCTGGGCCGGATGCTTGGCTTGATGCGCCAGCGGACAGTCGTAGAGCAGCGCCCGGCAGCCGACGGCCTTGGCGAGATGGCCGACCAGCTTGCGGTGGGTGTAGATCGAGCCGCCGATGAAGCCGCCGCCATGCGCGTAAAACAGCACCCGCTGCTCGTCGGCGCCTTTCGGCACCACCCACATCGCCGGCACGCCGCCGGCATCGACCTCGATATAGTCGACGCCGCGCGGCTCGCCGGTCAGCGCCGTCCAGTGGATATCGTTGTGGTCGATGATCGCCTGCGGGCTGGTCAGCTTGTCCGCATTGGCCGCCATAACAGCGTAATGGTTCCTGTTTGCCTCGCTCTCGATGCTCGCCATGATATTCTCCTCGGGTTGCGGATCGCGGAAGACGCGACCTTCGGAAGGCAGAGACGTACGGGCAGGCAAAAAGGATACGTGACGGTGGGCGCTTTTTTGCGGACGCGCTCAGCCTCCAAACATCGCGGCATACCGCCGGGCGAATTCGACGAACGGCGTCGGCCGCACGCCGAACATCTCATGCGTCGCCAGATGCACACGCGATTTCGGCCGCCGCCGCCGCTCCGCCAATTGCTCGTCCAGTGCGTCGGCGAAGTCGGCGGGGACACCGGCGGCCAGCAGATTGCGCCGGCGCTCCCGCGGGCTGATATCGACGTAGCGGACCGGCTTGCCGATCGCCTGCGATATCCGCGCCGCGATGTCGCTCATCGTCAGCGCCTCGGGTCCGGTCATGTCGAGGCTCTCGCCTTCGTGGCCACCGTCGCACAGCAGCCGGACCGCGACCTTGGCGATATCCTCGACATCGACCGGCGACAGTTCGGTGTCGCCAAGCGCCAGATGGAAGGCGCCTTCGGTGGCGATGGTCGGCGCATCGCGCAAATAGACCTGCATGAACTGGCTGGGGCGAAGGTGGGTCCACGCCATCCCGGCCGCTTCGAGATAGCGCTCGATTTCCTCATGCATGCGCGTGAAGCGGAACTTCGTCGCGTCATAGCCGATGTTGGATTCGGCGCCGGAAAACTTCACCACATGCGCGACATCGGC
Organism: Mesorhizobium salmacidum (SeqCode); assembly: GCF_037179605.1. Taxonomy (NCBI): domain Bacteria; kingdom Pseudomonadati; phylum Pseudomonadota; class Alphaproteobacteria; order Hyphomicrobiales; family Phyllobacteriaceae; genus Mesorhizobium; species Mesorhizobium salmacidum (SeqCode). The sequence goes on from NZ_JAPYKS010000002.1 coordinate 324,259, forward strand.
CTGCTTGCAGGCATCGATGAAACGACACTGCGTCTCGACCATGTCTTCGGCCGCGGTCGAAATCATCAACACGCGATCGATGCCACTAAGTGCCGCGCCAAGCGGCCGGCGCATATCGCCCTCTATCAGGTCGACGCCGGCAAGTCCGCCGAGCCCCGCCGCCGATGCCCGGTCCAGATCGCGAACCAGCGCTCTCACTTTATGCTTCTGCCGCGCGAACTCGCGCACGATTGCTTTGCCGTTCAAGCCGGTGGCGCCTGTCACCAGGATCATGGTCTGTCTCTCCATTCAGATTGATGCGGCCGCCCTTGCGACGACCGCACCTTGAAGACGAAGAGAACCGGGCAAAGGATTCCGCCCAAACGTCTTTTTGTCGGCGCGAGGGCTGTGCGCCGATCAGCCTGCCGGCGCGTAGCGGCTGACCACCATGCCGCAGGCATAGGCCTTCGAGCCGAGCAGCCGCAGGTTTCGGAACCCGCCTTGGTCGAAGATGCGACGGCCGGCTCCCAGCACGGCAGGATTGACGAACAGCTGGAACTCGTCGATCAGCCCGGCCGCGATCAGCGCCGACGCAAAGCCGGCGCCGCCGAAGACGGCCATGTCGCCGCCGTCGCCCGCCTTCAATGCGTTGACCTCGCGCGGCAGGTCGCCGCTCACCACTGTCGTGCGCTCCCAACGCGAGGCCTCGAGCCTGTCGCTCGGCACCACCTTGCGCGCGTCGACGATTCGCCGGGCGAAGGCATAGAACGGATCGGCCGGATATTTCCTCGCCGCATTGCCCCAATGGGTGAGATAACCCTCCTCGGCCATCTTGCGGCTGAGCAGGATGGTGTCGATGCCGGCGAACACGGCGTTGAAATCCTGTTTCAGCTCGGCGTCCCAGCCATTGTCGTCGCCCCACTCCCAGAGCTGCCACGGCTGATCAGCATCGGCGCCGACGAAACCGTCGACCGACATCTGCATCTGAAGAATGAGCTTTTTCATCGGGTGTCCTCGTTTCCGGATTCAGTATGGGAGGGATCAGGCAGCGCCACGCGAGCGGGCGAAGTCGCGCGCCCAGGCTTCGAAAGTAGTCGGCGTGGCATTGTCGGGCGACGGCGCTTCCAACGCCCATCGCTCGCCCTTGTTGAAGCTCGCCGCCGTCTCGCCCAGCGCATCGGCGAAGCTCGCCGACAGGCCGCCGGCGATCATGCCGGCGCGAGCATCGGCGAAAGGTGCCGCATGGTAGCTCACCGCCTTCCCGATCGCCTTGCCGAGAATTTCGGTCACCTTCTCGAAAGGATGATACCCGCCACCATGCAGCTCGACGACGCGCCCGGCCGGAAAATGCTCCGACCCAAGCAAGGCGGCGGCGCGCTGACCGACGTCGCGCGTGGCGATCAGCGGCATCGGCAGGTCGCCGCGGAAGGGCGTGGCGAAGACACCGGAAGCGGCCTGCTCGACAAAGCCCATGCCTCTGGCAAAGTTCTCCATGAAGAAGGAGGCGCGCAAGAACACCAGCTCGTCGAGTCCGAGTGCCTCGAGCCGCTCCTCCATCCTCGCGGCGCCCAGCGAAGTCCCCATCCTGAGATGGGCATTGAGGCCGCTGAGCAGCACGACGCGGCGCACGCCCGAAGTCCTGATCGCCGTCGCCAGGCGCCCGCTGACTTCGTCCTCGAAGCGGTGGAGATCCGGCGCGGTGACATCGAAGGGGATCATCACATAGGCGCTGTCGGCGCCGGAGAAGGCGGATGCGAGTGCCGCGGCATCGTCGAGCGCGACACCCAGACCGCGCGCCACGCCGCGCACCGCATGCCCCTGCCCCGTGAGCACGGAAGCGACCTGCGCGCCGACCTCACTGGTGGCGCCGACAACCACGACGGTCCTTGGCGCGCTGGTTTTCCCCTGGTCCATGATGTCTTCCTCCTGTCGAGACCGCGAGCTCTTCGGCCGAAAATGATTTACTTATGGAACCATTTGACGCAAATGGATAATGGTGTCAATAGTAAAGTGCTATAAAAACGGAACCATAGAGATGTCGACGCGTGAAAGATCCGCTTGCCCGATCAACCTGTCGCTGGAACTGCTCGGCGACCGCTGGACGCTGCTCATCATCCGCGATCTGGTCTTCGCCGGCAAAAGGCATTTTCGCGAGTTCCTGCAATCCGATGAAGGCATCTCCTCGCGCACATTGGCCGAGCGGCTGCAGACGCTGCAGGGTGAAGGCATCCTCACCCGCAGCGACGATCCCAGCCACGGGCTGAAGGCGATCTACCGGCTGACCGAAGCCGGCATCGACCTCTTGCCGGTGCTGGCCACGCTTGGCGCGTGGGGCAGCAGGCACCGCAAGGCCGACGGTCAACTTGCCCGCATCGCAGAAGAACTGGCGGCCGGCGGCGAGCCGGCGCTGGAACGGATGAAGGCAGCGCTGCGGGCGGAGCATATTGTCTAGGCCTTTCCTCCTCCCCTGTGGAAGAAGGACGCATCCTACGGCCCCGCATTGACAACGATCTGCATTTGTTCTCTATTTGTTTCGGTCTATCAGCAATCGCGGATGAGCGGAACAGGATGGAAACGACGGCCACCATCCTGCATGCCGATCTCGACGCCTTCTATGCCTCGGTCGAGCAGTTGCTCGACCCGACGCTGCGCGGCAAGCCGATCGCGGTTGGCGGCGGCGTGGTGCTCGCTGCCTCCTATGAGGCCCGTGCCTTCGGCGTGCGCGGCGGCATGCCGGGGCGCAAGGCGCGCGAGCTTTGCCCGCAATTGATCTTCGTCGGCGGCAATTTCAGCCACTACCAGCGGCTGGGGGACGCGGCGATCAAGGTGCTCGACGATTTCACGCCGGTGGTCGAGCGCATCTCCATCGACGAGGCCTTCGCCGATGTTGCCGGCTGCACGCATTTGTTCGGCTCTCCCCGGGAGATCGCGACCGTGATCCGCCGCCGTGTGCGGGCCGAACTCGGCCTGCCGATCTCGATCGGCGTGGCGCGCACCAGGCATTTGGCCAAGATCGCCTCGCAGGTCGCCAAGCCCGACGGGCTGGTGGTGGTCGATCCAGGCACCGAACTTGCCTTCCTGCACGATTTGCCGGTCGCGCTGATGTGGGGCGTCGGGCCGGCAACCAGGGCGCGGCTGGCCGAGATCGGCGTCGAGACCATCGGCGAGCTGGCCCGGACGCACAGCGGCGCACTGACCCGGCTGCTCGGCCCCGCCGCCGGCGAAAAGCTTGCGGCCCTGTCCTGGAACCGCGATCCGCGCAAGCTGGAGACGAAGCGCCGGGCGCACTCGGCCGGCGCGCAGTCGGCGCTCGGGCAAAAACCGGCCGTGGCGCGGGTGATCGTGCCGACACTGCTGCATCTGGCCGACCGCGTCGCCAGCCGGCTGCGCGCCAGGAACCGCCCCGGCCGCACGGTGACGGTGCGCGTGCGCTTCGCCGATCTCAGCGCCGTCACCCGCTCGATCACGCTGGAGCAGCCGATCTCGGCGACCGCCATGCTGGCCGAGATCGCCGGCGACCTGGTGCGCGGCGTGCTCGCCGATCATCCACGGGAGACCATCTCGCTGCTGGCGATCTCGGTGTCACATCTGGAGGAAAGCGCCGAACTGCAGCTCGACCTGCCGCTCGGCCTCGCCGACGAGAAGCGCCGCCCGGGCAGCCAAAAAGGCCTGGCGCGCTTCGGCGCCGACCGCGCCATCGACAAGATCCGCGAGCGCTTCGGCAAACAGGCGGTCGGCTACGGCACGGTGGCACTGGAAGCGGCTCGCTCGGTGCCCGACGAATTCAGGGAGTTGGCGGAGAAGGAACTGTGAGCGAAGGAGCCTCAGCCCCTCGCCGCTACCTTCCGGGTCCGGAACCAGCCGGCGCGGCGGCGGTCACGGCCGATAGCAATTCGCGCTTCACCAGCACCGGCTTTGATATGTCTTCTTCACGGCAACTCCCCAAGCCATCCGGCAGGGACGGCTTGTCAAGAAGACGCGAAATTGGATAGTGGGTCAGCGAGGTGACACAGGATTTGCCGGCCGGACGCCCAGTAAGGCGAGTGCTGCCTAGTCTAGCCTACCCTTTCAAGTTCCGCCGATAACCGGTCAGGGTCAATGATGCCACGCTTGAAAAGGCACATGATCTTGATCGCGACCTGTTCGCGCTCGTCCTCTCTGACAATTCGATGCTTGGCGCAGTAGTCGTTGAAAACGTTCGCAAGAGCTTCCAGATCGGCGGAATCCGCCACTCCGTATGGCAACATGCCTGCCTCCCTCATAGGGCGAAAGCATAATAGCCGCTCCCAACCGTCCGCTTGCCTCTACTCGGTGCGGACGACATGGAAAAGATACACCCAGAAAAAGTCAGAAACGAGTCAATTCCATGGGACTGAAGTCTGAGGCTCTGCGAGCGTCTGAATTTTCAAACTGACCCACTACCGAAGTTGGGTGGCGGCTCAGTTTGCGGATCGCGGACATCCTTGCAATGATCGAAGCAATGCATGTCACCCGGAAGTGTCCTCGGTTTCGGGATAACGACAAGCATCAAATCAGAATCTTGTGGCAGGTCGGGCGAATCCTATTCGCCGCGACATGCTGTAAGGAGCGGAGACGCCTACGGTTTGGGTCCTACAAAAAGAGAGTTGCCGTTTGACTGTCCTTGACAAGGCAAAGCAATGGGCGAGGGCCATCAAGCGCGATGTGGTAGCCCTGTGGCTGGCCGCCCGCGATCCTCGCGTTCCCTGGTACGCCAAATTTGCCGCCGGCGCGGTCGCCGCCTACGCGCTCAGTCCTATCGATCTGATACCCGATTTCATTCCCGTACTCGGATATTTGGACGATCTGATCATCGTACCACTCGGCATCCTGCTTGCGGTGAAGTTGATCCCCGCCGATCTGATGGCGGAGTTTCGCGCGGAGGCCATTCGCCGATCCAAACCGACCAGCCGAGGCGGCCTCGCATTCATCGTCGGAATCTGGATTCTGATGGCCGCCGCGCTCATCTGGCTATTCTGGCCAGATCGCTCGGATTAAATTTCATCGCTCGACCGCACGGCGGACCACAAATGATGTTGGTGGCCTGTCGAAAGACCCACGTCAAAGCCGCGCGGTGCCGAAAATCCGGTCCCAGAATATCGACGTCACGCCGAAATTGGCGTTGTCGTCGATATGGTGGTGCACCGCGTGGCGACGCTTGAGCGTATAGAGATAGGTCGGATGGGCCGGATGCCAGTGATGGATCATGTGGTGGACGCTGATGTACCAGAGGTAGCCCAACATCAACCCGCAGCTCACCGCGCTGGCGGTCGCGAAGTCCGAGACCATCCAGACAGGCAGGAACGCCACCAGCGCATGCACGCCGAGGCTGAGCCAGGTGGGCGTGCCCACCGGGCTGCGCTCCTCGACATGGTGACGGTCGTGCAGGTCCCTGATCCAGGGGACGTGGTGCAGCACGAACCGGTGCAGGACGTATTCGATCAGCGTCCACAGGCCAAGGCAGATCAGCGCCGTGCCGATCCAGTCCGGCGCGCCTTCCTCTCCGGCCTCGATCAGCCCGGCCACGCCCAATATGGCGATCACCAGGGGATAGACCACGAAGTCGCTGTAGTAGCCGATCAGACCCAGCTGCATTCAGACGCCTCACCTGACTTTCGACGCCGCCCCAAAAAAACGATGCTATCAGATTGCCGGACTCGCGCATGAGGTGCAATGCAGACGCGACTGACATAGCGTCGCAATTTCCCGGTGCAAGGTCGGCAATGGTCAACGCAGGATCGGCCGGCTTCGCACCAGTGCCGCAAACGGACGTGCAAACATGGCAAAACGCAGCGCGGGCCTGCTGATCCATCGCCGCGGCGGCAATAGCATCCAGGTGCTGCTGGTCCATCCCGGCGGCCCGTTCTGGGCGAAGAAGGACGATGGCGCCTGGTCGATCCCGAAGGGCCTTGTCGACGAGGGTGAGGACGAACTGGCGGCGGCACGACGCGAGGCCGAGGAAGAGCTCGGTATAAAGGTCGAAGGCCCCTTCGCCCGCCTTGGCGACTACCGGCAACCGGGCGGCAAGCTCGTCATGGCCTGGTCCGTCGAGGCCGACATCGACGTGGCCACTGTCAAGAGCAACATCTTCACCATGGAATGGCCGCCGAGGTCCGGAAGGATGAAGGAATTCCCGGAGGTCGACAGAGCCGGTTGGTTCACGTTGGCCGAAGCCGAGGTGAAGATCCTGAAGGGCCAGCGCCCGATGCTGACGGATCTGGCAGGGCAGTTAGGGGCGGCCTGATGCGGTCGCGATAAGCTGCCAACCACCCCTAGGAGCGGGAGATTGGCTGTCGTCCCCAAACTTCGTCGCCCCGTCCCAGTGCGCCATCGGCATGCGCGATACGTACCGGCGGAAGTGGCACCGGGCGCCGCATCTGCGATGACCGCGCCAGTTACCCTGCCAGTTGTGACACATCGCAAGGCGCTGGGATTGACGTGCACGCCCGCCCACTGCAATCTGCGTTAACCAGCTGTTTACCATGCCGCGGCTGAGATCGGGGGTCAGTTTGGAACCGTTCATGGATACGAACCTCCTGAATTGGGACGATCGGGCCGAACTGCACGCGACCGACAGAACCGGCAGCTATCGTATCGAGAACGTGCTGGCTGGTGGATCCAATCTCTATGAGCTGGAAACGCGCGAGATCGGTGACTTCTTCGGCAAGGACATCGTCCATCTGCAGTGCCACATCGGGCTCGACACGATCAGCCTCAGGAATCTCGGCGCGGGCAGTGTGACCGGCCTGGACTTTTCACCAAGGGCGATAGCCGCGGCGCGAGTTTTCGCCTCCAAGGCGGGCAGCGACGTTCGCTTCGTGGAAGCGCCACTGTACGAGGCTGTCGAAGCGCTCGACCGGACCTATGACATCGTCTACGTTACCTGGGGATCGGTGAACTGGCTTGACGATGTCTTCCGTTGGGCCCGGGTGGTTGCCGATCTTCTGCGTCCCGGCGGCCGGCTCTATATGGCCGAAGGCCATCCCTTGATGTTCCAGTGCAATCGCAAGGCTGCTGCGCTCGAATTGAAGGACGTTGGCGAACGCCTGTAGCGCGACCGCTCGTCTGGAACGAGAAGCGAACCTACACCGGCGATGAGCGCACCTTGAAGCATCCCCGCTATTATGAATGGATTCATCCGATCAGCGACGTGGTGAACGCCTTGATCGCTGCGGGCCTGACGCTTGATTTCCTCAATGAGCACGACACTGTTTCCTGGCAGCACTTTTCATTCGCGGTAAGGGCCGGCAAGGATATGTACGGCCTTCCCGAAAACGCTCCCAAGATTCCGATGGCCTATTCAATCGGGGCAACCAAGCGCGGCGTCGGGACGTATCGGATCGTCAAGAAGAAGCTCGACAGCCACTAGTTCCGTATTTGGCAGGTTCTGGTGTGCGTTCTCCACGCAGCAGCCTCCGAAGGCGGAAAATTTTTAAAGATTGTGAAGGTCAAAATTAAGTTGTTGCGAACTAATATTCCCTTGATGAGGCTCGACCAGAGGGCCTGAGAAGCACAGGGAACATTGCTTTATTGGCTTTTTTCGCCAGTATGACCGCCCGCGTTAAGGCGGGCGTCTTTTCACCGGCAAGGATTCCGGTGGCGATCGCGGTTGTGGTTATTGCCGTTTGCGCGGTGCTCGCCGACCACCAAAACAAGATCGTTTCGGATCAGGTCGCCCGCGCGGACGTCCTGGCCAAGGTTAATGTCGTTCGCGCCAAGCTCGAAGGGAAGATCAACGGCAACCTTCAGCTGGCGCGAGGACTGGTCGCGGCAGTCACGACCGAACCCTACATGGGACAGCAACGTTTCACTGAGCTTGCCAGCAGACTGTTCAACGAAGAGTCCCAGCTTCGCAACATTGCCGGCGCGCCCGACCTGGTCATTTCCTTGATGTACCCGATGGCCGGCAACGAGAAGGCTATCGGCCTCGACTACCGCAATAACGACCAGCAGCGTGCGGCGGCGTTGCGTGCGCGCGACGAGCGCAAGCTCATTCTTGCCGGCCCGGTCGATCTGGCGCAGGGAGGGCAGGCCTTCATCGGCCGATTTCCGGTGTTCGTTAAAAGCGCGGGCAACACCGAACGGTTCTGGGGCATCGTTTCCGCAGTCGTCGACGTGCAGCGCCTCTACCAGGCAAGCGGTCTTCTCGACAAGGAGCTCGGGATCGACATAGCCCTCATCGGCAATGACGCCCTTGGCACTAAAGGAATGCGGTTCTTTGGTGACGAACAGGTTGTCAAAAGCGATCCGGTGACAGCCGACGTTCTTTTTCCATCGGGCTCCTGGCAGATCGCTGCGATTCCCAAGGGCGGTTGGCCCGCCACGCCCGCCAACGCCTGGCGGCTCCGGGCGCTCATGGCGGCAGCAGCGGCGCTGATTTTGATTCCCTTCCTGGCGGCGGGCCGCTTGATCAATGAAAGGCAGCGAAACTACTGGGAACTGAATCGGCTGTCGCGACGGCTGGAACTTGCCCTGGAGGCCTCGGCCATTGGCGTTTGGGAACACGACCTCCAAACCAACCATCTTGCTTGGGACGACCGCGTCAACGAGATATATGGCAGGGAGGCTGATGGCGGACCGCGCGGATATTCCGACTGGGCCGGGGCCATTCATCCCGACGATCTGCCTCAGGCGCTTACAGACTTCGAAAGTGCCGTGACCGGGCGAGGCACATATTCATCGGAATACCGGGTTGTTCGTCCAGACGGCGAAATTCGCCATGTCCGGTCCAGGGCGATCTTTTATGAGACCGCGAACAATTCGCCACGAATGGTGGGGGCCGAATGGGACGTGACATCCGATGTAATGCTGAACACCGATCTGGTTCGCGCAAAACAGCTGGCCGAGTCGAAAAATGGGGAACTCGAAGTTGCCAAGGCGCGCACGGAACATGTCGCCATGCACGATTCGCTGACGGATTTGCCCAATCGGCGCTACCTGGACCAGGTACTGTATGATTACGCGGCAAAGGCCAGGCTGAATGGCGGCCATGCCGCACTGCTTCACGTCGATTTGGACCGCTTCAAGCACATCAACGATACGCTCGGCCACGCAGCGGGCGACGCGATGCTGGTGCATGCGGCATCCGTTCTCAAGTCCAACGTCGGCGATCGAGGTTTCGTCGCTCGGGTTGGAGGAGACGAATTCATCGTGCTCTGCACGATAGACGATGACGATGCCCAGGCGGCCGCGCTCGCGGACCGCATTATCGAAGAGATGCGCAGGCCCGTTTATTACCACGGTCACCAGTGCCGTTTTGGCGTCAGCGTCGGAATTGCAATCGACGACGGTACGAGCGCCGATACCAGACAGCTGCTGGTAAATGCCGATATCGCCCTCTACCGGGCCAAGAGACGTGGCCGCAACCGGCATGAATTCTTCAGCGGCGAGTTGCAAAGCGAAATCGTCAACACGAAGAGAATTGCCGACGAAATTCTCGCCGGCCTCGAACGAAATCAATTTATCGTATTCTACCAGCCTCAATTTAGCGCCAGGACGCGGGAGATCGTGGGAGTTGAAGCGCTGGCGCGATGGAACCACCCTGAGAAGGGCATTCTAACACCCGACGTTTTCCTGAAGACCGCTGAAGAACTGAACGTCGTCTCGATAATAGACCAGAAAATCCTCCAGCAATCGCTTTTGGATTTCGAAGCATGGTCCGCGCAGAAGATTGGCGTTCCGCGCATGTCAGTCAACGTTTCGGCACGACGCCTTCACGATGAGCAACTCATAGCGAGTTTGCGAGATCTCAACATCAGGAAGGGAACGTTCTCCTTTGAGCTCGTCGAATCCATCTTCCTCGACGACAACGATGACCTGGTCACATGGAACGTCGAGCAGATCAAGCAACTCGGCATCGACATCGAAATCGACGATTTCGGCACCGGCTACGCCTCAATCGTCAGTCTGCTCAAATTGCAACCTCGCCGCCTGAAGATAGACCGCCAGTTGGTCGATCCAATTGTGAATTCGCCCCAGCAGAGGCAAGTCGTGTCTTCGATCATCGAAATCGGCAAATCCCTCGGCATCGAGATCGTAGCGGAGGGTGTGGAGACGATGGAGCACGCCCGTCTGCTTAAAGCGCTTGGCTGCGACATTCTGCAAGGCTATGCCTTCGGGCAGCCCTTGGATTCCGACGGACTGAGAAGATTCGTGCGATCTCGTCGGTTGTCCGTCGCCGGCTAATTCCGTTCCAAGTCCTAGGCTTGGAGTGACCTCACCCGAACCGTGCCGCCGTCCACGCCCCGCCGGCCGCGTTCGACTCCACCGCGGCGGCGACGAACTTCACGCCGCGCGCGCCATCGATCACGTCGGGCACCTGCGCCGCGCGCGCCGGATCGACCGCGCCACCAGAACGGTGGGCGCGGATGATGTCGGCGGCGTCGCGGTAGAAATTGGCGAAGGCCTCGATATAACCCTCCGGGTGTGCCGCCGGCATGCGCGACACGCGGCGGGATTCAGCCGTCGAGCCATGACCGCCGCGCACCAGCGTGCGGGTTTCCTCGCCATGGACGGAAAAGCGCAGTTCCTCCGGCCGCGCGCCCGACCATTCGAGCCCGGCTTTGTCGCCATAGATGCGCACGGAGAGGTCGTTGTAATGGCCGGGCGATGTCTGGCTGGCCAGGATCGTACCTCGCGCGCCGTCGGTCCAGCGCACCAGCACGTGGGCATTGTCGTCCAGCCGGCGTCCGGGCACCGCGGTGAACAGGTCGGCCGACACCGTCTCGGCCTCGCGGCCGGAAATGAAGCTTGCCAGGTTGAAGGCGTGCACCCCGATATCGGCCAGCACCGCCGACTGCCCTGCCCTCGCCGGATCGGTGCGCCACTCCGCCTGCTTCTGGCCGTCGGCGTCGATCGGCTTGGTCAGCCAGTCCTGGATGTAGGCGCCATGCACCGATACGATCCGGCCAAGCTCGCCCGCCATCGCCATTTCGCGCGCCTGGCGCACCATGGCGTAGCCGGTGTTGTTGAGCGTGACGACGAAGCGGCGCTTTTTCGCGCGCGCCAGCGCCACCAGCGCTTCGGCGTCACCGAGCGTCGTCGACAGCGGCTTGTCGCAGATCACGTCGATGCCGGCTTCGAGGAAGGCGGTGGCGATCGGCGCGTGCAGATGGTTGGGCGTGACGATGACGACCGCCTCGATGCCATCCGGCCGCGCGGCCTCTGCCTTGGCCATGGCGCGATAATCGGCATAGCTGCGCTCCGGCGCGATGCCGATCTCGGCGGCCGAGGCGGCGGCGTTGTCCGGGTCGGACGATAGCGCGCCGGCAACCAGCGCGATCTGGTCGTCGAGGCGCATGGCCAGCCGATGCACGGCGCCGATAAAGGCATTGCGGCCGCCGCCGACCATCCCGACCCGCAGACGCTGGCGCGTCGATCCATCCGATGTTGCGTAGACCATGTTTTCTCCTCCTGGCTATCCCCGTCGAGTTCTACGGCGCCCCCCTCTGTCCTGCCGGACATCTCCCCCTCTTCGGGGGAGATTTGCAGCGTTGATCGCGGCGCCCTTCCTGCAACGCTCATGGTTGGCGAAAGCATAGGCGACGTCCGATCTCCCCCCTTGAGGGGGAGATGTCCGGCAGGACAGAGGGGGGCCTCGTAGAGCGCCCACTTTGAACCGTTTACATCCCTCTCCAAGACACGCTTCGAACAGGATTTCCAATTTCCATATTGTAAAACGATCGTATCGCGCTAGCCTGAATTCATGAGCGGGGCAAGAAAACCATCCGGACGATCGAGTGCCGAGGAAGCCGCGACGCGCAAGCGCGGGCGTTCCCTGGCGGCGCTTGGCTATATACAGCCGCGAAACTATGAGGAGCTGCGCGCCGTGCTGTCTTCCGGCACGGTGCATTTTCCCAAGCGCCTGCGCCAGGTGGCGATCTTCCTGTGGCAGCATCCGAGCGAGGTGGCGTTCGGCACCATCGCCCAGGTGGCGGCGCAGGCCGGCGTGCAGCCCTCGACGCTGGTGCGCTTTGCCCAGATCTTCGGTTATTCCGGCTTTTCCGATTTCCAGGGTCTGTTCAAGGACCACATCAAGGGATCCTGGCCGGAAGGACGCGGCGAGCAGCGCGCCGAGACCGAGCCAAACGCTGCCCTGCATTTCCTGCACGGCATGGTCGGCGCCTCGCAGGCCTCGCTCGGCCGCATCGAAAGCGGCTTCGATGTCGAAAGCTTCGAGAAGATGGTGGGGACGCTGGCACAAGCGGACCTGATCTACGTCATCGGCTCCAAGCGCGCCTTCCCCGTCACCACCTACCTGTCGTTGACGCTTTCGCAGCAAGGCGTACGCAATGTGCTGGTCGACAATGTCGGCTCCACCGCGCTCGACCAGGTCGGCTGCATCGGCAGGCAGGATGCGGTGCTGGCGGTGTCCTTCAGCCCCTACAATTCAATCACGCCCGACCTCGTCGCGGTGGCGCACGAACGCGGCGCCCGCATCGTCACCATCACCGACAGCACCTTCTCCCCGCTGATCCAGCTCTCGGACAGCTGGCTGGAGGTGGTGGAATCCGACTTCGCCGGTTTCCGCTCGCTGGCGGCATCGCTGGCGGTCGGCATGGCGCTGGTCCAAGGCGTCGCCGCGCGCCGTGGTGCATGAGGCGCTGCTGGCACAATTGACTAGCGGGAATTATCGTTCCATATTTCAAAAAATAGAAACTTTGTTCCGGGAGGAGGAATGGAGACCAGGCTCGACGGCAAGGTGATACTGGTCACCGGGTCGACGCAAGGCATCGGCCGCGCCATTGCCGAGACGCTGGCGCGTTCCGGCGCTGCTGGCCTGCTGATCACGGGGCGCGACAGCAAGCGCGGCAATGCCGTGGCGGCGGAGCTTTCGCGATTGGGTACGCCGACGCTCTTCGTCGCCGCCGACCTGGAGGATCCGGCAACCCCCGCCGCTCTGGCGCAGGCCTGCATCGACCACTTCGGCCGCATCGACGGCCTGGTCAACGCCGCCGGTCTGACCGACCGCGCCTCCTTTCTCGACGCGTCGTTGGACGACTGGGCGGCGCTGTTCGCGGTCAATGCGCGCGCACCCTTCTTCCTGATGCAGGCCGCGATCGCCGACATGAAGAAGCGCGGCCAAAGCGGGGCGATCGTCAACATCCTGTCGATCAACGCCCATTGCGGCTCGCCGGAGCTTGCCGTCTATTCCGCCACCAAGGGCGCGCTGGCGACGCTGACCAAGAATGCCGCCAACGCCCACCGCTTCGACCGCATCCGCGTCAACGGCATCAATGTCGGCTGGACCGACACGCCGGCCGAACGCATCATGCAGGCCGAGACGCTGGGCAACGGCCCGGGCTGGCTCGACGCCGCCAATGCCGCGCAGCCCTTTGGCCGGCTACTCAGGCCGGACGATATCGCCAACCTCGCCGTGTTCCTGCTTTCCGACGCGGCCGGGCCGATGACCGGTGCGGTGATCGACCAGGAGCAGTCGGTGATCGGGGCGAACCGGTGAATGCCATCGAAACACTTGACCCTGGGCTGCTGGAGCGGCTGCCCGGCGCCGTGCAAAGGCCGTCCTATGACCGGGCGTCGCTGTCACCCGGCATGGCCCATCTTGGCGTCGGCGCCTTCCACCGCTGCCATCAAGCCGAATACACCGACGACCTCTTGTCGTTGCAATTCGACCGCTGGGGCATTGTCGGCATCAACATCCGCCCGCCCGCCCTCGCCGACACGCTCGGCCGGCAAGGCGGCCTCTACACCAGGCTGATCCGCGAGAACGGCTATGTCGAGGCACGCGTCATCGGCAGCATCGTGAAGGTGATCGACAGCCAGGACAGCGCCGCACCGGCGCTCACCGCGCTCGCCTCGCCCGACATCGAACTGGTGACGATGACGGTGACGGAAAAAGGCTATTGCCACATCCCGTCGAGCGGTGAACTCGACCTCGCCCATCCCGACATCGTCCATGACCTCGCCAACCCGGACACACCGCGCAGCGTGCCCGGCATCCTCACACGGGCGCTGGAGATGCGCCGGGCCACGCATGGCCGGAAGCTGACACTGCTCTCCTGCGACAACATTCCGACCAACGGCGTCATCCTGGAAAATGTCGTGCGGAGCTTTGCCGAACAGCGCGGCAATGGTCTGACCGACTGGGTCGCCGCCAACGCCACCTTCCCTTCGGCCATGGTCGACCGCATCGCGCCGGCGGTGACGCGGGACGACCTCGACAGCGTCGAACAGTGGTTCGGCTACCGCGATGCCGCCGTCGCCGTCGGCGAACCGTTCCGGCAATGGGTGATCGAGAAAAAGTTCGCCGGCCGCGTGCCCCGCTGGGACCTGGCCGGCGCGACCTTCGTCGACGATGTCACGCCCTTCGAGCATCTCAAGATGCGGGTGCTGAACGGCGCGCAGACGACACTCGCCACGCTCGGCGTACTGGCAGGGCTGGAACACACATTCGATGCCATCGCCGACCCGCTGCTGTCGGTCTTCGTCAGGCGCATGCTGGTCGAGGAAACGCTGCCGACGCTGATGCCAGTGCCTGGCATGGAGCCGCTGGCTTATGTCGACCAGAGCCTCGGCCGCTTGCGCAACACCGCCATCCGCCACCGCAACCACCAGATCGCCACCGATGGCTCGCAGAAGATCGTCCAGCGCCTGCTCAACCCGATCCGCGATCGGCTGAACCAGGGGGCCAGCATCGGCCTTTTGTCGGTGCCGGTCGCCGGCTGGATGGCCTATCTGATCCTGGCCTCGGCCCGTTTCGGCAAAGGCTGGCCGGTGTCGGATCCCTATGCCGGCAAGGTCGCGGCAATAGCCGACGCGACGGGCAACGATGCGCCGGCTCTGGCTTCCGCCATCCTGGCCATCGACACGATTTTCGATCCCGACCTTGCCGCAAACGAGACGTTCCGGCAGGCCGCGGCTTCGGCGCTTGGCGAACTGCTGTCGGACGATCCGATGGCGGCAGTCCGTCACGGTCTCGAACAAGACGAGGTCTCAAGGTTGAAGCGATCCAAACAATCGGCATTATAGGCATCGATCGCGGGTTCGCGGTCAGGGGAGGCATGATGAAACTTGGACTGCTCACCGCACCGTTCGCGGAGACGCCGCTTGGCGAGGTCGCCGGCTGGGCAAGCTCCGTCGGCTTCGAGGCCTTGGAAATCGCCTGCTGGCCGAAAACCTCCGGCGCGACCCGCCGCTATGCCGGGACCAGCCACATCGACGCTGCCGGCACCTCGGCCTCGCAGGCAAAAGAGATTGCCGCCGCGCTGGCGGAAAAGAACATGTCCATCTCCGGCCTCGGCTATTATCCCAACCCGCTGCATCCCGATCCCGCGCACCGCGAGGCGGTCATCGGCCACCTCAAAAAGGTCATCGTGCTGGCCGCAAACATGGGTGTATCAGTGGTCAACACCTTCTGCGGCGGCGATGCGTCCAAGACCGTCGACGTCAACTGGCAGGACGCGCTGAAAGTCTGGCCTGAAATCGTCGCCCATGCGCGCGACCACGGGGTAAAACTCGCTTTCGAGAACTGCCCGATGATCTTCAGCTATGACGAATGGCCGGGCGGGCACAACATCGCCTATTCGCCGCAGGTCTGGCGCCGCATCCTGGAGACCTGGGGCGGCGATGTCGGCATGAATTTCGACCCCTCGCACCTGGTCTGGCAGATGATCGACCAAGCCCGCTTCATCAGGGAATTCGGCGCCTACATGCTGCATGTCCACGCCAAGGACCTGATGATTGATCATGATGGTTTGTACGAGCGCGGAATCCTTTCGTCCGGCATAGGCTGGCAGGTGCCGCGCATGCCGGGGCTGGGCGATGTCGACTGGAGCGGCTTCTTCTCCGACCTCTATCGCGCCGGCTATGACGGATCGGTCATCATCGAACACGAGGACAGGCGATTTGAAGGCAGCGACGATCAGGTGAAGCGGGGCTTTCTGCTCGCCCGCGACGTGCTGCGTCCCTTCGTCAAGTGACAGCTTAGCGGGCCACTTGACTCTGTTTGTGAGTGGTGCGGCTTAACGGATTAAAACTGAACTGAAAAACAAATGTGGAGGAAGACTGAAATGAAGAAATATCTGACCATGGTCCCGCTGCTTGCCAGCGCGGCCCTGCTGGCCTCGGTGGGCGTGTCGTCCGCCGCCGGCAAATACACGATCGGCATTTCCAACACCGTGCAGGGCAATGGCTGGCGCGAAGAGATGGTGTGCGCCATGAAGGCGCAGGCGCTCGCCTCCGGCGAAGTGACCAAGCTCAACATCGCCCACCGCAACACCGATGCCGCCGGCCAGCTCGAAGACATTCGCAACCTGATCAGCGCCAAGGTCGACGCCATCGTCGTCAACCCCGCCGATCCGGCCGGCATCAAGGCCGGCCTGGAAGAAGCCACCAAGGCCGGCATCGTCGTCGTCGCCGTCGACCAGGCGGTCACCGAACCGTCGGCCTACATCATTTCCAACAACCAGGAACAATATGCCTATCTCGGCGCCAAATGGCTGTTCGGCCAGATGGGCGGCAAGGGCGAGGTGTTTTATATGCGCGGTGCGGCCGGTGCGTCCGCCGATAGCGATCGCGACAAAGGCTTCAAGAAGGCGCTGGCCGAATTCCCCGACGTGAAGGTCGCGCAGGAAGTCTTCACCGGCTGGCAGCAGGACCAGGCCAAGCAGCAGATGCTGTCGTTCCTCGCCACCGGCACGCCGTTCAACGGCGTGTGGACGTCGGGCATCGACAACGTCATCGTCGACGCGCTGGTCGAATCGCAGGCGCCGCTGGTGCCGGTGGTCGGCGCCGACAATGCCGGCTTCGTCGGCCAGCTGAGCTCCGTCAAGGGCCTCGTCGGCGCTGCCGTCACCAACCCCGGCTCGATCGGCGGTGCGGGTGTAACGCTCGCCCTGCAGATCCTCGACGGCAAGAAGCCAGCCCAGCAGACCGTGCTGGTCGACCCGCAGCTGTGGGACAACGCCACCGACGAAGGCAAGGCCAAGCTGAAGGCCGCCGCCGACCCGTCGCTCAGCCCGGAATGGCCGGTCTCGATCTCGATCCCGGACTGGACGACTTACACCAAGGACCAGATCGTGGCCTGCAAGGGCCCGGGGGAGTAAGGGCTGCACACGCTTCTTCCTTCTCCCCTTGTGGGAGAAGGTGGATCGGCGCGCAGCGCCGAGACGGTTGAGGGGTGCGGTACGGAGTGAGGCGTCGGTGTTTTCCTGGAACACCCCTCATCCGACCTCGCTTCGCGAGGCCACCTTCTCCCACAAGGGGAGAAGGGGTTTCCCACTCAGCAGTACGCCGCGCGCAAGCGTGGCGCACTGCTGCATTAAGCAGGCCACATAAATCGAGAACCACACGATTTGACCAATCTCCTCCTCGACGCCACGGGCGTCGCCAAGAATTACGGCGCGGTTGCGGCTCTCCGTAACGCGTCGCTCTCCGTCCTGCCGGGCGAGGTGCACGCCTTGATGGGCGCCAATGGCGCCGGCAAGTCGACGCTGGTGAAGATCCTGACCGGCGCCATATCAGCCAATGCGGGCCGCATCCTGATCCGTGGCGAGGCGCGCGACATACGCTCGCCCGCCGCCGCGAGGCGCGCCGGGCTTTTGCCTGTCTACCAGGAGCCCTCGCTGATCCCCGATCTCGACGTGCTGTCCAATCTGCGGCTGACCGGCACGCCGGTCGAGCCGTTCCGCGCCTGGGTGCGCGAGCTCGGCATTCCTGACCTCGACCTGCGCGACACCGCGCGTGACATTCCGCTGGCCGTACTGCGCGTGCTGGACCTTGCCCGTGCGCTGGCCGTCGAGCCCGACGTGCTGCTGCTCGACGAGATGACGGCGGCACTGCCCGCCAACCTTGCCGAAAAAGTGCTGGAGGTGGTGCGCCGCCAGGGCGACGCCGGCCGCGCCGTGATCTTCATCTCGCACCGCTTCGTCGAAATCGCCGCGTTATGCGACCGCGCCACGGTGCTGCGCGACGGCGCAACCGTCGGCGTCGTCGACATCGTGCCGGGCGTGGAAGAAAAGATCGTCGAGCTGATGCTCGGCAGCCGCATTCTCAAGACCCATGTCGCCGGCCGCGGCGCCAGCGAGAAGGCCCGCCCCCCTGCCCGTCCGCGTATCGCCGTACGCAACCTGCGCGTCGGTACCAAGCTCAGCGACGTCTCCTTCGATCTCGGGGATGGCGAGGTCGCCGGCGTGGTGGCGCTGGAAGGCCAGGGCCAGGACGAGCTGTTCGCCGCTCTTGCCGGTTCGATCAAACCGTCGGGCGGCACGATCGAGGTCGACGGCAGCCCGATGAAGTTCGCCCACCCGATCGACGCCATCCGCGCCGGCATCGCCTATGTGCCGGGCGACCGGTCCGAGGCGCTCGCCATGCAGCGCTCGGTGCGCGAGAACATTGCGCTCCCCTTCAGCGCCGCCCTGCGCAACTGGGGACCAATTGCCATGCGCAAGGAGCGCGCCACGGTGGCGAGCGCCATCCAGCGCCTGCAGATCGATACTCGCGCTCAGGGCGAGGTGCAACGCCTCTCCGGCGGCAACCAGCAGAAGGTGACCATCGCCCGCTGGATCGCGGCGGATGCCCGCACAATCCTTTGCTTCGACCCGACACGCGGCATCGATGTCGGCACCAAGCAGGAGATCTATAAGCTGCTGCGCGAGCTCGCCGGCAATGGCAAGTCGGTGCTGTTCTACACCTCCGAACTCGAAGAGGTACAGCGCGTCTGCGACCGCGTCATCGTCATCTTCGGCGGCCGCCTCGTCGATGTCTTCCCTGTCGAGGAAGCGGATGAACCGGCACTGATGCGCGCCGCCTACGGCCTGCCGCGCGGCGCCAAGGCCGATATCGGCATTTTGGCCGATCCCACCGCCAACACCTCCGATGCGCCGCGGGCGACGCCATGAGCCATTTCCTGCGCCGCCAAGGCTGGGTAACAGGCCTGTTTGCCCTGCTGATCGTTCTGTTCATCGCGACAAAACTGATCCAGCCCGGCTATGGCAGCGGCGATTTCGGCTCGCTGGCGCGGGCCGTGCTACCCTACGCCTTTGCCGTCGCCGCGCAGACCGTTGTCGTCATCGCCGGCGGCATCGACCTCTCGGTCGCCGCCATGATGGCGCTGACCAGCGTCACCGCCGCCTCGATGATGAACGGCGCCTCGGAGGAATACGCCCTGTTCGTGGTGCCCTTCGTGCTCGCCATGGGTTTTGTGCTGGGCGCGCTCAACGGCCTGCTCATCGTCGTCACCCGTGTGCCCGACATCGTCGTCACGCTCGCCATGCTGTTCGTGCTTCAGGGCGCCGCCCTTCTGGTGCTCGGCGCGCCGGGCGGCGCGGCGGCCGAATGGCTGAAGGCGCTGATCTTGGGCACCGTGCCGATACCGGGCCTGCCTGATACCATCGATGCCTGGCTGCCCAAGGCGCTGCTGGTGCTGGTCGTCTGCCTCTGCGTGATCTGGATCCCGCTCCGGCGCTCGCGCCTCGGCCTTTCCATCTATGCCATCGGCTCGAGCGAACTGGCGGCGTTCCGCAGCGGCGTGCCTGTCGCCCGCACCAGGGTCATCGCCTATGCACTGTCGGGCCTGTTCGCGGCCATGGGCGGGCTGGCGCTGACCATGAGCACCGGCATCGGCGCGCCCATCCCCGGCCCCTATCTGCTCGCCAGCGTCGCCGCGGTCGTGCTGGGCGGCGTGGCGCTCGGCGGCGGCAAGGGCGGCCTGCTCGGCCCCATCGTCGCCGTCTTCGTACTGCGCCTGGTGCGCACCGATCTCACCTTGCTCGCCATCGACCCCAACGTTACCGCCATCATCGAAGGCCTGATCATGGTCGCCGTGGTGATGTTCGGCGCGTTTATTACGATGAGGGGGCGGCAATGATGAGTGGACATCGACGCGCCCTTCTTCCTTCTCCCCTTGTGGGAGAAGGTGGCCTCGCGAAGCGAGGTCGGATGAGGGGTGTTCCAGGGAACGCAAACGCCTCATTCCGTCACACACCCCTCATCCGTCTCGGCGCTGCGCGCCGATCCACCTTCTCCCACAAGGGGAGAAGGGAGAAATGCGTCGCGTGCACCACCTATCCCACCCCATCGCGAGCAGGAGCCGCGCCATGAGCAGCACCGCGATCACGCCCGTTCCCTTCGGCCGCCGCCTGAAGCGTTTCATGGCCGACCGGCCCCTTATCCCGCTGATCATCCTGCTGGTGATCCTGGTGGTGATCCTGCAGATCCTGCGCCCAGGCATCGTCAACGAGCGCTGGATCGCCAACACGATCAAGTTCGCCATCCCGCTGGCGATCCTCGCCGGCTGCCAGACCATGACCATGCTGACCGGCGGCATCGACCTGTCGGTCGGCACGGTGGCGACGATGAGCGCCTTCATCATGGCAACGCAAGTCATGAACCAGGACCCGGCGGTGGCGTTCCTGCTGGCGATGCTACCGGCGGTGCTGATCGGCCTCGTCAACGGCATCGGCGTCGGCGTGTTCCGCGTCCACCCGCTGATCATGACGCTGGGCACCAGCCTGATCGGCACCGGCTGCCTGCAGGTCTATCAGCGCACGGTGATCGCGTCGGGCGCCAAGGTCCCCGACTTCCTCGCTTGGCTCGGCACCGGCGTCACCTCCGGCTTTCCAAACGCCCTGCTGCTGTTCGTGCCGCTGGCCGCCCTCATCGTCTTCACGCTCGCCCGCACCGGTTTCGGCCGCCTGCTCTACGCCGTCGGCGACAATGAGCGCGCGACCCGCCTCTCCGGCGTCCAGTACTGGCAGGTCATAACAGCGCTCTACATCTCCTCCAGCATGCTCGCCGGCATCACCGGCCTGCTCTATATCGGCCTGATCAAGGCCCCTTCGCTCTCGCTCGCCGAGCCGCTGGTGCTGCCTTCGGTGGCGGCGGCCGTCATCGGCGGCACCTCGATCTTCGGCGGCCGCGGCGGCTACACCGGCACCATCATCGGCGCGCTGATCCTCACCGTGCTGACCACGCTGCTCACCATCTTGCAAATGCCGGAAGGTGCGAGGCGGATCTTGTTTGGGCTGATCGTGCTGTTCGTGACGGCGGCGTATTTGCGGATTATCGAGGAGCGGTAGCGGGCAATATTCGGCCGCTCGACAATAATCGCCGCAGGCGACAAGGGAGATGCCATCATGGACAAGATCATCCTGGACTGCGATCCCGGGCACGACGACGCCATCGCCATCCTGCTCGCTGCGGGGAACCCGAATATCGACCTTCTCGGCATCACCACGGTTTCGGGAAACCACAATGTCGAGAACACCACGCGTAATGCTCTTGCCGTATGCACCGCCTACGGCATCAAAGTGCCGGTGGCGAAGGGCTCCCCCGGCCCGCTGATCAGCGACCAGGTGCTGGCCGTCGAGATCCACGGCGATACTGGGCTCGACGGCCCCGTCCTGCCGCCCGCCTCGTTCGAACTCGACAAGCGGCATGCCGTCGACTTCATCATCGACACCGTCATGGCGCACGAGCCGAAAACCATCACGCTCGTGCCGGTCGGTCCCTACACCAACATCGCGCTCGCCATCCGCAAGGATCCACGCATCATCGGGCGGGTGAAGCGTGTCGTCGCGATGGGCGGAGCCTACACACGCGGCAACATCACGCCGGCGGCGGAGTTCAACGTCTATGCCGACGCGGAGGCCGCCGACGTCGTGTTCCGCGCCGATTGGGACGTCACCATGGTCGGGCTCGACCTCACGCACCAGGCGCTGGCCACTCCGGACCTGCAAAACAGGGTGCGCGCGGTCGGCGGCCCGATTGCCAGGTTCATCCTCGATATCTGGGAGTTCATAGCGACCACGCATGGAGGCCTCCTGCAGATCGAGTATCCCGCCATCCATGATGCATGCTGCGTCGCGGCCATGATCGACCCGACCGTCTTCACCACCGAGAAGGCCGATATCCGCGTCGAGATTGCCGGCCGGTGGACCAAGGGCATGACGGTCTGCAATTTCGAGAAGATGGGCGGCATGCACCATTTCGGCGGCACGGCAAGCGAGCAGGTCGACTTCCGCCATACCGTGGCGATGAAGCTCGACCATCCGAAATTCTGCGACCTGATCGTCGATGCGCTCGAGCGCCTGACCAAAAGCAAGGCATGACGGCTCGCGTTACCCGCAGACCTGGGCGGGTAACAGGCAGCCCATTCTCGGTTGAAGACCACATGCACTCGCAAACGGGCCCCCCGCGATGTTCATAGGGATGAAGTGGCTCCCCAATAGTAAACCCGCCGTGCCATTTGCGGCGACGGCGGGCCGTCCCCTGCCGATCAGGGGCTAACTACCGGCATCACTCGATGATCTGCACGACTCTGCGTGTATCGGGGTCCACCAGGACCGCATGATCTCCGACGACGGTATATTTGTACCTGACGTCGGGGACGTCGATTGTGTGAAGCTCGACAGTGTCGGGGAGAGCGGAGCCGACGTTGAGTTCGACACCGAGCAGGCTGACCGATGCGAGCTTTTGTTTGTGGATGTATTCGCGAACGACCGTCTGCTGCTCAGGCTTGAGAACTACGACGTCTCCCGCGTAGGAAGCGCCAATTCCACCCACAAATGCGACTGCGGCGACTGCGCCGGCAAGATATCTTTTCATGACAAGTCCTTCATTGTTGTGAATTGAGAAGCGAATGCCAGAACTATTCTGGCCTCTACTGCCGCCACATCAGCCGCCATTGGCCGGTGCTGCGGGCTTCGCCGGCGCTGAAGTGGCCGGGGCTTCCACCTTTGGCGCTTCAACCTTCACGTTGATATCCTTTCCGCCGCCATGGATATTGATGACACCGGTAAATATCAGCAGGACCACGATGGCGATGATTGCAAGAACAATAGCGACCGCAGTGCCGCCGCCACCTCCAGAATTAACAACAGTTGGGCCGTCAGCCATGGCTTTCTCCTCTCCTATTCTTGAGTTGTCACCGATGAGCAACGACTTCCGCTGCATTGCGTTCCCCGGCAAGGCTTAGGTCCAGGAAATGATCCGACTGAAGTCTTATGGCGCAACCCAATGTCTTGCCCACACGTTACGATTGCCGGTCGCCCACCCTCACGGACGGAGCTGGACTGCCGGATATTTTGAGAGCGAGGCAAGCAGTGACATCAGCCCAGAGACCGATTACCCGCGACGACAATCACCCCGCAAATGACAATGATGCTCAGGTTCCGGAAATGCCTCCGGCCCTGCACGTCTCTTTGAGTGACGACGCCAATATTGCCGATCTTGTCAGGCGAACCGAGCGCTTGGCCATTGCGGTTGTCGTGGGAATGGCGATCTGCCTGGCCCTTATCCCTGTGATCTATGTTGCCCTGACCTACGGAATATAGACCATATAATCCGGCGTCTTCCGCCTTTCGAGGCAGGCGCAATCTATGCTTTGCTCCCAATATTTGCGCCTGGCTGCCGGACATGTTTTCCGCACGCCGTGGTCACCCGGAGAAGCCTGGACTGAAAAAAGAACCCGCCCGGCGTTAACCGAAGACGGACGCTCTCTGTTTATCAGTCCAATGAAGCAATCGACGCCTACCAACCTCCAATCTCCGAGAGCGTTCCACCGACGTGATGACTATTGCGTCGATCCGCTCGGGCGCTCGTGCCGAGGCAGGGCTTGCGCCAATGAGTTTTGCTCTCCTGGGCTTCTGCGAATTCAGTCTTTCTTCCACGCCGCCAGCAGCGGGCCTTTGCTTCCGTAGACCGGGTCCTTGCGCGGCCGGCCGACCCTGGGGATCGTCGCCACTGCCTTGGCGTGGTCGGCGGTGGTCGTGCATTCGTCATAGGTGCCGGATGGCGGATAGGCGCCAACCACGAGAAAGTCGTCTGAGGCGGAGATGCGCTGATGCCCGGTGCCGGCTGGCAGAACCGCGACATCGCCGGCCTTCAGCGCCAGCGTTCGTCCCTTCTTGCCGCCGAACCGGACTTTCGCCGTACCGCGCGCCACGCCCAGCACTTCGTGGATGCGCGAATGGTAGTGGACATAGTCGTAGATGCCGTTGCGCCAGCTTTCCCCCCAGCCATTGGCCGAGAAAAGCTCCTCCATGACGGCCGCGGGATCGAAGTCCTCCGGCAGCATGACGGCACCGCGATAAACCACCAGCGGCCAGGACGGATGGTTGGGCACCAGGCCATCATCCCCAAACCTGAACTCGTTCGATTTTCGTGGCCTGACAAGATCGGCCGCGTGTTGCCTGTCCGGTCTTGCGGCACCGGTGACCTGTTCGGCTGCTTTCTTGATGCTTTGCACGATGCTCATGACGTCGCCTCGCCTCGGGAAACCAACGCTGATTCAACCTGCGTGGCCGTCGCTGGTTCCCGGCGCCCGCGAAGCCGGGAACCGATCGCCGCACATCGGACGGACCGACCGCCTCACCCCGCATGCATCTCATTGCCCATCGCCGCGGCCGGCGAAACCGCATCCGGCAGCAATATGTCGTTGCGGCGTGCGAAGGTGACCAGCGTCGCCCGCACCGTCTCCGGGTCGATCTCGCCGGCGATGCCCGCCTTGCAGGCATTGAGAGCGATGGCATGGGCGCCGTTGCGGCTGACGGCGGGCCAGTCCTGCAACAGCACGTAGGCTTCCATCACGCTTTCGATCTTCCTCGGAAAGCCCATTCCGACCAGAAGGGTGACCGGTTCTTCAAACTGCCCGCGATTCATGGCTTGTGCCTCCTTTCGATTGTGCAGGCCCCGCGGCGGACCGAATACCGGAAAGCGCGGCCCGCCGCGGACAGGGTGATTGGCCGCCTTTTGGCGTTCAGCCGCTAGCCGATGTCTCGGACTCCTCCGACACCTGTTTCGCCGCCAGGAACATCAGGGTCGCGGCAGCGGTGCGCCGCTTCCAGCCGGCGGCTTCGGCCATGTCGAGCAGTCCCGCCAGCAGCGGCTTCAGCACGCTGCGGCATTCGGTTTCATAGGCCAGGAACTCCTTTGCCTGATGTGTCGGCGCGGGCACGGGCCCAAGGCCAGCCATTGCATCCATGTCTCTCTCCCTCAACTGATGCCCGCTCCCTGTCGAGGGAGCGGGCGGACTGACCGGGACCTCAGAAGTCCATCCCGGCGCCGGCGGGCATCGCCGGAGCGGCGGCTTCCTTCTTCGGCTTCTCGGCCACCATCGCCTCGGTGGTCACCAGAAGGCCGGCGACCGACGCGGCATCCTGCAGCGCCGTGCGCACCACCTTGGCCGGATCGATCACACCCTGGCCATAGAGATCGCCGAACTCATTGGTCTGGGCGTTCCAGCCCCAGCCGAACTCGCTCTTTTCGCGCAGCTTGCCGACGATGATCGAGCCTTCCGCGCCAGCATTTTCGGCGATCTGGCGAACAGGCGTCTCGATGGCGCGGCGCACGATCTCGACACCGGTCTTCTGGTCGGCATTGTCCGTCTGGACAGCATCGAGCACCTTGCTGGCTCGAAGCAGCGCGACGCCGCCACCGGGCAGCACGCCTTCCTCGACGGCCGCGCGGGTCGCGTGCAGGGCATCGTCCACGCGGTCCTTGCGCTCCTTGACCTCGACCTCGGTCGAGCCCCCGACGCGGATCACCGCGACACCGCCGGCAAGCTTGGCCAGCCGCTCCTGCAGCTTCTCGCGGTCATAGTCCGAGGTGGTCTCCTCGATCTGGGCCTTGATTTGCGCGACGCGGCTCTGGATCTCTTCCTTGCGCCCGACGCCGTCGACGATGGTGGTGTTTTCCTTTTCGATCACCACCTTCTTGGCGCGGCCCAGCATCTCCAGCGTCACATTCTCGAGCTTGATGCCGAGATCTTCCGAAATCGCCGTGCCGCCGGTGAGGATGGCGATATCCTCCAGCATGGCCTTGCGGCGATCGCCGAAGCCCGGCGCCTTGACGGCCGCGACCTTGAGGCCGCCGCGCAGCTTGTTGACGACCAGCGTCGCCAGCGCCTCGCCCTCGACATCCTCGGCGATGATCAGCAGCGGCTTGCCCGACTGCACCACCGCTTCCAGCACCGGAAGCAACGCCTGCAGGTTGGAAAGCTTCTTTTCATGGATCAGCACGTAGGGCTCTTCGAGTTCGACGCGCATCTTGTCCTGGTTGGTGACGAAATAGGGCGAGAGATAGCCGCGGTCGAACTGCATGCCCTCGACGACTTCGAGTTCGGTCTCGGCGGTCTTGGCTTCCTCCACGGTGATGACACCTTCATTGCCGACCTTCTCCATCGCCTCGGCGAGGAAGCGGCCGATCTCGGCGTCGCCATTGGCGGAGATCGTGCCGACCTGTGCGATCTCGTCGTTGTGGGTCACCTTGCGGGCGTTGGCCTTCAACTCGGCCACGACAGCCTCCACCGCCTTGTCGATGCCGCGCTTCAGGTCCATCGGGTTCATGCCCGAGGCAACGGCCTTGGCGCCTTCCTTGACGATCGCCTGAGCCAGAACGGTCGCGGTCGTGGTGCCGTCGCCGGCAATGTCACTGGTCTTGGAGGCGACTTCGCGCACCATCTGCGCGCCCATGTTCTCGAATTTGTCCTCGAGCTCGATTTCCTTGGCGACGGTGACGCCGTCCTTGGTAATGCGCGGCGCGCCGAACGATTTGTCGATGACGACATTGCGCCCCTTGGGGCCGAGCGTCACCTTCACCGCATTGGCCAGGATATCGACGCCGCGCAACATCTTCTCGCGCGCTTCGGTATGGAATTTTACCTCTTTGGCAGCCATTGGATCACTCCTCTATCTAGGCAGCATTCGTTGACTGGTGGATTTTCGAAGAACCCGTCAGGCGGCCTTCTTCACTTGCGCGGTCTGTTCGATCACGCCCATCACGTCGCTTTCCTTCATGATGAGCAGGTCCTCGCCATTGAGCTTGATCTCGGTGCCGGACCATTTGCCGAACAGGATGCGGTCACCGACCCTGACATCCAGTTCGGTCAGCTTGCCGCTGTCGTCACGCGCGCCGGGACCGACGGCGATGACTTCGCCCTCCTGCGGTTTTTCCTTGGCGGTATCGGGAATGATGATGCCGCCGGAGGTCTTTTCCTCGGCCTCGATGCGGCGGACCAGGATACGGTCATGCAATGGACGGAACGCCATGTCGTTCTCCTCTTGGGACAAACAGGTTTGAGGTTCCTCCGCACCGGACCGGCAATTGGACCGGTGCGGGGTGCGGCGACCCTTTGTCAGGCATCGCGCGCGCATATCGAGCTAGTCTTGCCATTTTTGGGTTTCAAGAGGTCGGCCAAAAAATTTTAGCACTCACCCTGAGAGAGTGCCAACCGGCTGTTATCGCGTGGTTATTCTGCCTCGCGCCGGGAGCTGCCGCTTGAAGTTCCGCCGCGGTTCAACAAAATATCCGCGGCCGGCGCAATCGCGGGCGCCGGAACCGCTCGCCCGCTCAGGGAGTTGGTTGAAGACGGCCGCCGAAAGGAGACATGAATGGTTGAAAATGTCAGCAAGGAGTTCCGCCTCCAGATGGAAGGCTATGGCCTGACCACGGCGCAGATTCATTATCGCCTGCCCGACCATCCGAGCCTGCTGCAGCTTTATGTCTGGCAGGACTACGACCTAGCGCCGGAGTTCCCCGAACTCAAGGGGTTCCTCTCCTATTGGGAGCGCGAACTCGAGGGACCGCTTCACTCCGTCCGCGTCGCCCACCACCGGCTGATCACCCCATCGGAATGGCGAGCCATCGAGGGCGTCATCACCATCCAGTAAAGCGTCCTCGCACGGCTGACCCTCACCGGAACGATAAGCGACCGGCCGGTGCTGCCAAGGTGCCTGCTGGTCAGCCCGAGGTTGAACGCTTCATAGCCCTCTCAAAGGGCAAGGCTCCCCTGCTCCGCCTCCTCGGCGTTGGGGTCGCCGGGCGCCGTGGCCCAGGCGAGTTCGACCAGCGTCACGGTGCGCCGGCCGGCGCCGTCGAGCTGGCAGACGATGAGACCCTGCTCCTCGATATAGGTGAGCAGCCGCCGGGCCCGGCGCATGGAGTGCGAGCCATAGGCGCGGGCGATCGCGCCATCGCTCGGGCACGGCCAGCCCTCCTTCGCCGCGCGCGCGATCATCATGAACACGCCCTGCATGTCCTCCGGCAGCAGCGAGGCGCGCACCGAGACGTCGCGCCACACATCGTCCTCGCTAGTTTCAGACCCCAGCCCGGCACGGGCGCGCGTCAACATGCGGCGGAATGCGGGCAGATCAGGCACGACCGAGGCGAGACCCTCGATGCGGCAGCGTACGACGAACTCTTGGTAGAGCACGCCGATCACGCGGAAGCCTGCGTCAGGTTGTGCAAGAATAGCGCGCAGCACGCGGTCCACCCGCTCGCGCCGCTCCGCCAGATCCTCGGCGCTGATTTGCGGCTCCGCCGGTTCGGGGCGGATGTCGCGCGGCGCCGATTTCGCCGCCATCAGCTGCTCCAGCAGGTCCGGCGACGCCACCCGGCGTGGCGCGCGCATCGTCTCCGGCGGCGGGGCGGCCAGGATGATGGCGCGGGCATCCTCGAGCCCCGCCTCCGGCAGCGGCATCAGCCTGGGCGTGCCGTTGCGCGGGCTGGTGTCGGTCGGGCCGATGCGCAGGCCGAGCGGGCGGCGCGACAGCGCCGGCCCCAGCGCCATGAACTGCCCGCGCTCCAGATCGCGAAAGGCTTCCGCCTGCCGCCGCTCCATGCCCAGGAGATCGGCGGCGCGCGCCATGTCGATATCGAGGAAGGTGCGGCCCATGAGGAAGTTGGAGGCTTCCGCCGCGACGTTCTTGGCGAGCTTGGCCAGCCGCTGCGTGGCGATGATGCCAGCCAGCCCCCGCTTGCGGCCACGACACATCAGATTGGTCATGGCGCCGAGCGAGAGTTTGCGCGCCTCGTCCGACACCTCGCCGGCCACCGCCGGCGCGAAAAGCTGCGCCTCGTCGACCACCACCAGCATCGGGTACCAGTGGTCGCGCGCGACCTCGAACAGCCCGCCGAGAAAGGCGGCGGCCCGCCGCATCTGGTTCTCTGCATCGAGCCCTTCCAGGTTGAGCACGGTCGAGACGCGATGGATACGCGCCCGCTCGCCGGCCGCCTGCAGCCCGCGCTCGGTATGCTCCTCGGCATCTATGACCAGATGGCCGTAGCGTTCGCCCAGCGAAACGAAGTCGCCTTCGGGGTCGATGATGGTCTGCTGCACCCAAGGCGCGCTCTGCTCCAGGAGCCGCCGCAACAAATGCGACTTGCCGGAGCCCGAATTGCCCTGCACCAGAAGGCGGGTCGCCAGCAATTCCTCGAGATCGAGCATCGCCCGGTCGCCCGCCGTCGTGTGTCCCATCTCGATCGCAACGGTCATGCCAGACTCATCAACTCCTTCGCAGACGGGCTTATCAACCCGATCGCGGCCCGTCGAGCGTGGCATGGCCGGCGATTCGCGTTGCGCACAGCCGAGACAACGACGACGTGGCCGCGATGGACGGCCGAAACCGGCGGGCCGCCTGCCGTTTACAGCCCTGACCTGTGGATAGTAACCATTTGTTCACCATGGGCCGGTGTTCCGATTGCGGACACCAGGCATCCGCCTAACCTGACCCTGCATCGTGCCCCAACGTGATGCACCCAACGCCCCCAAATGGCGGCCGGCGTCTTCAAGTTTCTCTCCAAACGTATACGCCGGTCGCCACCCCTTTCGGTTACAGCCTCGGTGCCGCCTCATGCGGCTCGATCTGTCCTGGGACTGGCGGCAATCGCGGCGCTTCCAGACCCTCGAAGGGATCACGCCAGGCGTCGATGGCTTCAAGCCGCCCGTACCAGCGGGTGAGCGCGGGATAATCACCAAGCGGCAGCCCAGCGACGTCGTTGAACGGCAAGAACGTCGCCATGCGGAAGTCGGCATAGGAGACTGAATTGCCGACCAGCCATGGCTGGTCGGCAAGCACCGCTTCCAGGATCGCGGCGGCCTTGGGGAATTCTGCAAGTCCCTCCGCGACTTTTTCCCGATCGATCGGCCCGATGTGATAGCGCTGCTTGGTGCCGCGCTCGAAATGCACCATGTCGCAGGCCCGCACGAAATTCTCCTTGCCCCAGCTCAGCCAGCGGATCATGTCGGGCTCATCGTCGCCGGTGCGCCAAAAATCCGAACCCATGTCGCGCGACAACCGGCAGGCTATGGCGTCGGCCTCCCACAGGCTGCCGCCCGGCCACGCCAGTATGGGGAGGGAAAGGTTGGGATTGAGCGGCCGGAATCGCTCCGCTTGCCCCGGCGCGAACGGCGACGCGAATTCGAAGGTCACTTTCGCCCCGAGATGACGCGCCACCGCGACCCCCAGGCGCGGATTGGGGTTGCGGCTGAAGTACAGTTTTGTTTCCACCCCAGCCGGCGTCGGCTCGACCTTGTCACTCATGAATGCCTCTCCTTGTTCCGGCGACCATCGCCAGATCAAGGACGAAGACGGCTGGTGCAATCCTACAAATCATACATTCCCGGCGGACCGGCCGGAACGAGCAGCCCATTGAAACAGGCCGGATCGTGCAAAGTTTGGGTTGACCGCCTCCGATGGCGAGGCGACACTTCATCCCGCAGCAAGGCAGGAGGAAAAACGATGGATGAGCCCGACCGCTGGCGCCACATGTCCAGCGCGCCAAAAGACGGCAGCCGGATACTCGTTACGGTCCGCCCGTCCGAACAGGGGCCAGCGGAAGTCGACCTCGCCTACTGGTCACGCGCCGATCAGTTCGGCGAGGAAGGCTGGCGCGCCTCCGATTCCTCGCCCGGCCGCGTCGTCGAATACGCCGAGCCGGAGCTGAAGTGCTGGATGCCGATGCCCTCGGCCAATCTCAGCCGGGGCGCCTCGATGCCGGCGCCATGGGAAGGCGACGACGCGCAACAGCTGGACGGCTCGGGGATTTAACGCCGCTTCGCACACTCAGAACAAAAAGGAAGCCGTGGCCGGGTTCGGCCCGTTGCGGCCGTCGGCCGCATCCATGCCGCCGATCGTCTCCAGGTCTTGCGCGTCCAGTTCGAAATCGAAGACGTCGAAATTGGCCGCGATACGGTCCTGGCGGACCGACTTCGGAATGACGATCAGCCCTTGCTGGACATGCCAGCGGATCATCGTCTGCGCGGCGGACTTGCCGTGTTTGCGGGCAATGCCTGATATGGTCGGATCGCTCAGCAGGCGGCCGCTGCCCAACGGACTCCAGCTTTCCGTATGAATGTCGTGCTGGGCGTGAAACTCCCTGAGCGCGCGCTGCTGGAAGCGCGGATGCAACTCGACCTGGTTGACGACTGGTGTCACGCCCGTCTCGCCGATAATGCGTTCCAGATGATCAGGATTGAAATTCGAGACGCCGATCGACTTGATGCGGCCGGCCTGCTTCAGTTCGACAAGCGTCTTCCACGCCTCGACATATTTGTCCTGGCTGGGCACCGGCCAATGGATCAGGAACAGGTCGAGCTGCTCGACGCCGAGCTTCTGCATCGTGTCGTCGAAGGCACGAAGCGCCGCATCGCGCTGGTGAGCACCGTTGCGCAGCTTCGAGGTGATGAACAGCTCGCTTGCCTGCACGCCGGCGGCGCGGATCGCCTCGCCGACGCCTTCCTCGTTCTGATAACCCTCGGCGGTGTCGATCAGCCGGTAACCGGCCTCGATCGCCCAGCCCACTACCTGCGCGGTGATGTCGTGATCGACCTGCCACACGCCAAGGCCAAGCTGGGGAATGGCGGCGCCGTCGTTCAACGTGATCTGTTCGGGCATGATCTGGTCCTTTTGCGGGGGGATGGTCCAGCCTATCTAGGCCCGAGATCGCGCAACGGCCAGTCGCCAAGGGAAAATTCGCGGTCCCTCACTTCGGCCGGCGCACCGCCCGCACCACGCCCGCGTTTCCGCTGCCGCAGAAGAGGCGGTCGCCGCCATCGGACTCCAGCCCCGAGACGCCCATGCCGGCAGGCATGTCGAGCTTCTCCAGGACCTTGCCCGTCCGTGGGTCGACGCGGCGCAGATCGCTTTCGTCGCCCTCCCAGGTGGCGTGCCACAATTCGCCATCGACCCAGGTCACCCCGGTGACGAAACGATTGGATTCGATGGTGCGCAGGATCGCCCCGGTCTCGGGATCGATCTGGTGGATCTTGCGCTCCCGGTGCTGCCCGACCCACAGCGTGCCTTCAGCCCAGGTCAAACCGGAATCGCCGCCATTGCCGGGTGCCGGAATGGTGGAAAGCACCTCGCCCGTGTCGGGATCGATCTTCTGGATGCGGTCCTTGGCGAGCTGGAAGAAATGCCGGCCGTCATAGGCGGTGCCGGCGTGCGCCGCGACATCGATCGAACGCAAGGCCTGCCCGCTCTCCGGGTCGAAGGCGTTCAGCCTGTCGCCCGAGGCGAACCAGACGTTCTTGCCGTCAAAGCTCACCCCGGCCACCGTCTTGGCACCGGGAAAGGGTCCGTATTCCCTCAAAATTTCGGCCGCTGAATGTTTCATTTCCTGATCCCTTAGTGTGGTCGTCATCCCGCTGACCTTGCAGGCCGGCATCACCTGAATATCAACACACTTAGCCGTTTGGCAGCGGCGCCGGGAGTAACAAGGTGGTCGTGAAACCCGCCACCGGCGGCGTCATCCAGCGGCGCGCCCGGCCTTGGCCGAAGGACTGGACCTTACCGGCCTCGGCAAGCGGCTCGAGCGCCCGTTGCACGCTGCGCTGGCCGGTTCCAAGCGCAAGCGCCAGGGCCGAACTCGACCAGGCCTCGCCGTCGGCCAGCAAGGCCAGCACGGCCGCGTGCCGCTCCTCGATCGGCCGCGCCAGCACCATCACCGCGCGCGCCTGGCGCGGCGCCAACGTGAAGCCATGCTTGGTGGCGCTGATGCCGGCCAGTGCGCGAAGCTCTGCACGCAGCCGCCCGATCTCGACGCGCAGGCGCGCGCGATGCGATTCATCGGCACGCCTGCCGCCAAAGGCCCGCGCCACGAGTTCGCCCCGCGACACATCCCCCGGCCAGGCTTCGGCGAGCGTCCGCGCCAAGGCGAACAGCACAGGCCGGCTTGCCAGCGAAACCGTGGTCCGCCCAACCCGCACGGCGTAGCGGAAAGCATCGACGACCAGCGCCGGCGATCCCTGCAGCGCCTCGACCTCTTCAAGCAGCAGCGGCTGCTCCCTGCCCTGCGTGATCAATCGCGCCGCGGGTGTTTCCAGTGCCAGGCATGCGCTGTCGACCTCCGCGATCAGGCCGGGAATGCCGGCCTTGCGGGCGGCATGTCGCGCCCACTCCAGTGCCGCGCGTGCCGGCCTGGTCCGCAGGCGCCGCATGGCGATGCCGGCGACAGCGAGCTCGTGCGCGGCCCTGGCCGCCGGCGGAAGCGGCGCCGGGTCGAGCCCGGCCAGCACATGCTCGGCCTCGTCGAGGCGGCCGATCAGGAGCAGGCGCCGCACCTTGAGGTGGCCGGCATGCGCCGCGTTCAACCGGTCGCCGTGCTTTTCCAGCGCCGTGCGGGCCGCGTCGAGCGCCTTGGCCGGCCAACCGAGATCACGCGAGACCAGCGCGATCTCGGCCTCGGCAACGACGCATCTGGCGCGCGCGACCGCCTCTTTCGGGCTGAAGGCGCGCACGGCCCGCCGCAACAAGAGCTTGGCGCGATCGAAATCGCCGAGCTGCGCCATGGCGATGCCGCGCAGCGCCAGCGCCGGCGCATCCTCGCGCAGGGCGACGCGGTCGAGCGCGCCGAGCGGATCGCCGGCCGCCAGCGCCAGCGCTGCCGAGGTGATCAGCGAGTCCATTCAAATCCCGTCACACTTGTAACTCCCACCTCGGCACCGAGCCGCCCTAACTTACGTCAGTACCGTCAACCAGCAAGTCGGCCCAGCAAGTCGGCAATGACGGCACGCATAGGAGATACAAAGATGCCTGCTTCCACCGACCTCGACCTCGACACGGCCAATGATACGGCCAAGCACGCAGCACGCCACCCCTGCTGCGCCGGATCGGATCTCTTGGATTCCGCCGCGCCTGCGGCACCCCGACCTGCCCAGGCAACACCACACCGCAACGACGCCACGACTGGCAAAGGAGAAGACCAATGACCATGACGATGAAGACCCCGCCGATCGTTTCACGGCAAGATTGGGAAGCCGCGCACCAAAAGATGCTGGTGAAGGAGAAGGCGACGATGCGCGCCAGGGACGCGCTGTCGGCCGAACGCCGGCGCATGCCATGGACGGAAGTGGACAAGGCTTATGTCTTTGAGGGCCCCGACGGCAAGGTGAGCCTGCTCGACCTGTTCGAAGGCCGCCGCCAGTTGATCGTCTACCGCGCCTTCTTCGAGCCTGGCGTCTATGGCTGGCCGGAGCACGCCTGCCGTGGCTGCTCGCTCGGCGCCGACCAGGTCGGCCACCTCGCCCATCTCAACGCCCGCAACACCACGCTTGCCTATGCCTCGCGCGCGCCGCAGGCCGACATTGCGCGGCTGAAGCAACGGATGGGCTGGGAGATGCCCTGGTACACGATCACCGACAGCTTCGACAAGGATTTCGGCGTCGACGAATGGCACGGCCACAACGTGTTCATTCATGATGGCGACCGCATCTTCCGCACCTATTTCATCAACAACCGCGGCGACGAGGCGTTGGGCACCGTCTGGAGCTATCTCGACGTCACGCCGCTCGGCCGCCAGGAGGTCTGGGAAGACTCGCCCGAAGGCTACCCGCAGACCCCGCTCTACAGCTGGTGGAACTGGCACGACAACTACGAAGCCGGAGCCGACAAGAAATGGGCCGAAGTGTCCGCCGCCGGCGAAGCCGCCTTCCGCGACAAGGACAAGCAGTAACCGGCGCAAGCCTGTCCAGCCTGGGTTCCTCTCCCGCCTTCGGCAGGGCCGAGGACCCAGGTCCTGACGGGTCGCAATCCACCAAGGGAATAAGACCATGAGCGATATCCATTCCGGCATCGGCAGCGCCGAAAATGCCGCCCCTCGTGGCATCGCCGACTGGCTGTGCCTGGCAGCAGCGCCCACCTTCGCACTGATGGCGCTGCTTTCCCGCCTTCAAGGCGGCGATACCGCCATGCCATGCATGGGCGCCTCGCCGCTGGCCGGCCCAATCCTGACCGGAATGCCGGCCATGTATCTGCTGATGAGCGCTTTCCACCTGGCGCCCTGGCTGCGGGTGATCTCCCGCCGGTAGGCGCCTGCTCCTGCCTCACATCGCGATGTCATTGACCGGCAGCAAGGGCTTGGGAAGGTCGCTCTCGCCGAGCCCGGCGCGCATCTCGATCTCGATGTCGCGGCAGATTTGCGAGATCGGCACATCGTTGGCGTTGCCCTCGAAAGGGTTGGCGCTGCTCTCGCCGACCTGGTCGAGGGACATGTAGGCCCAGCCCAGCAGCGTGCTGAACGGGATCGTCAGCCAGATGGCGATCGAGCCGAGCATGCCGTCCAGTTTGCCCATATCGGCGAAGACCGGAACCACGCCGAACGGCAGCAGCGTGCAGAAGATCATCACGAACATGGAACTGACGATGGCGTATTGCCGGGGATAGGGATTGTTCTTGATGCGGTCGCAGCGCGCCTGCTGGTCGTGGAAGTCGCGGATCAGCTTCGTCAGTTCGACATAGACCTGCGCCGGAACCTTGGCGTCCTTGAGCAGTCCGTTGACCTGGACCGACTGCAATTCGAGCAAGGCTATCGCCGGACGAGGCGATTTCAGGACATCAACGGTCTGGTCGCCCAGCAGCGGACGCAATTCGTCGGCGATCGAGCCCCCGTCCTCCTGGATGTGGTAACGCCGCCGGTATTCGATATTGGCGGGCTTCCCCATCGATTCCCACGGCATCGGCCGCCGCAGCGCGTATCGCAGCGCCGTCATCCAGGCGATGTGGCGGTAGATGAGCTTCCGAGCCGTCGGCGCATCGAGGAAGTCCCGGCAGAAATTGGACCACATCCGGCTGCTGGCCGTGATCTGCGTGAAAGCCTGCAGCGCCTCACCGCTGCGGGTGAGCACCTGCGAATTCTTGAAGCCGGCGACGAGCGATACGGTGGTGCCGAGCACCAGCACCACCGACCATGGCACGGAGAACCCGGCAATGCCCGGCAGGCGGTAGGCCGCCACGGCCAGCCCGCTCACCACCACCATGTAGAGCACGCTGCGCCGCGACCACAGCGCGAAATCGACCACCTTGTAGGAACGGCCTACATACATTGAATGCCCCTCAACTCATCCTGTCGCGCACGGTTGCGCGGCCATTGTCCCCGTTCACCCAGCCTTCCCCGCCCCGAACCGCAAGCCGTCCATCAACAGCTTCACCAACCGACGCGAACGGTCGCGCCACTCAGGTGTGTCGGGCGCCGAGTAGATGCCGCCGAGCGCATGCAGCACATCGGAGGCATCGACGTCGCCGCGGATCGTGCCGTCGGCCACCGCCGCCTCGACCAGTTGCCGCAAGGCCTGCGAAACCCTACCCGACGTGTCGGAGAACAGCGTCGAATTGGTGGTGAACAGGATGCGCAGGCTGGTCGCCAGGCCGCGCTTGGTGGCGATATAGTCGACGAAGCGGTGCATCCACTCTTCCAGAGCGACATCGGAGGGATGTTTCGCCGCAAGCTCGCCGGCCGCCGCGCATAGCGCCTCCGCCTCGCGGCGGTAGACCACCTCGACCAGATGTTCGCGCGTCGGGAAATGCCGGTAGAGCGTGCCGATGCCGACGCCGGCGCGGCGCGCGATCTCCTCCAGCGAGGCATCGATGCCGCGCTCGGCAAACACGGCCGCCGCGACCTCGGCCAGCCGGTCGCGGTTGCGCCGCGCATCCGCCCGCAATGGCTTTTCGGCGGCGGCGGGTTTTTGGTCGACAGTTGTGACGGGCTCAAAAGCCAATTTTTTTCTCCACCAGGGATATGGGGGCTTGAACCATGCCCGGCCAGCCCCCACGTAAATAAACGGAGGCGCCTCCGTTTTAGTGGAGCACCTTTATCATATAATCAGGAAGCCCGGTATGTCACGTCTTTAGAAGCCGCAAGCTGTCACCTTCCCCACCCGCGGCGGATTGGCTGCCGCCTGACCTTGTCCTCCCAAGCGCCAGATCATCCCCCTCAGCGTCAAGCAACTGGAGCCAGACGCCCATGACCACCCTTCCCATCTCGCTTACCGTCAATGGACACCGCCACGAACTCGAGGTCGACACCCGCGTCACCTTGCTCGACCTGCTGCGCGAGCGGCTTGAGCTCTCCGGCACCAAGAAGGGCTGCGACCGCGGCCAGTGCGGCGCCTGCACGGTGCTGGTCGACGGCAAGCGCATAAACTCCTGCCTCGCGCTGGCGGTCAGCCATGACGGCGCCGAGGTGCTGACCATCGAAGGCGTCGCCCACGGTGAAGAACTGCATCCGGTGCAGGCCGCCTTCATCGCCCATGACGGCTTCCAGTGCGGCTTCTGCACACCCGGCCAGATCATGAGCACGCTCGGCCTGATCGCCGAAGGACAGGCTGGAGACGATCCCGAGCGTATCCGCGAGGGGCTGAGCGGCAACATCTGCCGCTGCGCGGCCTATGCCGGCATCGTCGAGGCCGTTCTGGAGGCCCGGCAACAACTTGCCGGAACCGACCGGAGGACCGCGGCATGAGGGACTTCGATTTTATCAGGCCGGCCACCATCTCCGACGCCATAGCGGCGGCGGCCGGACCGGGCTCGGCCTATCTCGCCGGCGGCACCAATCTGCTGGATCTGATGAAGGGCGGCATTACCAGCCCCGAACGGATCGTCGACATTACCCGGCTGCCGGAACTCAATCGCATCGAAACGCTCGATGATGGCGGCCTGCGCATCTGCGCGCTGGTCCGCAATGCCGATCTCGCACACGATCCGGCCTTCGCCAAAGCCTATCCGGCGGTGGCCGAGGCGCTGCTGTCGGGCGCCTCGGCGCAGCTTCGCAACGCCGCCACTGTTGGCGGCAATCTGTTGCAGCGCACGCGGTGCAGTTACTTCTATGACACCGCCAGCGCCTGCAACAGGCGCGAACCCGGTTCCGGCTGCTCGGCCCTTGGCGGCGAGAACCGCCTGCATGCCATCCTGGGCTGGAGCGATGCCTGCATCGCCACCCATCCCTCCGACTTCTGCGTGCCCTTGGTGGCGCTGGACGCCGTGGTCGAGATCGAGGGCAAGGAAGGCCGGCGCCATGTGACGCTGGAGGAATTTCACCGGCTTCCGGGCGACACCCCGCAGCGCGAGACCGTGCTGGAGCCGGGCGAGCTGATCGTTGCGGTGCGCCTGCCGGCGGAAGCAGCTTCCTTCGCCGCTCACGCCCGCTATCTGAAAGTGCGCGAACGCACCTCCTATGCCTTCGCGGTCGTTTCGGCGGCCGCGGCACTTGTCGTCGATCGCGGCAAGATCCGCGGCGCAAGGCTGGCGCTGGGCGGCGTGGCGGCGAAGCCGTGGCGCGCGCGTTCGGCGGAAGCAGCGCTCCTTGGCGCCGATGCCGACGAGGCGAGCTTCGTTCGCGCCGCGGATGCCGCGTTGGCCGACGCCAGCCCCTCCGGCGACAATGCCTTCAAGATCGAGCTTGCCCGCCGCATTGTCGTCAGGGCGCTGATGGCCGCAAAGGCCGGAACACCCGAGCGGATGCCGGCTCTTCCTGCCTCCCCCTTTTCCTCCATTCCCGGAGTGCGCCATGACGCTTGAACTCAGCCTCAACCAGCAACCCGCCCATACGCGGCAGGGCTCCAGCATCGGCCAGCCGCTGACCCGCCGCGACGGATTCTTGAAAGTCACCGGGGCGGCGCGTTACGCCGCCGACAACCACCCGCCCGGCATGCTCTATGCCGTGCTCGCCGTCTCGAGCATCGCGCGCGGCCGGGTCGTGTCGCTGGATATCGAGGCGGCCAAGGCGCATTCGGGCGTGGTCGAGGTGATGACGCCACTGAACCGGCCGGCGCTCGCCGTCGATCCGGATGCCAAGGACCATCCCTTCATGTTCCGGCTCGACCTGCTGCAGAACGATGGGGTTCGCTATCCCAACCAGAGCATTGCCGTGGTGATCGCGGAGACGCTGGAAGCGGCGACCGAAGGCGCGGCGCTGCTGTCGCCGCGCTATGAAACGCTGCCGGCGCGGGTCGGTCTCGATGGCGGCAAAAGCTTCGTGCCGCGCGGCGTCGGCGTCGGCAACCCGGCGGTGCAGGAGAAGGGCGATGTCGAGGCCGGCCTCGAATCGGCAAGGACGCGGATCGAGGCGGCTTACGAGACGCCGGCACAGTATCACAACGCCATGGAGCCCCACGCAATCGTCGCTGCCTGGGATGGCGACCAGCTGTCGATCGACACGCCGAGCCAGGGCCTTGCCATGGCGCAAGGACGCATCGCCGGCCTGTTCGGCATCGCGCCGCGGAACGTCCACATCCGCAGCCCATTCCTGGGTGGCGGTTTCGGCTCCAAGGGCATGATCTCCGGGCCACAGGTGCTCGGCATCCTGGCGGCGCGTCTCGTCGGCCGCCCGGTCAAGCTGGTGCTGCGGCGCGAGCAGATGTACGGCCCGGTCGGCCATCGCGCCCCGACCCGCCAGACGTTGCGCATGGGCATGGATGGCGAAGGGCGGCTGACCGCGCTCTCCCATCACGCCCGGACCACATCGAGCACGTTCGACGATTTCTTCGAACCGGCGGCGGACGCCTCGCACACGCTCTATGCCAGTCCGGCCATCGCCACCTCGCACGATGCCGTGCGGCTCGACACCGGCACGCCGCTGTTCATGCGGGCGCCGGGCGAGGCCACCGGATCGATCGCGCTGGAAAGCGCCATAGACGAGGCGGCCCATGCCTGCGGCATGGACCCGCTGGAATTCCGGCTCAGGAATTATGCCGAAGTCGAGCCTATGACGGGCAAGCCGTTCTCCTCAAAGGCGCTGCGCGAATGTTACGAACAGGCGGCCGAGGTGTTTGGCTGGGCGAGCCGCCCGCTGCAGCCGCGGCGGATGCGTGACGCGGACGGTTTCCTTACCGGCTGGGGCATGGGCACGGCGACGTTCCCGGCGCTCATGTTCCAGGCCGAGGCACGCGCGGTGCTGAGGGCCGACGGCAGCGGCTTGATGGAGACCGGCGCTCAGGACATGGGCCAAGGCGCCTGGACGGCCTTTGCCCAGATTGCGGCAGACGGGCTGGGGCTCGACATCGACCAGGTCGATTTCAGGGCCGGCAGTTCCGACCTGCCCAATGCGGGCATCGCCGGCGGGTCGGGTCACACGGCGACGGCCGGCATGGCCATCCACAATGCGGGTGCGGCCGTCATCGCCAGGCTTGCCGATCTCGCCACGGGCAACGAAGCCTCGCCGCTGTTCGGCGCCGGCAATGAAGGTGTCCTGGCGCGCGGCGGACGCCTCTACCGGCGCGACGACGAAAGCCGCGGTGAAAGCTATTCCGAGATCCTCGCCCGCGCGGGTCTTGCCGAGATCGAAGGCCATGGCAAGGGCGCTCCTGATCCGGCGTCGCAGGAGACCTACGCCAAGCACGCGCATGGGGCCGTCTTCGCCGAGGTGAAGGTCGACCCGGATTTAGGCCAGATCCGCGTCACCCGGCTGGTCGGCGCATTCGCTGCCGGACGGGTCATCAATCCGCGGCTGGTGCGCAGCCAGTATTATGGCGGGATGATCTGGGGCGTTTCCTTCGCGCTGCATGAGGAAGCCGTCACCGACCGGCGCTCCGGCCGGATCCAGAATGCCAACCTCGCCGAATACCATGTCCCGGTGAATGCCGACGTGCCGTCGGTCGAGGCGCTGCTGGTTCACGAGGACGACCCTCACGTGAACGCACTCGGCATCAAGGGCGTCGGTGAAATTGGCATCACCGGCACGGCCGGCGCCGTGGCCAATGCGGTCTGGCACGCGACCGGCGTGCGCCCCCGGCGCTTTCCGATCCGGATCGAGGACCTGTTGGGGTGAGGAGCGGTCCGTCCGAAGCAACGGTTGGAGCCTCCCTACCCTAACTCCAATTCATTCCCCCAAGCGTCAAGCAACTGGAGCCAGACGCCCATGACGAGCAAGACCACAATTCCTGTCCATCTCGATATCAACGGCCAGCGTCACACGCTGGAACTCGAACCGCGTGTCACGCTGCTCGACGCCTTGCGTGACAGGCTCGGCCTGACCGGCACCAAGAAGGGCTGCGACCATGGCCAGTGCGGCGCCTGCACCGTCCATGTCGACGGCGAGCGCGTGCTGGCCTGCCTGACATTGGCCGCACAGGCCGCGGGTCGCACCATCACCACCATAGAGGGGCTTGCACGGGAGGGCGAACTGCATCCCGTGCAGGCTGCCTTCCTCGAACAGGACGCCTTCCAGTGCGGCTATTGCACGCCAGGTCAGATCATGTCGGCGGTGGCCTGCATTCGCGAGGGCCATGCCGGCTCGGACGAGGAAATCCGCGAATACATGGCCGGCAATCTCTGCCGCTGCGGCGCTTATCCGCACATCGTCGCCGCCGTGCGCCAGGCAGCGCTGGAGGCCGCGTCATGAGGGATTTTTCCTATCTTCGCGCCACTTCGGTCGACGCCGCCCGCCAGGCGGCCGCGCTCCCCGGCGCGATGCTGCTCGCCGGCGGCACCACGCTGATCGACCTCGCCAAATGCGGCGTCGCCGAACCCGACATGCTGGTCGACATCACCCATCTCAAGGGACTGGACCGGATCGAGATCGGCAAGCGCGGCGCCATCATCGGCGCGCTCGCCAGGATGGGCCATGTCGCCGACCACGACGATATCAAGAGCCGCTTCCCCGCCATCTCGGAGGCGCTATGGCAAGCGGCCTCGGCGCAGATCCGCAACATGGCGACCATAGGCGGCAATTTGATGCAGCGCACGCGCTGCCCCTATTTCCGCGATCCCTCGAACTTTTCGGCCTGCAACAAGCGTGTATCAGGCAGCGGCTGTTCGGCGATCGGCGGCGTCACCAGGGGCCATGCCGTGCTCGGCACCAGCGACGCCTGCATCGCCATGTACCCAGGCGATCTCGCCACCGTGCTCGTCGCCTTCGACGCGACAATCCGTCTCGGCGATCGGCGCATCCGGGTCGATGACTTCTTCCTGTTGCCCGGCACGACGCCGGACAGGGAACACGCGATCGAGCCGGGGGAGATGATCACCGCCATCGAAATCCCCTCCTCCGCAGCCGCTCGCCGCTCGACATATCTGAAGATCCGCGACCGGCAGTCCTACGAGTTCGCGGCGGCCAGTGCCGCAGTCGGGCTCGAACTGGAATCCGACGGACGCACCATCCGCGACCTGCGCGTGGCGCTCGGTGGCGTCGCCACCAAACCTTGGCGGGCGCGAGCCGTGGAAGCCGCGCTGAAAGGCAAGGTGCTGGAGCCCGAAGCTGTTCGCGCCGCCAGCCTGCTCGCCGTCGAAGGCGCCGTCGACCAAGGCGCCAACCACTACAAGATCGAGCTCGCGCCGCGCGTCGTCGCACGGGCTATTCTCAAGATGGGAGAAACGGCATGACCGTTCACAACATCAGACATGGCGATGCGTTCGACGGCGGCGCGGATGCGGTCGGCGGCCGGCTATCGCGCGTCGACGGTCCGGCCAAGATCACGGGTGCCGCCAAATACGCCGTCGAGCAGCAGCTCGAAGGCCTCGCCTACGCCGCACTGGTCGAAAGCACCATCGCATCCGGCAAGGTGCGCGCCATCGACAGCAAGGCGGCCGAGGCAGCACCGGGCGTACTCAAGGTGCTGACCCCGGATACAATCATCAGCCTGAGAACCGCCTCGGACTGGTTCGGCACCCCGCCGCCCGACAAACCCTATTGCCCGCTGGCGCGCGACATCACCTTCTCGGGCCAGCACGTCGCCGCCGTCGTCGCCGAGACTTTCGAGCAGGCGGTCGCCGCGGCGGCGCTGGTCAAGGTCAGCTATGACGAGACCCCGGCAATCGTCGACCTCAGCGACGGCAAGGCCGGCGACGGCATTCCGGTCGATGCCATGACCAAGGAATGGGGCGACGCGTCCGCCGCCTTCGCCTCCGCCCCGGTGCGCATCTGCGCCGCCTATAACACGCCGCGCGAATACCAGGCGCCGATGGAGCCGCATGGCCTGATCGCCCGCTGGGAGGGTGACCACCTCACCGTGTGGGAGCCGAGCCAATGGCTGGATGGCATGGCGCGCACCTATGCCGAATGGTTCGCCGTGCCGTTCGAGAATGTGCGGCTGGTGTCGCCCTATATCGGTGGCGGCTTCGGTTCCAAGGCACTGGCGCTCAGCCATGGCGCGATTGCCGCGAGTGCCGCGAAAATGCTCGGCCGGCCGGTGCGGCTGGTGATGACGCGGCCGCAGACCTTCACCGGCTATGGCGGCCGCGCCGCAACCCGCCAGACGGTGACGATCGGCGCCCACCGTGACGGCATGATCCAGTCGATCGTGCATCGCGGCGTCAACGAAACGTCCATCGACGGCATGTGGGTCGAGCCGCTGGGTTCGGTCACCTCGATCATGTACGCGACGCCGAACTTCTCGTCGAAACAGAATGTCGTGCGGGTGAATTCGGTGGTGCCGGGCGCCATGCGCGCGCCGGGTGAAAACCCATCGGCCTTCGGCATCGAAAGCGCCATCGACGAGCTCGCCTACGAGGTCGGCATCGATCCGCTGGAGATCCGGCTGAAGAACTACGCCGAACAGGACCCGCACGCGAAAAAAGCTTGGTCGACCAGACAGTTGCGCGAAGCTTTCGCAGCAGGCGCCGAACGCTTCGGATGGGCCAGGCGCACAGCCGAACCGCGCTCGATGCGCGATGGCAACCAGCTGATCGGCTGGGGCGTCGCCGCCGGCACCTATCCGGTGCGGCGCGCCTATGGCGAAGCGATGGTGCGCATTCTGGTCGACGGCTCGGTCGAGGTCGAGAGCTCCTCGATCGACATGGGCCAGGGCACCTACACCATCCTGGCGCAGACCGCCGCCGAAACGGTTGGCGTGAGCGCAGACGACGTCGTGGTGAAGCTCGGCGATTCCCGGTTTCCCCGCGCCGGCGTCACTGGCGGCTCACGGCTGGCCGGCGTGATGACGGGCGCGGTCTACAAGGCGGCGACCTCGGCGCTCGACCAGTTGATCGGCTTGGCCATCAGCGATCCGCGCTCGCCCTTCCACACGCTGCAGGCCAACACTTTGGTCGTCGCCAATGGCCGCATCGGCGCGCCTCGCGGCGACGGTCCCGATGTCTCGATCGCCGAACTGCTCAAAAGCATCGACCGCGACCGCATCGAGGCGACCGCCGACACCATGCCGGCCAATTCGACGGCAGAGGATCGCTACAAGAACTACACCACCATCGCCATGGCGCTGCCGCACACCGAGGGCGACTATTCCCGCCACTCCTGGTGCGCGCATTTCGTCGAGGTGCGCGTCGACGAGGATTTCGGCACGGTGCGCGTATCGCGCGTGGTGTCGGCGTTGGATTCGGGCCGGCTCTACAATCCGAAGCTGGCCGAAAGCCAGTGGAAAGGCGGCATCATCATGGGTATCGGCCAGGCGCTGCTCGAAGAAGGCATCGTCGACCGCCGCCACGGCCGCATCGTCAACAACAACCTCGCCGACTATCTCGTCCCGACCAACGCCGACGTCCCCGAGATCGAGGTGATCTCGGTCGGCATCCCCGACCTGCACTCCTCCGTGCTCGGCGGCAAGGGTGTCGGCGAACTGGCGATCGTCGGCATGGCGCCGGCCATTGCCAATGCCGTGTTCCACGCAAC
Organism: Mesorhizobium salmacidum (SeqCode); assembly: GCF_037179605.1. Taxonomy (NCBI): domain Bacteria; kingdom Pseudomonadati; phylum Pseudomonadota; class Alphaproteobacteria; order Hyphomicrobiales; family Phyllobacteriaceae; genus Mesorhizobium; species Mesorhizobium salmacidum (SeqCode). The sequence continues at coordinate 368,827 of NZ_JAPYKS010000002.1, forward strand.
GGGCAAGCGGATCCGGGATCTGCCCATCACGTTGGAGAAGCTGATCTGAGGGTGGAACTGCCATCTCCCCCTTGAGGGGGAGATGGCCGGCAGGCCAGAGGGGGGCGCTGTCCCGCCGGCGTCTCAGCGGTTGCGAAGCGCAAGCTCCTCAGCGCTTATAGATTGACCGAAAGGCCGCGATCCTTCGCGCCCCCTCTGCCCTGCCGGGCATCTCCCCCAGGGAGAGGGAGATCAGCTGCTTCACCACTCCAGCCCGAACACCAGCTTGCCGAAATGCAGGCCGCCGGCGGCCATGTGGGTGTAGGCTTCGCTCGCTTGATCAGGTGAAAACACCTTGTCGACAACCGGTTCGATCCTGGCCGCGCCGATGGCACGGGCGGCGTCGAAAAGATCGGATACGGATCCGGTGTTGTTGCCGACCACCTTCAGCGCCTTGATGATGATCGGCAGCAGATTGATCGTGGCTTCCGCACCGGTGACGAAGCCGATGGTGAACAGCGTGCCGCCGGGCGCGGTGGCGTTGACGGCAAGGGCGAAAGTGGCGGTTCCGCCGGTCTCGACGATGAGGTCGGCGCCGAGGCCGCCGGTCAGCTCCAGCACCTTGCCGTCCCAGTCGGGCGTCGCGCGGTAGTTGATGAGATGATCGGCACCGAGCGCCTTCGCCCGCTCCAGCTTTTCGTCCGACGACGAGGTGATGATGACGATGGCGCCGGCGGCTTTCGCGAGCTGCAGGGTGAAGATCGAGACGCCGCCCGTGCCAAGCAGCACCACGACCGAGCCCGGCCCGACATTGGCGGCGCGGATGGCGTTCCAGGCGGTGGTGCCGGCGATCGGCAGGGTCGACGCCGCCTCGAAGGAGAGATGCGCCGGGACCGCCACCAGCGAATTGGCCGGCAGCGCCACATATTCGGCCAGCGATCCCGGCATCGAGACGCCGCGCATCTGCGTCATTTCGTAGGGCCGCGGCGGCCCACCGATCCAGCGCGGCTTGGCATGCGCGACGACGCGATCACCGATGGCGAATCTGGTAACGCCCTCGCCCAGCGCGACGATCTCGCCGGCGCCGTCGGCGACGGGGATGAGCGGGAAACTCGGTCCGGGATAATTGCCGCTCGCCACCGCCACATCGACGAAATTGAGGCTCGCCGCACGCTGGCGGATCAGCACCTCGCCGCGCTGCGGTTCAGGGGTTGCAACGATGGCGGCGCGGAAGGCGTCCAGCCTGGGCTGGCTGAGTTCGATGGCTTTCATGGTTTCACTCCGGTGGGACAATTTGTTCGATTGAGTGAACCTATTTGCTGCGCTATCTCTGGATAATCCTTGCTTTCTGCAATTGAGAACTGTGAATGATGCAGCAATCTCACGAACCCGCGGCCCTTGCCGAGATGACCGCCTTCGCCGCTATCGCCGAGGCGCGCTCCTTCACCCGGGCGGCGGCACGTGTCGGGCGCGACGCGACCATCCTGTCGCGGCGCCTGCAATCGCTGGAGGCGCGGCTTGGGGTGAGGTTGCTCTCGCGCACGACGCGCAGCGTGTCGCTGACCGAAGCGGGTGCCGAATTCCTGGTGCGTGTGCGCGCCATCCTCGCATCCGTCGACGAGGCTGAGGCCGTCGCGTCCGCGCATGCCGGGGGCGGCCCGCGCGGCGTGCTCAGGCTGGCGCTGCCCGGCACGTTCGGGCGCATGTGGATCGGGCCGCTGTTGCCTCGGTTCCTCGCCGAATTTCCCGATGTCCGCATCGAGGCCGAATTCTCCAACCGCTTCACCGATCTGGTCGCCGAGAATTTCGATGTGGCCGTGCGACTGGGCAGCCTGGAGGATTCGCGCCTGGTGGCACGCAAGGTGGCGACGCGACGCCGGTTGCTCTGCGCTGCTCCATCCTATCTCGCCCGCAAGGGCAGGCCGGAGACACCCCAGGCGCTGCTCGACCACGCCTGCCTGGGCTTCTCGGGCTTCCAGACCTTTCCAGCCTGGGAGATGACCGACCGCGAGGGCCGGCGCGCACGCATCGAGGTTTCGGGGCCGTTGGTCACCGACGATGCCGAGGTGCTGGTCGACGCCGCCGTGCAAGGCGTCGGCTTGATGATGAGCACCGATTGGCTGGTCGGCCGTGAGCTTGCCGACGGACGGCTGGTGCCCGTGCTGGAGGAGTGGACGCTGGCGGACGAAGGCGCGGTCTACGTCGTCACGCCCTCGGCCAAGGGAAAAGCCGCCAAGACCCGCGCCTTCACAGACTGGATCGGCAAGCGCTTCGCGCCGGAGCCGCCCTGGCGGCGGTGAAGTGAAGTGGCGGGACTGGCGAAGCCGCCGATCGCCCCCTCGTGGGGGAATTACGCGCTCTTCCCGTGCTTCAGGAATTGGCTGAGCAAGTCCACCGGCAGCGGGAACACCACCGTGGACGAGCGCTCGCCGGCGATGTCGTGCAAGGCCTCGAAATAGCGCAGCTGCATGGCCTGCGGCTCGGCCGCCAGCATGCGGCCCGCCTCGACCAGTTTCGCCGCCGCCTGCTGCTCGCCTTCGGCATTGATCACCTTGGCGCGCCGCAGCCGCTCGGCCTCGGCCTGTTTGGCGATGGCGCGGACCATGTTCTCGTTGAGGTCGACATGCTTGATCTCGACATTGGACACCTTGATGCCCCACGCATCGGTGCGCTGGTCGAGGATTTCCTGGATGTCGCTGTTGAGCTTGTCGCGCTCGGCCAGCATCTCGTCGAGTTCGTGCTTGCCGAGCACCGATCGCAGCGTGGTCTGCGCCAGCTGGTTGGTGGCGGCCATGTAGTCCTCGACCTGGATGACCGCCCGCTCGGCGTCGACGATGCGGAAATAAAGCACGGCATTGACCTTCACCGAGACGTTGTCGCGCGAAATCACATCCTGCGGCGGCACGTCCTGCACCACCACGCGCAGGTCGACCTTCACCATCTGCTGGACGAAGGGGATCAGAACGATGAGGCCGGGTCCCCTGACCCCGGTGAAGCGGCCGAGCGTGAAGACCACGCCGCGCTGATATTCCCTGAGGATGCGAATAGCCGCGGACAGGAACATGACCACAAGAAGCGCAAGTACCAAGTAGGCCACATAACCGATGTTCATTGCCTTGCTCCATTCCTTCCCGCGTCGCGCCGTCGCACGGTCAGCACGAGGTCGGCGATCTCGGTCACCTCGACGCTGTCGCCGGCCGCGACGGGTTCATCGGCCCTGGCCCGCCAGCGCTCACCCAAGGCCAGCACATGGCCCTCGCCGCCCTGCCAGTCGAGGATCTCGGCCGGCTGGCCGCGCATTGCTTCGCCGCCGACGCGCGGCGGCTTCCGGCGCGCCGCCCAGAGATAGGTGCCGCTTAGCAGCGCCAATCCAAGCGTCAGCGCGGCGGCGGGACCGATGACGGCCCATGACAGGGCAAAGCCCGGCCCCTCGACCCGCAGCAGCATGGCGGCACCGAACAGAAAGGCGGCCACGCCGCCGAGCCCGAGCACGACGGTGGGATTGAAGGCCTCGATGATCAGGAAAACGACGCCGAGCAGCATCAGGGCAAGGCCGGTATAGTTGATCGGCAGGAAATCGAGCGCATAGAGGCCGAGCACGAGACAGGTGGTGCCGATGACGCCAGGCGCGACCGCGCCCGGGCTGGTGAACTCGAAGACGATGCCATAGACGCCGACCAGCATCAGGATGACGGCGGTGTTCGGATCGGTGATGACGGAAAGCAGCTGGATGAACCAGCCCGGCTCCAGCGTCTCGACCGGCAGCCCCTTCGTCGCCAGCACCACTTTCTTGCCCGCCACATCGACGGTGCGCCCATCGGCCAGTTGCAGCAGCTCGGTGGTGTCGCGGGCGACGAAATCGATCACATGTTCCTGTAATGCCGCATTGGCCGAAAGGCTCGCCGCTTCGCGCACGGCCTTCTCGCCCCAGTCGCCGTTGCGCCCGCGCAGTTCGGCAAGAGAGCGGATCAGGGCGACCGCGTCATTGGTCACCTTGGCCATCATCGCGTCGCCCGCCGGCCGCCCGCCGGTTTCCTTCTGGTCGCCCCCGCCCTTCTGGTCACCCACGTCCTTCTGATCGCCCTTGTCGCCGCCCGGAAGCGACGGCATGCCGCCAATCTCCATCGGCGTCGCCGCACCAAGATTGGTGCCGGGCGCCATCGCCGCGACATGGGTGGCATAGAGGATATAGGTGCCGGCACTTGCCGCATGGCCGCCGGCCGGTGCGACATAGCCGATGACAGGCACCGGCGACGCCAGGATGTCGGCGATCATCTCGCGCATCGAGGTGACCAGCCCGCCCGGCGTGTCGAGCTGCAGGATGAGGACCGCCGCGTCCCGCCTGGCCGCGGCATCGAGCGCTTCCTTGAGCTGCCTGCTGCTTGCCGGCCCGATGGCGCCGTCAATGGCGACGCTCAACGCAACCTTCTCGCTCCCGGCCGAAGGGAAGAGAGAAACGACAGCCACGGCGACGAAAGCCGCGGCGAAAAGGGCCACCCGCGCGAAGGTCACGCTCAAACTCCTACCCAAGATATGGGTTCGATCTCACCGAAATCCATGGGCGCGGCCTCCCGATCGCAAGCGGGTGGCCAGATCGGCACGGGCGGACCCGGCAAACGGATGCCGGCGGACATTCACAAAATCGGGGCGGTGACCGAACTTTTACAGCGTCATCCATCGCCCTCGCGGCACCAGGGCGCCAGCCCAAATTTCGCATACCTTGGACGCGCATTCCATATCTGCGGGAGGAGCCCGTCACTCGCGCGCCGAGCCCCCACCCTTGGTCCGTCCCAATCACGCGTGCGCGTGCGGGTGACGGAAGTCCCAGACGGCCCAGCCGGATACGGCAACCACCAGCACGCCGAGAACGACGTCAGTGGCCATCGCATGTGTGTTCGCCATGAAACCGAGTAGCCAGGGCGAAACGATCAGCCAGAGCCCGAGAACGACACTCACCCATTCTTCCCACTCGGCGAACGCGGTAAGCGCTGCCAGAGCCATGACACCCAGCACGACGCCAACAACCCAGGCGTTCCATGCAGGCGCGGTTTCAGCAGCGAAGCCGATTACCCAAGGTGAGATGAACAGGCAGATGGCAAGGACCAGATTGAGCCAGTCCTGACCCTTCTTTCCTTCCATGAGCATATTAGCCATGACAACCTCCATAGATGAAGCTTGACCAAAGCATTACATTCGCGTGCGACGCACGCTTAGTCATTGATGTAATTATGCTTCGCGTGGCCTTCAAGACCTGCTCGGCGGCAGCCTCGGCCGGCGTAGGTGGGGTTGTATTCTTGCGAAGTCCATGAAGGAGCAGACGTCGGAGATCGGCGACGAAGAGACGGCCTCTCCTCTACTCCGGCGAAGGCACCGGCGGCTTCGAGGTCAGCGCGGTGCGGCGGCGGCCACGATACGACGGCGATGCCGGCCAGTTGCGGCCAGCGCGCCGAGCCCCGGTTCCAGGCAGGTCAGCGTGCCATGGAGGCGCGCCGGCATGCGGGTCAGCGACATCGCCATGATAAGCGGATTCAGCGATGTGTCGTACTTCAACCGCTGCTTCCGCCGCCGGTTCGGCCGTACGCCGCCGAGCGCCAGATAGACCCGGGCACCTCCGCGACTGGTGAACCGACGCGGCCATGCCCGATTCCCTCCGTGAGAGACCGAAAGCCAGGGCACCAGCGGCAATCAGTGGGCCAAACCGCCACAATGCGCGAAAAAGGCAAGGCACCTCACTCCAGTCCAATTCCAGTGCGGCCTTGCCCAAGACAACAGCCGGGCGTCGATGACATGTCAGCCTCAGGGCGAAATGACTGTCATGTCAGGGGATTGAATGCCGCAGAATGGATTTGAAGGCCGCAAGGCGCAGGCGTTGAAATATCTGGCGCTGACGTCGACGGCGCTGATCGGCCTTGGCCAGCCGATCCCTGCATCGGCAGCCGAGGTCTGGACCGGCGCCGCCTCCACGAACTGGTTCACGGCCGGAAACTGGAGCCCAACGTCGGTGCCGACAGCGGCGGATAATGTCACTATCAACACAAGCGCCGTCAACCCGACCGTCATCAACGGCGCAAATGCTTTTGCCGCCGGTGTCACCATAGCAAATGGCTCTTCTTCGACCGGTGATCTGACCATTTCGAATGCTGGCACTCTCACCAGCCAAGACGGTACATTGGCATATTCGGCAACCGCCAATGCATCGGCAACTGTTACGGGTGCCGGCTCCTCGTGGAGTACTTTCGCCAATTTCATAGTCGGATATGGCGGCACCGCTACGTTGGACGTGGCCAGCGGCGGCGTTGTGAATAACCTCAATAGTTATGTCGGCTACGTTTCCGGCTCCTCTGGTACGGCCACGGTCGACGGCGTCGGGTCGCAATGGAACAGCACGGGCAATCTCTATGTCGGTTTCGGCGGCACCGGCTCGGTGACGGTTTCAAATGGCGGCTTGTTGTCGGACGATCTTGCCAATATCGGCGGAGATTTCTCGGCATTCGGCACCGTTGTGGTGACAGGTCCCGGATCGACGTGGACGAACAGTTCCCAAGTGACCGTCGGCGATCAGGGCACCGGCTTTCTGGACATATTCACCGGTGCCACCGCAACGGATGTGACCGGCGTCGTGGCTGCGAATGCCGGCTCCCATGGCACGGTGAATGTCTCCGGCACGGGATCGACATGGACGAATAGCGGCGATTTGACGGTCGGACAGAATGGCACGGGCGCGATGGTCGTTTCCGCTGGCGGCAAGGTGACCGACGACCTAGGGACGATTGCCAAAAGTTCAGCCTCCACGGGCACAGTCACCGTCGATGGTGTCGGCTCGACCTGGACCAGCTCCAACCTGCTCGTCGGCGATCAGGGGTCCGGCACGATGACCATCCTGAACGGCGGCGCGGTCAGCAATCAACTGGGCTTCGTTGGCTTCAATGCAGGTTCCACCGGCACGGTGACCGTCGATGGTACGGGTTCGACCTGGACAAATTCTTCCAACCTGTTCGTCGGCAATCACGGCATGGGCATGCTGACGATCTCGAACGGTGGCGCCGTCAGCAGCAATACGGGCTATGTGGGCATGTACTCGGACACAATCGGCACGGTGGCGGTCGATGGCCTCGGCTCGGCCTGGACCAACAGTTCGGACCTGTTCGTCGGCGGCTACGGTACGGGTATGCTGACGATCTCGAACGGCGGCACGGTCAGCAATGGATGGGCCTATCTTGGCTACATTGCCGGTTCGACCGGCACGGCGGCGGTCGACGGCGCGGGATCGAAGTGGACGAATAGCGGTGACCTCTATGTCGGGGGTCTTGGCACGGGCATGCTGACGATCTCGAACGGCGCCGCGGTCAGCAGTGGCTCGGGCTTCGTTGGCTACAATGCAGGTTCCGTCGGCACGGCGACGGTCGACGGCGCGGGTTCGACCTGGACCAACAGCGGGTCGTTGACCGTGGGCGACCAAGGCACCGGCAACCTGACGATCATCAATGGCGGTGCCGTCAGCAACGACATGGCCTATCTTGGCTATTCGGCGGGCTCGACCGGCACAGCGACCATCGATGGCACTGGGTCAACTTGGACGAACTCGCATAACCTGGTCGTCGGCAATTCTGGCATCGGCACACTGAACATCGCCAATGGCGGCGCGGTCAGCAGTATCAACGGTGAGGTTGGCGGCCTTGCGGGCGGCGTTGGCCATGTCGCCGTCGATGGTGGCGGCTCGGTCTGGAACACAGCCAGTTTGTATGTGGGCAATTATGGCACCGGCACCGGCACGCTGGACATCAGTGGCGGTGGCCAAGTCAACGTGGCTGTGCAGACAGGCCTGGGATATGACGCGGCTTCGCACGGCACAATGACGGTCGATGGTGCCGGATCAGCATTCACTGGGTCGGGTTGGTTTGATGTTGGCGAATTCGGCACCGGCACGCTGGTTGTGAGTAATGGCGGCGCGGTCAGCGACACTGATGGCAATGTCGGTGATCTGGTCGGATCAACCGGTACGGCAACAATAGAAGGTACCGGGTCGACCTGGACCAATAGTGTCGATCTGTCTGTGGGTAATTTCGGCACTGGCACACTGAACATTTTGAACGGTGGCTCCGTCAGCAATCAAATCGGCTATGTGGGCAATGCCGCGGGCTCCATGGGCACCGCCACGGTCGACGGCCCGGGCTCGAGCTGGATCAATTTCTCGGACCTGCGCATCGGCGATTCCGGCACGGGCAAGTTGACGATCTCGAACGGCGGCAGCGTCGTCAATCTGGTGAGCACCGTAGGCTCCGCCGTGGGCGCCATCGGATCCGTGACGGTCGACGGTGTCGGCTCGGTCTGGACCAACAATTCTTCCCTCTATGTCGGCGAAAACGGCACCGGCACGCTGGCGGTCTCAAACGGCGGTACGGTCGCCAGCGCGGCTGGCTATCTGGGCTTTGAGGTCGTGTCCATGGGTACGGCAATGGTCAGCGGCGCGGGCTCAACCTGGACCAGCAGCAACCTCCTTCTCGTCGGTCAGCGTGGTACGGGCTCATTGACCATCTCGAACGGCGGCAACGTCGCCAACAGCGATGGCTATCTGGGCTTTGATGCCGGGTCCATCGGTACGGCTAACGTCAGCGGCACCGGCTCGGTTTGGACCAGCAGCGGAGATCTAAATCTCGGCGCTGGTGGCACAGGCGCGCTGACGATTGCGAATGGCGGCGCGGTGGCCGCCGGCGGCGCGGTCGACATCGCCGTCCTGGCGGGTTCGGTGGGCACGCTGAACATCGGTGCGGCGAGCGGATCGCCGGCGACCGGCGCGGGTACGCTCAATGCGGCGAGCATCCAGTTCGGATCGGGCGCGGGTGCGATCAACTTCAACCACACCGACACGAACTACGCCTTCGCGGCGGCGATCGGCGGCGTCGGCTCGATCAACCAGATCGCCGGCAATACGAATCTCACCGCCGATTCGAGCGCCTTCACCGGCGCCACCAACGTGAGCGGCGGACGGCTGGCCGTGAACGGTTCGCTGGCCAACTCGCTGGTGACAGTCTTTGGCGGCACACTGGGCGGCAACGGCACGGTGGGCGCCATCACGGCGCAATCGGGCGGCATCATCGCGCCGGGCAATTCGATCGGCACGCTGCATGTCGCGGGCAGTCTCGACCAGGCGGCGGGCTCGATTTACCAAGTCGAGCTGACCTCGACCGGCCAGTCCGATCTTATTGATGCGACGGGTACGGCGACCATCGCATCCGGCGCCATTCTCGACCTGGTCAAGACGGACGCCGCGCCTTACGTGGTTGGCACGCATTATACGGTACTGGAGGCCGACGCCGGCGTCACCGGCACCTACACGATCAGCGGGCTGGGCCCGTTCAGCGGCCTTTTCGCCAGTTACGACCCGACGCATGTCTATCTTGACGTGATGCAGGCAAAGGCCTTCGCCGACGTCGGCCTGACGCCCAATCAGATCGCCACCGGCGGCGGCGCCGAAAGCCTTGGCAGCGGCAATCCGCTGTTTGATGCCATCTTCGCCCTGCCGAGTGAAGCCGCCGCCCAGGACGCTTTCGACCAGCTTTCGGGCGAAATTCACGCCTCGGCCAAGGGCATGCTGCTGGAGGACAGCCGCTTCATCCGCGACGCCGCCAACAATCGCATCAGCGCCGCCTTCGGCGATATTGGTGCGGCAGCGTTGCCGGTCATGGCTTATGGCGAAGGCGGGCCCGAAATGGTCGCCGCCGATACCGACCGCTTCGCCGTCTGGGGCCAGGGCTTCGGCTCCTGGGGCAAGACGGATTCCGACGGCAACGCCGCCGCCTTCGACCGCTCGACCGGTGGCCTGCTGGCCGGTGCCGACACTTTGGTCGGCGGCTGGCGCATTGGCCTCATCGGCGGCTACAGCCATTCCTCCTTTGAGGTGGATGAGCGTCAGTCATCCGGCAAGAGCGACAGCTACCATCTCGGCCTCTATGGCGGCACAAATTGGGGTGCCATCGCCTTCCGCACCGGTGCGGCCTACAGCTGGAACAGCCTCTCGACAAAACGCTCGGTTGCCTTCAACGGTTTTGCCGATCAGCTCTCGGCCGACTACGACGCCGGCACGGCGCAAGTGTTCGGCGAACTCGCCTATAAGGCCGATGCCGGGCGCTTCAAGTTCGAACCCTTCGCCAATCTCGCTTATGTCAGTGTGCATAGCGACGGCTTCACCGAAACGGGTGGTGCGGCGGCCTTGACCAGCACCGGCGCAAGCACCAACGCCACCTTCACCACACTGGGCCTGCGGGGCTCGACCGGCTTCATGCTTGGCGGCATCGACGCCACCGCGCGCGGCATGCTCGGATGGCGCCACGCCTTCGGCGATGTCACGCCGACGTCCAGCTTCGCCTTCACCGGCGGTGACGCCTTCACGATCGCCGGCGTGCCTGTCGCCAGGGACGCCGCGGTGATCGAGGCCGGCCTCGACCTCGACATGTCGGCCAATGCGACGCTCGGCCTGTCCTACACCGGGCAGTTCGGCGGCGGCACGGTCGACCAGGGCGCGAAGATCAATCTGGGCCTGCGGTTTTGAACAACCGGCCGTGCAGCGTGAGCCTGCGCCTTCCTCGACCCACCCTACTCCGGCGAAGGCACCGGCGGCTTCGAGGTCAGCGCGGTGCCGGCGGCGGCCACGATCACGGCGGCGATGCCGGCCAGTTGCGGCATGGTCAGGTTTTCCCGCAGGAATAAAAACCCGGCCAGCGCGCCGAGCCCCGGTTCCAGGCAGGTCAGCGTGCCATAGATGCGCGCCGGCATGCGGGTCAGCGCCACCATCTCCAGGAAGAACGGCAGCGCGCTGGAAAACAGGCCGACGAGCAGCGCGCTGACCAGGATCGAGGGCGCGAGCAGCGCCGATCCTGCTTCCGCGACGCCGAAGGGCAGCACCAGCATGGCGGCGATGGCCATGCCATAGGCGGTAGTGCGGGTGCCGAGTTCCGCGCCCGCCTTCTGCGCCAGCACGATATAGAGCGCCCAGAAGCCGCCAGCCGCCAGCGCCAGCATCACGCCGATCGGGTCAAGCGGCTGCAGCGAACGGATGAAGGGCGACAACAGGACGATGCCGGCGACCGCCAGTGCGATCCAGGCAAAGTCGCTGGCCCGCCGCGAGGTCAGCGTCGCCACCAGCAGGGGACCGGAAAACTCCAGCGCCACCGCGACGCCGAGCGGGATCCTGGCAAGTGCCGCGTAAAACAGAAGGTTGAGCGCGCACAGCGTCACCCCATAGGCGACGAGCCACGGCAGAGTAGCGCGCGAGGGCCGCGTCTGCCAGGGCCGCAGCACCGCGATCAGCATCAGCGCGCCGATGACCAGCCTGAGCGTCGTCGTGCCTTGCGCGCCGATCACCGGGAACAGCGTCTTGGCGAAGGTGGCGCCGATCTGGATCGACACCATGGCGCCCATCAGCGCCGCGATCGGCAAGGGTGCTGCTTCGCGGCTAGCAACCGGCATTGATGTCACTTTGGTTCATCCTCCATGCCGCGAGGCGAACCTGCCCGGCAGCAACGCAATAGGGTGAACCGGCCTTGCTGTCGTGAGACAGCGCGGATGCCTCGATGAGGGCACGGCCATAACCGGCGGGCAACGCTATCGGACATCACACCCGGTCGCTGCGGGCGTTCGGCAGTCTCGTGATCGCCACCAGGACGAGCAGCGCGGCGGCGCCCAGAAGCGCCATCGCTCCGAGCGACCAGGCAATGCCGATATGCATGATGGCGAATGCCAGGGCAAAGGGCGCCACGGCCGAGACGATCAGCCGGGCCGACATGACCCGCCCCTGCAGCCGGCCGTAGCCCTCGCTGCCGAACAGTGTGAGCGGCAGCGAGCCAGTGACGATGCTGAAAAGCCCGTTGCCCATGCCGAAGATGACGGCGAACGCCATGGCCCCGGCGATGGAAGGCGCGGTGCTATCCAGCACGACCACACCGGTTGTCATCAGGCTCCGAGGCATCGAGCTCGGAAAGGCCCCGATCACTTGATGCCACGGTCACCGGTTACCACCTCGCCGTCTTCCTTGGTGAAGTGGGTCGCCGGATGGTCGAGCAGGTCGAGCACGAGCTCGGATGGCCGGCACAACCGCGTCCCCCGGGGCGTCTCGACGATCGGCCGGTTGATCAGGATCGGATGCTCCAGCATGGCATCGAGCAGCTGCTCGTCGGTCCATTCGGGATCAGCCAGGCCAAGCTCGGCATAGGGTGTGCCCTTTTCGCGCAGCAAGGCGCGCACCGGAATTCCCATGGCGGCGATAAGCTGGCGCAGGCGGTCCCGGCTGGGCGGATGTTGCAGATATTCGATGACGACCGGCTCCTCGCCGCTCGCTTTGATCATGGCAAGCGTGTTGCGCGAGGTGCCGCAGTCGGGATTGTGGTAGATGGTGACGGTCATGGCGCGGCCTTGACGGCAAGAGGTTGGATTTCGGATTGCGGCTGCAGCAACCAGGTCATCAGGACCAAGGCCAAGCCGGCGCCGGCGAACTCGGCGGCGATGAAGCCGGGAAGACTTGCCGGGCTGATTCCGGAATACGTGTCGGTGAACGCCCTCGCCACCGCGACCGCCGGGTTGGCGAAGGACGTCGAGGCGGTGAACCAGTAGGCAGCGGTGATATAAAGGCCGACCAGCCAGGGCACGGCCGCGCGTTCGAAGCGCAGGCCGGCCAGGACGACGGCGAGCAGGCCGAAAGTCGCAACGCCTTCCGAAAGCCATTGCGCGGCGCCGGTGCGGCCATGCGTCGACAGCGCCAGCGGCGCCAGCCCGAACATCAGATGCGCGATCATCGTTCCGGCAACGCCGCCGGCAAGCTGGGCCAGTATATACAAGGTGCAATCCCTGGCCGACAGGCGGCGCGAAAGAGCGAGAGTGAGCGACACGGCCGGATTGAAATGGGCACCGGATATTGGGCCGAGGATTGTGATCAGCACGACCAGGCTCGCACCGGTTGGCAGTGTGTTGCACAGAAGTGCCAGTGCGCCGTCGGTCGTCAGCGACTGCGCCATGATGCCTGAACCGACGACCGTAGCCACCAGCAGCGCCGTGCCGAGGCTCTCGGCGACCAGGCGGCGCGGCAGGTCGAATTGGCGCTCGACTGTCATTGAGCCGTCTCTTGCGCGTCGGCCGCACAGCAGCCCGGCGCCAGCGCCGGCGCGCAAATCTCCTGCCGTCCGGAGCAGCAATCCTCCATCAAAAAGCGGATGAGCCCGCTCAGCGCTTCATATTCGGCGCTGTAGACCATGGACCGGGAATCGCGGCGCACGCTTACCAGCCCAGCCCGTTCGAGTTCCTTCAGGTGGAAGCTCACATTCGACGCCGAGACCTCGACCTTCTCGGCGATAGCGCCTGCGGCAATACCATCCGGACCCGCGATCACCAGATGCCGCAGGATGCGCAGACGCGTCTCCTGCGAAAGGGCCGCGAAGGCGGACAGGGCTTGACGTTCATCCATATTTCAACAATCCTAGAAATGTTGAAACAAGGATTACCGCACATGCTTGCCTCTGACAATCGGGAATTTGAACTCTCCATCGTCAGCGATCCCGAGGACATCACCATCGCTGGCCTGCTGGGGTTTCTGGCCGGCCACAAGGACAGGCCGCTGGTGTTTTTCTACGATGGCCGGCCGGTAAAACCCGGCTACCACGTCACCGAGGTGAAGGCGGGCACGTTCGCGGCGCTGGACTGCGGGCCAATCCGGAAGCCTGGGCCGAGATCTTCGTGCAGCTCTGGGACGTTGACGAGGGCGACCGCACGCATATGCCGGCCGGGAAATTCTCCGCGATCATCCGCAAGGTAACGGAGCATGTCGACCTCGACCCTTCCGCCCGGCTGACCTTTGAGGTCAGCGACGGTGTGCGCCCGATCGCGCTTTATCGGGCCGCCCTTCCCCGGCTCGTCGAGGGCGCGGTGCATGTCGAGCTTTCGCCCCGGCCGGCAAGCTGCAAGCCGCGCGACCGTTGGCTGGAGGAAGAGCGGAAAGCCAAGGCCTGTTGCGAGCCTTCCGCCGGCTCGCAACCTTGCTGCGGATAGATCACAGCAGGCTGGCCGGTCCAGCGTGGGTGAAGCGCCATTTCAGTATCCAGTCTAGGCTGCAGCGGCAGAGCGCTTGAACACGATTGTGACCCGGGTGCCTTCGTCAGCGCTGGAAGTCACATGGAACTCCGCCTTGGCGTTCTCGCTCAGCGACTGTGCGATGAGCGCGCCGAGCTTGCCTCGCTT